>JBAQBC010000158.1:0-3409 GCA_049286035.1 Xanthobacteraceae bacterium
ATCAAGTGCTGCGGAGACGTTACTCATCGATGGGCGGCCCAACAATGCCTGATCCGAATGGTTCGACTACAGTAGATAGCTCTTCCAGAGACAAGCCGACAAGCTTGGGGTAAAGCTCTTCTACTCCACCTGGTGAAAAGAAGGTCGACATGCGGATCGGAGAGTTCGAACGATTCCTCCACGCGTGATGTGCGCCTGCTGGAATAACCACAATTGAGCCGACGGAGGCATTGAAAACGTCGCCGTCGATGCTGAAGGTCACCGTCCCTTCAAGGATGTGAAAAATTTCATCTTCCGCATGGAAGTGCATAGGTGTTGCTGTGCCTGGCGCCGCGATGTTTTCCATAATTGCATAGCGGCCATTCACCTGTGTTCCGTGAACCCGAATACACAATTGTTCTCCGGGGATTGCCTCAAACCATTTGATGCTGTCATGGTGACTGACAATAGCTGCACTGTGTTCGGGTGCATTATCAGATCCAAACTCCGTACCGAACTTGTGGGGACCATTCATCGGATTTTCTTTTCCCTTGAGGAGTGAATTTTTAGTCGATCGTGAAGAGCAGCTGTCATGTCTGTCTCGGTGGGTCCGCAGCCGTTCGATCTCCGCTTCCAGTGCTTTGATGCGTTCCTCGCGTTCGGCCAACGCGGCCGCAACGCTGATAGCATCAAAGCGCTGTGGAATATGCTGAGCGCAATTCGCGTCCCAGGCAGAAATGGTGAAGAGGATCACTTGCTCAGGACGCGCCTTGTAGCCGTCCGGCATCAGCTTCGTAGTCAACTCCGCGTCGCCTTCGATGACGTGCGCCTCGCCCCAAATCTTGATGCGACGCCGGTGAGCATAATCGATCAAGAAGAGGTGGGCCTTGGGATTGTCTAGGAGATTGCCCTGCGTAATGTATTGCCGGTTGCCGGAAAAATCGACAAAGCCGATGGTCTTGTCGTCGAGCACCCGCAGGAAGCCGGCCGGCCCGCCGCGGTGTTGAACATAGGGTTGTCCTTCCGCGCTGACGGTAGCGAGAAAAACGCTCGTCTGCGCCTCAATGAACGCAGCAAGATCGGGGGTGATCTGGGTCGGCCAGGAGCCTCGTTCCTCCACGCGACGATATGCCTGGCGGGAGCCCTTTCGGGTCTGCACCGCCTTGATGGAGGACGTGAAGGCAATGTCACTTGAATATGTGTGGGAAGTTCCCATGGTAGCCACCTACAGCCCGAGATTACTCAAGGATGGATGATCGTCCGGGCGCCGGCCGAGCGGCCAGTGATATTTGCGATCGCTCTCCGTGATCGGCACATCGTTGATGCTGGCGATGCGCAAGCGCATGAGGCCCTGGTCATCAAACTCCCAGTTTTCGTTGCCATAGCTGCGGAACCAATGGCCGCTGTCGTCGTGCCATTCATAGGCAAAACGCACAGCGATGCGATTCTCGCGGAAGGTCCAGATTTCCTTGATCAGCCGATAGTCGAGCTCGCGCTGCCACTTGCGCGTAAGGAACGCCTCGATGGCGTCGCGCCCTTGGAGAAACTCCGCGCGATTTCGCCAACGGCTATCGAGAGTATACGCAAGGGCGACGCGCGCGGGATCGCGCATGTTCCACGCATCTTCGGCCATTCGTACCTTCTGCGCGGCGGTCTCGTCGGTGAAGGGAGGAAGCGGTGGGCGGCTCATGATATTGCTCTCATTTAGGGATTTCGGGGAGGCCGCCGCCGACGGCGCGATGCGCACAGCCGGCGGCTCGACGACGAGTCATCACGCATCAGGCCGTCTTGCGGGCGCTCACGACCGGGAAGTCGATCTCGGTCTTGCCGACCACGTTGATGAAGTTCGTCCAGGTGTTCAGCGCGACATCCAGCACGATCTCGATCACCTGTGCGTCGTCATACCCGGCGCGCTTGACGGCGCGGACATCGTCTTCGCTCACATGGCCGCGCTCGCGGACGACCTTGGCGGCAAGCGCACAGCGGCGTCTGCCTTCGGATCGTTGGAGGCGCCGTTGCGGTTGGCGGCAATCTCAGCATCGTCCAGCTTGGCGAGATTTTTGCCGAGATAAGTGTGTGCCGACAAGCAGTAGTCGCAGCCGTCGATCTCAGCGACCGCAAGTGCGATCCGCTCACGCGTCGCTGCCGGCAACGCGCCTTTGCCAAGCGCCTCGGACAGGCCCAGGTAACCCTGCAGCGCAGCGGGGCTGTTGGACACGAGACGGAACATGTTCGGCACGACGCCGAGTTGCTTCTTGACGGCTTCGAGCAGCGGTCGCGAGGCGGCGGGAGCGTCATTGATCGTGGCTGGAGTAGGGATGCGGGTCATGGCGGGTTCCTTTCGATTGCCGGCCTGGGGTGGCCGATGACCCGTACCTAGGCTCTCCATTTTACGCGGGAAGCGTGTAGTTTATGAAGCTATCCTCCCATAATATGGAAGCCAATGGATCGGCTTGAATCTATGTCAACGCTGTTGGCGGCCGTCGAAGCCGGCAGCCTCTCAGCGGCGTCTCGCAAGCTCGGGATGCCGCTCGCAACGGTCAGCCGCAAAGTGTCGGAACTCGAGGCACATCTGCGAACGCGGCTAGTCAATCGGACGAGCCGCCGCCTCACGCTCACCGATGCGGGCCGTTCCTACGTTGAGGCCTGCAAGCGGATCCTGGAAGATATCAGTGAAGCCGAGCGCTCCGCTGCGGGCGAATACATCGCTCCGAGAGGAGACTTGACGATCACTGCGCCGATCGTGTTCGGCCGCATACACGTCTTGCCGGTCGCGATCGAATTTCTCAAATCCTACCCGGACGTCGACATCCGGGTCGCGCTGGCCGATCGCGTGGTCAACCTGCACGAAGACGATGTTGATCTCGCCGTCCGTATCGGTGACTTGCCCGACAGCAGCCTCATTGCGACCCGCGTCGGGTCGATCCACCATGTCGTCTGCGGCAGCCCGGCATATTTCGCTGAACGAGGCACACCGCGAAGCCCGGGCGAACTCACCGCCCATGACTGCATCACATTTGACGGGCTGATGTCTCCAACCACTTGGAAATTCGGGGTGGGCAAGTCAACAATGTCGGTCGCGATCCATTCGCGCCTCACCGTCAACACGGCCGAGGCCGCAATCGATGCAGCCATTGCCGGCATCGGCGTTACGCGAGTCCTTTCGTATCAGGTCGCGAACGCACTGCGAGCCCATTCACTTGTGCTTGCACTTCGAAAGTTTGAGGCGGCGCCCTGGCCGGTCAATCTTGTCTATGCGGGACAGGGACTGCTGCCGCTGAAGCTGCGTGCTTTTCTCGATTTCGCGGTCCCGCGCCTCAAAACGAGGCTCGGTCAGACTGAGGAGTAGAAGTTAGATGCCGGGATGAATGCTCGCACGGCCGTAAGTCTTCCGCTCATGGCACTTAGCGGACATTCCGGTCACGCTCAG
>JBAQBC010000159.1:0-1600 GCA_049286035.1 Xanthobacteraceae bacterium
AGCGAACGCTGACGATTGGCGATATGAAGGATTATGTAAAAAGGAATTATCCCGCCGCGCAGACGGTGGGTGTGACGCGGTAGAGTGCTCCCGAGGCGTGGGCGTCCGCGCTTTGTAGCAACCAACGACATCGATGATCTGCAGAGCCGTGTCATTCCAGGGCGCGGGCGCTGCGCGCGTGGGCGGGAGGGGAAGCAATCACCCCGTATATTCCAGGATGTGCATGCCTTGGCCCCAGCGGTCGATCAGATAAAGCCTGCCGTGCTCGTCGGCGCCGATATCGTTTGACTGGATGCCGGGAGCGCCAGCGGCCGTCTCCGGCACGTAGCAGCCGATCTCTTTTGGCTGCAGCGGATCGCGCACATCGACAGCGCGCAAGCCCGCATTGAAATAGGTGAGAAAGACGACGTCCTGCCACGGGCCGTCGGCCGGCAGATATTCCAAAATGTTATGCGCGCCGAAGCGGCCGGGCCGATCGAAATATTTCTCGCGCTCCGGCATGAAGGTCGCGACTGGCAGCGGATTACTCTCCTCGCGCGCATCGATGATCCACATGAATTGCGCATCCCGGTATTTTTCCTTGGCCCGCGCCTCGTCGGTGACGATGAGATAGGGCCGCTTGCCGAGCGGCCAGCAGGTATGGGTCGAGCCGGGAAACGGCGGCGACCATTTGATGTGGCCGACGAGCTTCATCGCGCGCAGATCGGTGCAGTCGATGATGGAAATGCCGCCGCCCCACCAGGCGCAATACATGCGGTTACCGCGGATCGTCGGCGGGCCGTGCAGCGTCGTCGCCTGTTCGTGCGGATGCGGATCGTTGCCGACGTCGCCTGAATCGGTCTTCATCCACGGCAGGCCCCAGATCGAGATCACTTCCGGGCGCAATGGGTCGCGAATATCAAGCGTCCAGATCACGCGGCGGTCCCAGCCCGGCGCGTCGCTCGGCAAAAACGCGAGCTTGCGTTGCAGGTCGACGCCGAAGCGGTGCGGCCCCGAGCCCGGCATGTCGTAGAAGCCGACCGGCTTCGGCGTCGCCGGCTTCGCAATATCGAATATGAAAAATCCGGCGCGGGCGTTCTTGCCTTTGTCGCCTTCGAGCCGCTCGGAATTCACGTAGAGGAGATCATCGCCGACGATGCGCAGCTTGTGGCAATGCACGCCGGGCGGCGCGCGGAATTCGCCGACCTTGTGCGGCTTCTTTGGATCGCGCACGTCATGCACGGTGAAGCCTTCCGGGCCGTTATAGCTCGAGCCGCCGACCGCCCCGACATAGGCGTGGCCCTTGTGCACCTGCACGAGGCTGCCGCCGCCCCAAGCCGCCGACGGATCATGGCCCAGGAGGCGGAAGTTCTTCGCTTCTTCGGGATAGGCGGCGGGCATGCTCATGCTCCATTTTCCATCGCGTTCGCGGTGGCGGATGATCTTAGTGATCTTGCCTCCCCCTGAAAGGGGGAGGACGGCGGCCGCAGGCCGACGGGTGGGGGTTCACCACCGCGACAATCGTGTATCAAGTTGACCCCTCCCCGGATCGCTTGCAGCGATCCGACCCTCCCCTTTCAGGGGAGGGAATAATTGGGGCAGATGCGCTTGACTGATCTCA
>JBAQBC010000160.1:0-20123 GCA_049286035.1 Xanthobacteraceae bacterium
GGCCAGATCGCCGCGGCCGCGTAAGGCATGATTCTCAAGGGAATCGGGGGCGCATCGCAGACTTGAAGTTTGGCCGGATTCGACCCGGCCAAACGTCATTGTTGTGATGACCAAATAAGCAAATCACACCGATGAATGCCCTCCCTCAGCAAACGAGGGAGGGCAAATCCTACGCCGCCAGATCTTGCTTGTTGGCGACTGTCGAGTCGGCATTCAGCCGATAGATCAGTGGCACGCCGGTTGCGAGTTCGCGTTTGACGATCCGTTCCGGGGAGAGTTTTTCCAGAACCATCACCAGCGCGCGCAGCGAATTGCCGTGGGCGGAGATGAGCACGTTATCGCCTTTAAGCACGCGGGGCAGAATCTTCTGGATGTAATAAGGCAAGACGCGGGCCGCCGTGTCCTTTAGGCTTTCGCCGCCGGGCGGCGCGACGTCATAGGACCGGCGCCAGAGCAGAACCTGTTGCGCGCCCCACTTCGCCCGCGCATCGTCTTTGTTCAAGCCGGAGAGATCGCCGTAATCGCGTTCGTTGAGGGCCTGGTCCTTGAACACCGGGATGCCGACCTGGCCCATTTCTTCCAGAACGAGATCAAGCGAACGCTGCGCGCGAATAAGCGCCGAGGTGAAGCCGACGTCGAACCGAATGCCGTGAGCCTTGAGCTTGCGACCGGCGGCGCGCGCTTCCCTGATGCCGTTTTCGGTGAGATCGATATCGCGCCAACCGGTGAACAGATTTTTCAGGTTCCACTCGCTCTCGCCGTGTCGCACAAGGACGAGAATTCGTTCACCCATACGACAGCTCCGTTTGGTATTGCCCCAGCCGAGCAAGCATCAAATATCGCGCAGGCCGAGCACGTCGGCCATGGAATAAAGACCCGGCTTCTTGCCGCGCGCCCACAACGCGGCATGTAGCGCGCCGCGGGCGAAGATCATGCGGTCCTCGGCCCGATGCGTCAGCTCGAGGCGCTCCGCCGGCCCGGCGAAGATCACCGAGTGCTCGCCGACCACGGTGCCGCCGCGCAGCGAGGCGAAACCGATGTCGCCGGCACAGCGTGCGCCGGTCATGCCGTCGCGCCCGCGCACCGAATGCTGCTTAAGATCGACGCCGCGGCCTTCGGCGGCGGCGCGGCCGAGCATCAGCGCCGTGCCCGAGGGCGCATCGATCTTCTTGTTGTGATGCATTTCGACGATCTCGATGTCGTAATCGTCATTGAGCGTTTTGGCGACGCGCTTGACCAGCGCAGCAACAAGATTGACGCCTAGACTCATGTTGCCGGATTTGACGATGGTCGCCCGGCTAGCGGCCTTGGCGATCACCGCGTCTTCTTCGGCGGAATGGCCGGTGGTGCCGATGACATGAACGAGGCCGGCATTCGCAACCAGTTCGGCGAACCCCATTGTGGCGGCGGGAATGGTGAATTCGATCAGGGCGTCCGCGCGCTGCAACAGCGGCGCGGCATCGCCGACCACAGTGATTCCATTTTTGCCAAGCCCCGCCAATTCGCCGGCATCGCGCCCGATCACCGCGGAGTCCGGCGCATCGATTGCGCCGGCGAGCGTCACGCCTTTGCTCGCCGCAACGGCATGAATAAGCGTGCGGCCCATGCGCCCGCCAGCGCCGGCGATCACCACTCGCAAATTGGAATCTGCCGCGGCCATTGTTCTTCCATGCGTTTGTCCTTGGGGTATAGCGGGGCGGTGTCAGGCCAGCAACAGCGCGCCGCCGCGCTTGCCCGAATGACGGTTAAAACCGCGCCCCTTCATAGCCCTCGACGACGATGACGTCCGCCTCGGCGTTACCTTCGCGCAACTTCTTCGCGGCGAGATATTCGGGCGAACGATAGCAAGCGAGCGCGGCGTCATAGCTCGGAAACTCCAGCACCACGATACGGCTGCGCGCCCTGCCCTCCATGACCTCTCGCCGGCCGCCGCGCACCAGATAGCGTGCGCCGAATTTGCCGAACGGCGCCTGGTTCGCCGTCAGGTACGGCTTGTAAGCTTCCGCGTCGGGTACGTCGACCTGGACGATCCAGTAGCCCTTCTTGCTCGCGGGCGGCGGGGGCGAGGGCGACGCCGGCTGCGGGCCATCATAGCCGTCGACAATGACGAAATCGCAAGTCGAATGTTCAAGGCGCAGCGGCTTTGCGCGCTGATATTCCTCCGAGCGATAGCAGGCGAGCGCCGTGGCAAAATCGGGAAACTCGCGCAGCACGCAACGGCCGCGGGCCCGGCCTTCGACGACGTCCATTTTGCCGCCGCGCACCAATGCGACGCCATGATATTTTTCGTGCGCCGGCGGCGTCGCCGCCATATAGGCCTTGTAGCCTTCCGGATTGCTGATATCGATTTGCGGAATCCAATAGCCCTTGGGCATGTCCGCTGCACTCCCTAAAACGTTACGTCTTCATTTTTGCCGCACGCTCGCGCGATCTCTGCAGTAATCGCCGCGGCCGCAGCCTTCGGATCCGGCGCCGCGACGATCGGTCGGCCGACCACGAGGTAGTCGGCGCCGGCGGCGATCGCCGCGGCCGGCGTCGCGACCCGCTTTTGATCGCCAACCTCTGCACCCGCCGGCCGTATGCCCGGCGTGACCAATGTCAGCCGATCGCCGACAATGCGCCGCAGAGTAGCGACCTCCTCGGGCGAACAGACCAAGCCGTCAACGCCGATGGCGCGCGCCTGCGCCGCGCGGCGCGCGGCAAGGGCGGCGACGGTCGTGGCATAGCCGGCCTCCGCCAGATCCGCGTCGTTGAGAGAAGTGAGCACGGTGACGGCGAGAATGCGCAGACCGTTCTCGCGCGCCTCGACTGCGGCCTGCATGACCTGGGGGAAAGCATGCACAGTGAGAAAACTTGTGCCAAGCCGCGCGACGCTCTTCACGCCCGCCGCAACCGTATTGGCAATGTCGTGAAGCTTCAGATCGAGAAAGACGCGCTTGCCTGATTGGATGAGCTTCGGCACATAATCGAGACCGCCGGCGAAGGCGAGCTGATAGCCGATCTTGTAGAACGACACCGCATCGCCGAGGCGCGTCACCATCGTCTCCGCGGCATCGACCGAAGGTACATCGAGAGCAACAATCAGGCGGTCGCGGGGATCCATTCCTGCTCCGTCGGTAAGCGCAATTCTCTTTTAATTCATCATGCCGGCCAATTCGACCAGCCGGCGCATGGCGGCCCGCAGCGCCGCGGCGAGCGTCTCGTCTTTTAAATTATCATTCTCATCGAAGGCCAGTTCGGCGCGCGGCACGCTGACCTGCTCCGGGATTACCAAAGCGCCGCAGCCGAGTTCGAGGATTTGCCGCAGCGCCATCAATGAGCGGATGCCGCCGCCGCTCCCGCTTGTAGCCGAACCGAGCGCGAACACCCGGCCCTTGAACGCGGCGTAGGTTGGCTCGCCGCGTTCGCGTACGCGCGACACCCAATCGATGGCGTTTTTCAGAAGCGGAGTGACCGAGGCGCTGTATTCCGGGCTGGTGATAAAGACGCCGCGATGCGTTACGAGCGCCTGCCGCAACTTGAGCGCCGCGACCGGCGGCCCAGCAGCGGTCGCCAGATCGGCATCGAACAGCGGCAACTCATAGTCTTCGAGCGAAATGCGTGTGACTTCGGTGTCGAGTAGCGCAAGTTCCTTGGCGGCGAGCGCAGCCAGCCGCGTATTATGCGAGCCGCTGCGCAGCGAGCCGGGAATGACGAGAATTTTGGGGACGGGCATGAAGAGCAGAGATGTCGGATATCAGATATCAGATGATAGAGTGCTTTGTTTTCCGACCTCCATCATCTGACCTCTGTTATCTGGCATCCGTCCTCCGATAGACCCAAACGCGCGCCGGCGGAATGTTCATCCAGATGCGCTCGGAAGCCTCCACCGAAAAACCGCCAAGCCGTTTCGGCAGCGGCGCGGCGACCGAATAGGTAAATTGCACGAACGGCGCGCCGGGCAGCATGAGATCGAAGGCGTCGCGAATGAGCCGCAAGCGCATGGTGATCGGTTTGGTGATCAGCGGCAGGCCAGAGACGACGGCGGCGGCCGGCTGCAGTAGCAAGGTTTCGAGCATGCGGCGCATGCTGTAGGCGTCGCCTTGCACCAGGGTGGCTTGCGGATAACGCGCGCGCAAAATCCGGCAGAACGCCGGGTTCGATTCCACCAGAACCAGGCGCGAAGGATCGACGCCGGCCTCGACCAAAGCGTCGGTGACGGGGCCGGTTCCAGGACCCAATTCCACGACGGGCCCGGTCGATCGCGGATCGACATAGCGCGCCATGGCACGGGCCAGGATTCTGCCCGACGGAGTGACCGCGCCCGTTGATAACGGACGCTCGATCCAGGAGCGGATAAAGCGCACTTCGTCGTCGAGCCGAATGCCGCGCTTGAGCTCGAATCGCTTTATCTGTTGCTCGATTTTGCGGCCGAGCCCATCGCGTTTTTGCTCGAACAACCGAATTTGACGTTCGATCTTGCGCTCAATGAGAGTTTTTCTGACTTCCAGGAGGCGAAGCTGCCGCCCAATTTTTCGTTCAAACGATTGTAGGGCGGGCAGTGGCATGGCATCCACGCGACAAAGATATTCTAGCTATTTAAGACATCTACATTACAAAAACCATAGAGCGCACCTTAAGCGGCGCCGGTGCGGCCGCCGAGTCCATCCAGGAACTCCTTGACCTTGCCGAGGAATCCGGAGGATTCCGGCTGCGTCTCGCTGGACGACAGGCGTTCGAATTCGGCCAGCAGTTCCCGCTGCTTCTTGGTGAGCTGCTGCGGAGTTTCGACCACCACCTGGACGTACATGTCGCCGCTCTGGCGTGACCGGAGCACCGGCATCCCTTTGCCGGCCAAGCGGAAGCGGCGGCCGGATTGCGTGCCCTCCGGCACTTTGACTTTGGTCTTGCCGCCGTCGATCGTCGGCACTTCGAATTCGCCGCCGAGCGAGGCCGCCACCATGGAAACCGGAACGCGGCAGTGCAGGTCGGCGCCTTCGCGCTGGAAGAACGGATGCGCGCCGATCGACAGGAATATGTAAAGATCGCCGGGCGGCCCGCCGCGCACGCCGGCTTCGCCTTCGCCGGCGAGCCGGATTCGGGTGCCGTCCTCGACGCCCGCGGGAATATTCACCGACAGCGTGCGTTCGCGAGTGACGCGCCCTGAGCCGGCGCATGATGCGCAAGGCGTGTCGATCGACTGGCCGCGGCCGTGACAATTCGGGCAGGTACGTTCGAGCGTGAAAAAGCCCTGGGCGTGGCGCACCCGGCCGTGGCCGCCGCACATCGGACAGGTCTTCGGCTTGGTGCCGGCTTTAGCGCCGGAGCCGGAACAGGCCTCGCAGGTGACCGAGGTGGGTATGCGGATCTGCGCGGTTTTGCCGTTGAAGGCTTCCTGGAGCGCAATCTCCATGTTGTAACGCAAATCGGCGCCGCGCTCGCGGCCGCTCGAGCGGCCGCGCCCAGCGGACATGCCGAAAATGCCTTCAAACAAATCGGAAAAAGTGGTGCCGAAATCGGCGCCGAAGCCAGCCGGGCCGCTGCCCATCCCGTGCTCGAACGCGGCATGGCCAAAACGGTCATACGCGGCGCGCTTGTCCGGGTCTTTCAAGACCTCATAGGCTTCGTTGATCTCCTTGAAGCGATGTTCGGCCGTGTTGTCGCCGGGATTGCGATCCGGATGGAGTTGCATCGCATGCTTGCGAAAGGCGGCCTTGATCTCGCCATCGCTGGCCGTGCGGTCGATCGCTAGCGTCTCGTAATAGCAGCGCTTGGCCATCAGTCCTCACCCGATCGAGGCCGCCTATCGATGAACGAGCACCCCCGATTGGGTGTCCGGGGGTGCCATTCCGATGACTGCGACGGCATCGAACGCCCTCGCCGACTAAGCAGACTTTTTGTTCTTTTTGTCGTCGTCGACCTCGGTGAACTCGGCATCGACGACGTCCTCTTCCTTCTTGCCGTCACCGCCAGGCGTTCCGCCGGTGCCGTCGCCAGCCTGCTGTTCCGCGGCCTGCTTATACATCGCCTCGCCGAGCTTCATCGACGCCTGCGCCAATGTATTGGTCTTGGCCGTAATGGCGTCGGCCTCGTTGCCTTTGAGGGCCTCCTTGAGGTCGGCCAAGGCGTTCTCGATCGCGCGACGCTCAGCCTCGCCAACTTTCGAGCCGTGTTCGGCGAGCGCCTTCTCGGTCGAGTGCACCAGCGCCTCGGCGTGGTTCTTGGCCTCGACCTGCGCCTTGCGCTTCTTGTCCTCTTCGGCATGCGCTTCGGCATCCTTGACCATCTTCTGGATGTCGGCCTCGGACAGGCCGCCGGAAGCCTGGATGCGGATCTGCTGCTCCTTGCCGGTGCCCTTGTCCTTGGCGGAGACATTGACGATTCCGTTTGCGTCGATGTCGAAAGTGACCTCGATCTGCGGCACGCCGCGCGGCGCCGGCGGAATGCCGATCAGATCGAACTGACCGAGCAATTTGTTGTCGGCCGCCATTTCGCGCTCGCCCTGGAACACGCGGATCGTCACCGCTGTCTGGCCGTCTTCGGCGGTCGAGAACACTTGGCTCTTCTTCGTCGGTATCGTGGTGTTGCGATCAATGAGCCGCGTGAACACGCCGCCCAGCGTCTCGATGCCGAGCGACAGCGGTGTCACGTCGAGCAGTAGCACGTCCTTGACGTCGCCCTGCAGCACACCGGCCTGGATCGCGGCGCCCACCGCGACAACTTCGTCGGGATTGACGCCCTTATGCGGCTCCTTGCCGAACAGCTGCTTGACGACTTCCTGCACCTTCGGCATGCGCGTCATGCCGCCGACCAACACGACCTCGTTGATCTCAGCCGCGGACAGGCCGGCATCCTTGATCGCCTGCCGGCACGGATCGATCGTCTTCTGGACGAGATCGTCGACCAGCGCCTCGAACTTGGCGCGCGTCAGCTTCATCGTCAGATGCTTCGGTCCCGCCGCATCGGCGGTGATGAACGGCAGATTGATTTCGGTCTGCGTCGTCGATGACAGCTCGATCTTGGCCTTCTCGGCGGATTCTTTGAGTCGTTGCAGCGCGAGCTTGTCGCGGCGCAGATCGATGCCCTGTTCTTTCTGGAATTCGTCAGCGAGATAATTGACGAGGCGCATGTCGAAGTCTTCGCCGCCGAGGAAGGTGTCCCCATTCGTCGACTTCACCTCGAACACGCCATCGCCGATTTCGAGAATCGAAATATCGAATGTGCCGCCGCCGAGGTCATAGACCGCGATGGTGCCCGACTTGTTCTTGTCGAGACCGTAAGCGAGCGCCGCCGCCGTCGGCTCGTTGATGATGCGCAGGACTTCGAGCCCGGCGATCTTGCCGGCGTCTTTGGTGGCTTGGCGTTGCGCGTCATTGAAATAAGCGGGAACGGTGATGACCGCCTGCTCGACCTTGGTGCCGAGATAGGCTTCCGCCGTTTCCTTCATTTTTTGCAGCACGAACGCGGAAATCTGCGAGGGCGAATAGGTCTTGCCTTCAGCTTCCACCCAAGCGTCGCCATTCGAGGCGCGCACAATCTTGTACGGAACGAGCTTCTTGTCCTTCTCCACCATCGGGTCGTCGTAGCGACGGCCGATCAGGCGCTTCACCGCGAAAATGGTGCGCTCGGGATTGGTGACGGCCTGGCGCTTCGCCGGCTGGCCGACCAGACGCTCGCCCTCATCCGTGAAAGCGACGATCGACGGCGTCGTGCGCATACCTTCAGCGTTCTCGATGACCTTCGGCGTCTTGCCTTCCATCACGGCGACGCAGGAATTGGTCGTTCCGAGATCGATACCGATGACCTTGGCCATGGTTTTAAATCCTCTTCTTTGCGGCAGGTCGGGCTGGCCCGTCAGGCGCCCTTAAGTCCGACCCCCTTAAACCCAACGCATCGCCCCGGCGGTCCAAAACGGCTGCGCGAGGCGATTTCCCTTGGCTCATATAGGTGGGCATCATAGGCCTGCAAGGCAGCATGACCGGCATCGGCGAACGCCGCGGCCGCCGCCGCTCGGCGTCGGCTGTAGCGCTGCGGCAAAGCTGAAGCAGGCATAGATCACGCAGGCGGCGGCAGAGATCGAGTGGGTTTGGCGTATGAGCAGACTGGGCGGCGGGAGCGGCCGGCACACCAGGGTGGCGACCAGCGGTAAAAATCCGATAAAAGGCAACCGAAGCGAACCCATGAATCTGCAAATTGGTCTGCAAATTGGCGGCACCGGGCTGCGCTTTTATCCGGACTATTTCAGCCGCGACGCGCAGATGGCTGTGCTCGCCGCTATTCGCGGCGTATTGGCGAAAGCGCCGCTGTTCACGCCGCGCATGCCAAAGTCGGGCCAGCCAATGTCGGTCGGCATGTCGAATTGCGGTTCACTCGGCTGGATTTCTGACGAGCGCGGCTATCGCTATGAGAAGCTACATCCAGAGATCGGCCAGCCTTGGCCCGCCATCCCGGACCTACTGGTGCAGTTATGGGACGAGGTTGCGCGCTATCCGCACGCGCCGGAAGCTTGCTTGATCAATTATTACGATCCGACCGCAAAAATGGGACTGCATCAGGATCGCGACGAGGCCGATTTCGCGGCGCCGGTCGTCTCACTGTCGCTCGGAGACTCCTGTTTATTCCGTGTGGGTGGCGGCAAACGGCGCGATCCGACTCGTTCGATCCGCCTCAATTCCGGCGATGTGCTCGTCCTTGGTGGCGATACGCGGCTCGCCTTCCACGGCGTCGATCGCATTTATCCCGGGACATCCACCTTGCTCGCCGAGGGTGGACGGATCAATGTCACCATGCGGCGTGTAACGCGGCCGCAAGCACCGGCCTGACCTTCGCGGGCGCAGCCGCTCATAGCTCGAGCGATCAGATCGATAATGCATTCTGTTGTCACACCCCGTTCTCGGTTTCGCCGGCGCGTCGCAACGCCAGCAACCGCAGGCGTGTGTGTTGCTCTTGGCCTAGTGATGGCGTTTCTGTTGACGGTGCCCGTACGAGGGGCTGCCGCGGCGGATGTGATATTCCCTGCCGGCTCGCGTCTTGGTCTGGTGCCGCCGGCGGGCATGGTGCCGAGCCGCACGTTCCAGGGCTTTCAAGAGCCGGGCGCCAAGGCAACGATTCTGCTCACGACCCTGCCGGCGAATGCCTATGAGCAGTTGGCAAAATCGATGGTGCCGGAGGCGATGAAGAAAGAGGGCATCGAGGTCGAGCGTCGCGAAGCCATCGAGCTCTCTGCCGGCAAAGGCTTCGTGCTCAGCGGCCGGCAAACCATCGAGAAGGAACGTTACCGCAAGTGGCTGCTGATCGCGGCGGCGGACGATGTGACGGCGCTTGTCAATGTTCAAGTGCCCGAACAGGCCACGAATTATTCGGAGGAAGCGGTGCGCGCCGCGTTCGCAACGCTTGCGGTGCGCCCGCATATCCCCGAAGCCGAACAGCTCTCCCTCCTTCCTTTCAGGATTGGGGAATTGGCCGGCTTTCGCGTCGAAGACGTCTTGCCCGGCCGCGCGATCGTATTGGTCGATCCGCCCAGTCAGACTGCGGAGGGCGCCGGTGCAACCGCGACGGCGCGCATGTTCATCTCGGCGCTGCCCGGCGGGCCTGAGGAAACCGCCGATCGCGATAATTTCGCACGCGTGACCTTTAGCCAAATTGTCGGCATCAAGGACGTGCAACTGCAGGACGCCGGACCGCTCCGCATTGCTAGCCAGCCGGGCTATCAGACTTTAGCGAAGGCCAAGGACGCCGGCAGCGGAGCCGATGTCATGGTGGTGCAATGGCTGCGGTTCGGCTCAGGAGGATTCTTGCGGATGATCGGAATTGCACGCGCGGACGCCTGGCCGGAAATGTTCGGCCGGCTGCGGGCGGTGCGCGATAGCGTCGCCACCAATTGACGGCCGCGCGACTAGGATTTGCGCGCGGGCTCTTTCGCCGTCTTGGCATTGTTGTTGCCCGGCGCGCCTGGAGCCGCTTTCGGACCGCCTTTTGATACGCCGACCAAAGCTGGACGCAGCACTCGGTCACCGATCATGTAGCCGGGCTGAACGACCTGCGCCACGCTGCCGGCTGGCACCGTTGCGTCAGCAATTTCGAACATTGCCTGGTGAAGATTTGGATCGAACTTTTCGCTTTGCGGGGTGAACTGCCGCACGCCGTTCTTCTCGAGCCCCTTCAACAGCTCCCGCTCGGTCAATTCGATGCCGTCGATGAGCGCCTTCACGCCGCTCTCCGCGGTGCTTCTCAATTCGGGCGTTACCGCTTCCAGCGCGCGCCGCATATTGTCCGCCACCACGAGCAGGTCCCTGGCAAATGAGGTGACGCTATACAGCCGGGAATCGGCGATCTCTCGCTCGGTGCGCTTGCGCAGGTTTTCCATTTCGGCAAGCGTGCGCAGCAGCCGATCCTTCATTTCCGCATGCTCGCGCTCTAGCGCCGTGGACGGCGCCGGAGCCTGCGCTTGCTGGGATGGTCCGGCCTGCGTCTCCTGGCCATCCTCTTCAACGCGAGCCGTTTGGTCCGTCATTTTTCCTACCGTTCAAAAATCACGATCAGCAATCGGCGGCACCAGGCACGCCGTTTGTTTCCCTTAGCTTCGGGTTTACCGCGACCGGTGCCCCGCATATCAGGGCGCAAACCGCAAAAATCAAGCCAAATGTAAAGGGTTCAACCGCCGAGCAGTTTACTTACGATCCTCGCAGTGTAGTCGACCATCGGCACGATGCGGGCGTAGTTGAGCCGGGTTGGACCGATAACGCCTAGAACGCCGACGATTTGCCCGGACGCGTTATGATAGGGAGCGACGATGGTCGAAGAGCCGGACAAGGAGAACAGCTTGTTTTCCGAGCCGATAAAGACGCGCACGCCTTCGGCCTGTTCGGCGCGGCCAAGCAGATCGATCACATCGCGCCGGGTTTCGAGATCGTCGAACAACAGCCGCACGCGTTCGAGATCGGCAAGCGCCTTGAGATCATCGAGCAGATGCGCTTGCCCCCGCACGATCAGCTTGCGCTCCTCGTTCTCCCCTCCCGACCAACTCGCCAGACCCTCGGCGACAATCTTTTGTGTGAGCTGATCGAGCTGCGCCTTGCTCTCTTTGAGCGTGCGCTCGATTTCGACCTTCACTTCAGGAAGCGTGTGACCGCGAATCCGCGCGTTGATAAAATTCGTGGCTTCCGTCAGCGCCGAGGTCGGCAAACCGATTGGAACATTGAGAACCCGGTTCTCGACCTGCCCATCCTCGCCGACCAGGACAACCATGGCGCGTTCCGGCTCGAGTCGCACGAACTCGATATGCTTGAGCCGCGGATTCGATTTAGCGGTAAGCACCACACCGGCGGCGCGGCTCAATCCGGACAACAGACCGGAAGCTTCGGTCAAAACCCCTTCGACCGATTTGGCCTGACCGGAGGCCGCGACTTGCGCTTCAATCGCTCTGCGATCGGCCTCACTGAGGTCGCCAATTTGCATCAAAGCGTCGACGAAGAAACGCAGTCCCATCTCGGTCGGCAAACGGCCAGCCGAAGTATGCGGAGCGTAAACCAAGCCCAGCTGTTCGAGATCGGACATGACATTGCGCACCGAAGCCGGCGACAAGGTCATTGGCAGGATGCGCGACAGATTGCGCGAGCCGACCGGCTCGCCGGTTGCAAGATAGCTCTCGACAATCAGGCGAAAGATCTCGCGCGAACGTTCGTTGAGCTGTGCGAGACCCAACTGGTTCGCGCCAAGCGGGAGTTCGTGGCTGGTCAAAATCTCGCTCCGCAACGTTGCTCGAGATATGTATCACTCCGCCGCCGCCATCGCACGTGTCTGGGGGGACACGCACAACAGCGCCATCAGCTCGCGCACCGAAGCGAAAGCCTCCAGCCGGTTCACTGCGTCAATGACCCCCTCGATCCGGGCGTCAGGCAGCAGGCCGGCGGCATAGAGGCGGAATTTTTGCTCCACCTGGGCGCGCGACAGCGGATTCTCGAACGCGCCGAGCGGATGCTCGCAAAAAGCGGACAGCGTGGCGCCGTCGGTGAGAATAAGATCCACTTTGGCCTGCGAGCCGCCAAGCGCCGGATTGGCGCGAATCTCGACTTTTTCGGCGGCGAAAGTGCGCAGCGCCGGATCGTCGTAACGCGCAGGAATGAACTGCGCCAAGCTCAACGCGCCGTCATGCAGGATGGCGGCAGCGGCGTAATGGGCGGATAGCAGCGCTTCGAACTTGCCTTTATAGGCGCCGAAGCCGCCATGCATGTCGAAGGCGCTCTGGCTCAGCGCAACAACGACGCGGCGCACACGCGCGGCTTCGATCTCGTGCTTTGCAAGCAGATCGAACAGAGCCGTGTTCAAACCCTGAATGAGTGTCGCTGACGGCCATAGCCGCAGCGCGATCCGCTCCAGTTCGAATCGGTGTCCCAGATCCGCAATCGCCGCTTCCGGCATGCCGCCGCCGGCATAGGTTTTGTAAAGACCGCCGTCTGCGGCGCTCAGGAATTCGCGGGTCGCGACGAAATTTTGCTGCGCGAGGAGCGCGGCGAGCAGCCCTGAAATCGCGCCACGGCATTGGTGAAATTTGACCGTCGGCGTGCCCCAGGCGGCGAACGTTCCCGCCGCCTGACTGCCGGCGAGGCCGAATGCACGGGCCATCGCATCGGCATCGAAGTTCAGAAGTGAACCGGCGGCCGCGGCCGCACCGAATGGGCCGATGATCCCGGGACCGTGCCAGCCACGCGCGCGAAACGCCGGATAGTCGAGGCCAAGACCAATGCGCGTCGTCACTTCGCAGCCGGCGGCAACCGCGACCAACAGGTCGCGCCCCGGCAAATCATCGCGCTCGGCGACGGCAAGCGCCGGCGGCACGATTTCCGGAGTGACGTGCGTCATGGTCGCCCGGTGCACGTCGCACATCGTGACCGCGGTGATCAGATAGCCGTTGAACAACGTGGCGCCCACGAGCGACAAAGGCGCGCCGCCGATCACGCTCGATTCCGTTCCCTGCGCCAGCGCCGATGCCAAACCCCTGACCTGATCGGTCTCTTCGCCCCGGTAACCCGCGAGCGCGCAGGCGAGCGCATCCAAGACCAGGTTCTTGCAATGCTCGCGGGCCCGCTGGGGCAAATCGTCGTAGCGCAGCCCGGCGGCGAAGTCGGCTAGTATGCGGGTCGGCTCTTGCGTTGCCTTACTCATCCTCGTCCTCGCGCTGTAGCGGCCGGAGCGTAGCGGTAAGCCGGCAAAGCTGGCAATTGGGCAATCATCAATTGCGTCTCGGCGTGTGCCGCTGCCTGACTGATCTCTTGGCTCTCTTGCTGATCCCTTATCATCCCTTGGCGGGCCGTCGCGCACCCACTACAAGGTCACACTCAGTCATAGTCGATCGTTTACAAATGGGGTCCCGGCGCAGCGGCGCCGGCAAACTTTCGGAGAAATGCATGCGGCCGAGCCGCCGACAGTCCGATGAATTACGCCCGGTATCGCTTGAACGCGGCGTTGTGAAATATGCGGAAGGTTCATGCTTCGTGAAATTCGGCGATACGCATGTGCTCGTAACCGCAACCGTCGAAGATCGGCTGCCGCCGTGGCTCAAAGGCCAGGCGCGTGGCTGGATCACGGCCGAATACGGCATGCTGCCGCGCGCCACGCTGGAACGCACGCGGCGTGAAGCCTCGGCCGGCAAGCAGAACGGCCGCACCGTGGAAATCCAACGCCTGATCGGACGGAGTCTGCGCTCCGTGGTCGATCTCAAGGCGCTCGGCGAGCGCCAGATTACGATCGACTGCGATGTCATCCAGGCCGACGGCGGCACGCGCACGGCTTCCATTACCGGCGCGTGGATCGCGCTTTACGATTGCCTCGCCTGGATGAAGGCGCGCCAGATGATCGAGATGGATGTGTTACGCGACCATGTCGCCGCAATCTCCTGCGGTGTGTGCTCCGGCGCAGCGGTACTTGATCTCGATTACGCGGAGGATTCGCGGGCCGATACCGACGCCAATTTAGTGCTCACTGGCTCGGGCGACATCGTCGAGGTCCAAGCAACTGCGGAGAAGATTCCGTTCTCCGAAACCCAGTTCTCGGCTTTGCTGGCATTGGCGCGCAAAGGCGTAGCCAAGCTCGTCGATTTGCAGAAGATGGCGGTGATGTGAGAGGTAGACGACAGGGGTCAGACGTCGGAGGACAGATATTGCCGAGCGGCCAACTTTCCAATCCGCATGATCCGACGCCTGTCGTCCGTCGCCTGATTTCCGATCGTCTGGTGATCGCCACCCACAATCCAGGCAAGCTTGCCGAAATGCGCGAACTGCTTGCGCCTTATGGGATAGCCGCCATGTCGGCCGGTGAGCTCGCTTTGGCCGAGCCGGATGAAAACGGAATGACGTTTAGCGAAAATGCCTGCATCAAGGCCACGGCGGCCGCTCGGGCCGCAAAGCTGCCGGCGCTCGCCGACGACTCCGGACTGGTCGTCGAGGCGCTCGATGGCATGCCCGGAATTCATTCGGCGCGCTGGGCCGGCCCGGATCGCGACTTTCACCGCGCCATGGAAACGATCGAGCAAAAATTGCGCGCGCGGGGTGTGACCACGCCAGAACGCCGCCGCGCGCATTTTGTCTCCGCGCTGTGCTTGGCGTGGCCCGACGGCCACGCGGAGGAATTCGAAGCCCGCGTTGCCGGCACGCTGGTATGGCCGCCGCGCGGCGACCGCGGCTTCGGTTATGATCCGATGTTTTTGCCCGCCGGCCAGCAACGAACCTTCGGCGAAATGTCGAGCGAGGAGAAACACGGCCTGCCGCCGCGCGGCAAAGGGCTATCGCATCGCGCCCGCGCGTTCTTAAAACTTGCCGAGGCTTGCCTTGAGCGCCGCTGATCATTCTGTTGCCGGCAGGCAGCCCAGCGGCCACGATGATCGGCCGGCATTCGGGGTCTACATCCATTGGCCATTCTGCCTGTCGAAATGTCCCTATTGCGATTTCAACAGTCACGTCCGCCGCGAACAAATCGACGAAGCGCGCTGGGTTCGCGCCTTTACCAAAGAGATTGGCCATACGGCGGCACGCGCGCCCGGCCGCGTTGTATCGACGATTTTTTTTGGCGGCGGCACGCCGTCACTGATGCTGCCAAAGACCGTCGCCGCCGTCATCGACGCGATCGCCGGTCATTGGCAAATCGCCCCCGATGTCGAGATCACGCTCGAGGCCAATCCGACCAGCGTCGAGGCGGAGCGCTTTCGCGGCTATCGCACGGCCGGTGTCAATCGCGTTTCGCTTGGCGTGCAGGCGCTTGACGATCGCGCGCTGGCGGCGCTCGGGCGCACGCATTCGGCACGCGAAGCCCTGGATGCGGTCGAGGTCGCGCGCGGGGTTTTCGGCCGCTATTCGTTCGATCTGATTTATGCGCGACCGGATCAAACGCCGGAACAATGGTCGCGCGAATTGCGCAGCGCATTGCGAGAAGCCGGCGAGCACGTTTCGCTCTACCAGCTCACGATCGAGCCGGAGACGCCGTTTGCGGCGCTCCATGCCGCCGGCAAGCTGCGTCCGCCGGACGAGAACACCGCGCGCCTTCTTTACGATGTCACCCAAGAGATCGGCGCTGCGCACGGCTTGCCGGCCTACGAGATTTCAAATCACGCCCGGCCCGGCGGCGAATGCCGGCACAATCTGATCTACTGGCGCGCTCACGAATATGCCGGCGTTGGCCCCGGCGCTCACGGCCGGCTCGATATTGCCGGCGAGCGCCACGCCACCGCCACCGAAAAACGGCCGGAAACCTGGCTCGCGCGCGTGGAAAAAGACGGCCACGGCCTGGTCGTTGACGATGTGCTCACATCCGCCGAGACCGCCGATGAGTTCCTGCTGATGGGGCTTCGCCTTGCCGAAGGCATCGATGCGACACGCTACACGCAGATTGCCGGACGCCCGCTCGAGCCCGAGCGCATCGACGCGCTGCGCCAGCACGGCCTGATTGAAACGACTCCCGCCGGACGGATGCGTGTGACGCTGTCCGGCTTCCCGTTGCTCGATTCAGTGGTCGCCGATCTCGCGGCGTAGCGACGTTACGTCGCCGATCCGCCGCCAAAGCTGCGCAGCGGCGGCGCGACGATCTGGGCGCCGGACGTCGAGACCCGAAGTACCGCCAAGCCGCGCTCGTTGGTGCCGTCGGGGCGAAAGCGAAACAGGCCATCGATCCCGGTGAAGCCGGACGGATTGGTCAGGACCTGCTGGGAAAATCGTTGCGGGCCTTGAGTTTTAACCAGAGCGGCAACCAGCGCCACCGCATCGTAAGCCAATGTGGCGGTGCGCACCGGATCCTGATTGTAGCGGGCGCGATAGCGTGTCGAGAAGTTTCGGTAACCGACACCGTCCGGCGCGGCATAGCAGCCGCCATCGAGCCCCGGCGCCGCATAGATGCGCGGGTCGTCCCATAGACCGGTGCCGAGCAGCTGCAGCCGTTTGAGGTTGACCCCGTCCGCGACCAGAGCCTGCGCGACATCAGGCACCGCATCGCCGCCATCGGGAATGAACAGCGCGTCGGCCCGCCCCGAAGCCTGCGCGACGCTGCGAACCGGATTCGCCATCGCGGCCTTGTCGTGCGAATAACGTTCGAGCGCGACGATCTGACCGCCGCCGCGCCGCGCGACCGCTTGCTTGAAGGCCGCCTCGACCACGGTGCCATAGGGATTGTCGGGAATGAGCGCGGCGTAGGAGTGCTTCCCCGTCGAGGCCGCATATTGCACGATTCGATCGACGTCGGATTCGGGCAGAAAACTCAGCAAATAGATGCCGCTCGAGGCGACGTTGGCGTCGGTCGAGAATGCGATCACTGGGACGTTGCGCGGACGCGCCACCTGGCCGACGAAGCCGACCGACTGCGCGAACAATGGTCCGAGGATGATCTCCGCGCCTTCGTCGATCGCTTGCTGCGCGCCGACGCGAGCGGCTTCGGCGGTGCCGCCGTCGTCTTTGACCAGGAGCTGAATGTTCGGATTGTTGAACTCGGCGATCGCCATTTCCGCGGCATTGCGCATAGCTTGACCAGCGACCCCGGCATTGCCGGCGGCGGACAGCGGCAGAATGAGTGCGGCTTTGACCTGGCCGGCGCCGATCGCCGCGGCTAGCGGCGTCTGAGGTGACTGCGGCGGCGTGGAGGACAAATACTGGGAGGTTTGCGAACAGCCGGCCAGAAACGCGCCGGCGGTGCCAATGAGGCCGGCGACCGCGCGGCGGCGCGTTGGCCAATCCGCCGAGCCCTGAAGCTGCAACTGCGCGGACACGGCAGCTCTCCCCACGGCGACCCCAAGCGCCGTTAACCAATATCGCACTGCCAATCCGACATATTGGCGGCGAATGGTTAACCAAGTGAGAAAAATAGGGAATTCCGCGCCGCCACGACTGACGCTGTGACCGGTAAGGAAACCAAGGCTAGAGTGACCGCAATGCGTATGACCGCCCGCCACCGATCGCGCCAAAGACCGCGCGAAGAGCCGCGCCAAGACAGCCATCAAGCCGGCCATCCAGAGCGCCATCAGACCAGCCGCGATGAAGGCGTGGTGCGTTCCTTCGTGATCGCCGACCAGCCGATCCAGGGTTCGCGGCTGGCGTCGGGCCTGTATTTGGTTGCAACCCCGATCGGCAATCTCGGCGACATCACGCTGCGGGCGCTGCAGACGCTCGCCGGCGTCGATTTGATCGCCTGCGAGGATACCCGCGTCACGCGCAAATTGCTGGATCGTTACGCCATCGCAGCGCCGCTCACGCCTTATCATGATCACAATGCGGCCAAGGCGCGTCCGGGACTGCTGCGCCGGCTCGCCGAGGGCGCAGCTGTCGCGCTGGTTTCGGACGCCGGCACGCCGCTGATTTCCGACCCCGGCTTCAAGCTGGTTCGCGCCGCGCAAGATGCCGGCCACCTCGTCACCGCCCTGCCCGGCCCTTCGGCGGTGCTGACCGCATTGACGGTAGCCGGACTGCCGACCGATCAGTTTTTCTTCGCAGGCTTTCTGCCACCCAAACAAGCAGCCCGCCGCGCGCGCATTGCCGAATTGGCTCCGCTTCCGGCAACGCTGATAATGTTCGAAAGCGGTCCGCGTATCGCGGCGACATTGGCCGATCTCGCCACCGGTCTCGGCGCAAACCGCGACGCCGCCCTGTGTCGCGAATTGACCAAGCTGCATGAGGAGATCAGGCGCGGCGAGCTGGCGAGCCTTGCCGCGGCCTGTGTTGGCGACGAACTGCGCGGCGAAATCGTCGTCGTAATCGCGCCGCCGCAAGCGCCGGTGCAAATGGGAGCAGCGGAAAGCGAGGGCTTGCTTCGCGATGCGCTGGAGCGGCTGTCGTTGAAGGACGCCGTCGCTGAGGTTGCTCAGCTGACAGGCAAGCGCCGTCGCGAGATTTATCAGAGCGCGCTGGCGCTGCAGAAAGGCGTCAAAAAGGATGCCAAACATGGCGCGCCGCGCTGAGCCGCTTCCCCCATCGAAGCCGCTGCCGCGACCGGAACGGGTCGCCGCTTTTCAACGCGGCTTATCGGCGGAAAGCCGAGCGGCGCTGTTGTTGATCGCCAAAGCCTACCGCATCCTCGCCCGGCGCTGGAAAACACCATTCGGCGAGATCGACATCGTCGCGCGGCGTCGTGGCGTGGTGGTGTTCGTCGAAGTCAAGGCGCGCGGCAGTGTTGATGAGGCGGTGGAAGCGGTGACCGAACGAACCAAGCGCCGCGTGATTGGCGCGGCCGAACTGTGGCTCGCGCGCCATCCTCAACATGCCCATGGCGCTATCCGTTTCGACCTCATTGTGGTCACGCCCGGCAAAATGCCGCGCCACATCGTTAACGCTTTCACTGCCGAGGTCGCATGAGCGGACAGGCGAGCGGCGCAACTTATCTTTGTCCAGAATGGCCTTTGACGCGATAAACTCCATCAACAGAGATATCGAGCCAACTCTAGTAAAGCCGGATCAACACAGATGCCCCTGAACGTCGCCGTGCAAATGGATCCTATCGAGCGGATCAACATTCGCGGCGATTCCACTTTTGCCTTGCTTTTGGAAGCGCAGGCGCGCGGCCACTCGCTGTTTTATTACACCCCCGATCAGCTGGTCATGCGTGACGGCAATGTTTCGGCAAGCGTTCAGCCGCTCTCGGTGCGGGACAAAGCCGGCGACCATTACACGCTTGGCGAAGCGCGCGCGGTTGAGCTGTCCTCGTTCAACGTCGTGCTGCTGCGCCAAGATCCGCCGTTCGACCTCGCCTACATCACCTCGACGCATATGCTCGAGCGCATCCAGCCGAAAACGCTGGTCGTCAACGATCCGGCGCATGTCCGTAACGCGCCGGAAAAGGTCTTTGTCACCGAATTTCCCGATCTGATGCCACCGACGCTGGTGACGCGTGACCTGGCGGCGATCAAGAAATTCCGCGCCGAGCACGGCGACATCGTGATGAAGCCGCTCTACGGCAAAGGTGGCGAGGCCGTGTTCCGCCTCGCCCGCGAGGACCTCAATTTCGGCTCGCTCTACGATTTGTTCGCGGTCACGTTCCGCGAGCCGTGGGTGGTGCAGAAATTCCTGCCGGCGATAAAGGACGGCGACAAGCGCATCATCCTGGTCGACGGTGAGTTCGCCGGCGCGGTCAACCGCGTGCCTGCGGCCGACGATCTGCGCTCGAACATGGTGCGCGGCGGAGTGCCGAAAGCGACCGATCTTTCGGCCCGCGAGCGTGAAATCTGCGCCCGGCTGGGACCGGCGTTGCGGCAGCGGCGTCTGCTATTCGTCGGCATCGACGTGATCGGCGGCTTCCTCACCGAGATCAACGTCACCTCGCCGACCGGCATTCGCGCGGTAAAAAACTTCGGCGGGGCCGATATCGCGGCGCTGATCTGGGACAAGATCGAAGCGCAAAGAGCCCGCGCCTAAATCCCGCGATTAGAGTCTCTGTAACCACGATCCCGATTTTCCTGCCCGGCGCGGAACCTTGCTCGCGGGCCCGACTTGATGCGCCGAGGGGACTCGCGCGATGGGGAAATCGGAATGAACAACATGGGGCGCTATCGCAAATACGCAGCCAACTGCCTCAAGTTCGCTCAGAGCTCAGCGGATCCCAACGCCAAGCTCGCGCTTCTCGACATGGCGCAAATCTGGATCATGCTCGCCGAAGAAGCCGAGAGAAACGGCGGGCTC
>JBAQBC010000161.1:0-4947 GCA_049286035.1 Xanthobacteraceae bacterium
CGCCGGCGGACGCGGCTTCGAGAGCGTGCCGGCGGAGCAGATCTTCTGTTTCCAGTACAGCGATGTTTCGTCCCAACCGGTGACCGGCGTCTCCCGACCGACTGACCGCTTGCCGCCCGGCAAAGGCATGGTGCAGTGGCGCGAAGTGCTCGGCCTGTTATCGGAAAAGGGCTACACCGGTTATCTCAGCTACGAGGCGCCCAATCCCGAGCAATGGGCGCGCTCGCCCTACGATGTGGCGCGCGAGGGCGTCGAACTGACCCGCATGTTGTTGCGCGACGCAGTTTCGTCCTACGCCGTCTAGACTGCGCGTACGACAACAAGAGCAACCCCGGGAGGACTTCAATGACATTGGCAGCCGCACCGGAGGCCGCGACAAGCGATCCGCTGTTCGCCGGTCTGTTCGATCGCAACATCACCAGCATTCCGTCGACGGTCGAGAAGCAGCGTTACATGACCAGCATTGCCCCGGTCTCGGCCAATCCCGGCCGATGGATCGAGCAGCCGCGCTTGCCTATACCGGTGGGCGAGCACGCGGTGATCGAATGCTTAGGCAAGATTCACGTGATCGCCGGCTATGCCCGCCACCGCGTCGATGGCGGCTTTCATCAGGTCTACGATCCCAAGTCGAAAAGCTGGTCGCAGAAAGCGGCATTTCCGCTGCCCTGCAATCATGTCGCCGGCGTGTCGATTGGTCCGAAGATTTACACCTTCGGCGGCTTCGTCGAGCAGAATCGCTGCCCGCATTCCAAATGCTTTGTCTACGACAGCGCGAGCGATTCCTGGCAACCGATCGCCGGTCTGGCGCGGCCGCGCGGCGCCATTTCGGCGATCGTGCTTGACGGCAAGATCCATTTGCTTGGCGGCCGCGACGTGCGCTCGGTCGAATGGCACGAGATCTACGATCCGGGGACCGACAAATACACGATCCTCGGGGGCATGCGCGGCTCGACCGGAACGCAGCCTTTTGTCGGTCAGCGCGACCATATGGGCGTCGCCGTGGTCGACGGGAAAATCCATGCCATCGCCGGCCGCATGGATTCCTACGACTTCAACACCGGCTTGAACGCCGTCTACGATCCCAAGACCGACGGTTGGACTTTCCGCGCGCCGCTGCCGACCCCGCGCAGCGGCGTCTCCGCCGTCTATATCAACGGCAAGATCGTGGTATTCGGCGGCGAAGCCACCGGACGCGTGTTCGGCACCAATGAGGCCTACGATCCCAAGTCCGACACGTGGGAAGCGCTCACCCCGATGCCGATCCCGCGCCATGGATTGCACGGCGCCACCGCCGCGGTGATCGGCAACATGGTGCATGTGCCGGGCGGCGGTCCGCTCCCCGGCGGCAGCGTGCAAGGCGCCTACCACGACGCTTTTACATTCTCTTGATCGCCGCCACGCGCAAAGGCCGATGCCGCAAACCGTCGCCTTCACTGTGAACGGCCGTGACGTCAGCGTTACCGTTGCGCACGACGACACGCCTTTGCTCGATGTGCTGCGCAATCAATTGCGGCTGACCGGCACGCGCTTCGGCTGCGGTCTTGAACAATGCGGCTGCTGCATCGTGTTGATCGACGGCAAGCCGGTGAAATCCTGCGGGCACGCAATCGCAAGCGTCGCCGGTCGCAGCGTGACGACGATCGAAGGCCTTGGCACGCCGGAGAAGCCACACCCGCTGCAGCAAGCCTTCCTCGAGGAGCAAGCGGGCCAGTGCGGGTATTGCCTCAGCGGCATTCTGATCTCGGCCAAGGCGCTGCTCGATATCAACCCGTCGCCGTCACGGGCGGAAATCGCGCACGCCCTTGACGACAATCTTTGCCGCTGCGGCGCGCATAACCGGATTTTGCGCGCCGTCGAAAAAGCGGCGGCCCGTTTGCGCGAAGGCGCCCGCGCATGACCCTGTCAAACGCGCTGCCAAGCGTGCTCGCCGACAATCCCCGTCTCGATCGATGGCTGAACTTCGCCACGCCGGGCAGGGTCGCGCTTGCGACCGGACGCGTCGAACTCGGCCAGGGCGTGCTCACCGCGATGACGCAGATCGCCGCCGAAGAACTCGATGTCGCGTTTGAGCGCATAACCATCCGCTCGGGCGACACCGACGAGACGCCAAATGAGGGCTATACCGCCGGAAGCCAATCGATGCAGGCGGGCGGCATCGCGCTGCGCGCGGCTTGCGCCGAAGTGCGCGCGTTGTTGCTCGTACGGGACGGCCACGTTCTGCGCAACGGCACGCCCACGCAGCTTGATTATTGGTCGCTCGCGCAATCCGTAAGCCTGGCGCGCGAGGCGACCGGAAGTGTGGCGCGTAAACCGGTCGCGGATTATACGATCGTCGGCCGCAACGCCGCGCGCATCGATTTGCCGGCGAAGCTCTTCGGCAAAGCGACTTTCGTCCATGACATGGCGCTTGACGGCATGACGCATGCGCGGGTCGTGCGTCAGCCCAATCGCGGTGCCACGCTCGACGCTATCGACGAGGCGGCAGTCCGGCGCGCCGCGCGCGGTCCGATCAGCTTCGTGCGCGAGGGCAATTTTCTGGCGATCATCGGTGACGATGAAACAGCCGTTGAAGCCGCTGCGAGCGCGGCGGCCGACCACGCCCGTTGGCGCGGCGTCGAGCAGCCGAGCGCCTTGCAACAGGAAGCGAATTGGCTCTTGCAACGCCCCAGTGTCGATCGCGTCATCGGCGCGCCGGAATCGGACTCCGCACGCGGGCTGCAAAGCTACGAAGCGACTTATACGCGCGGCCATCTCGCGCACGCTTCGATCGCGCCCTCGTGTGCACTGGCGCTTTATCGCGACGGCCGTCTGACCGTGTGGACGCACTGCCAAGGCGTCTACCCGCTGCGCGCGGCGCTGTCGCGCATGCTCAAGCTCGATCTCTCCGCGATTTCGGTGCGCCACGTTCAAGGGCCGGGCTGCTACGGCCATAACGGCGCCGACGACGCGGCCGCCGATGCAGCGGTCATCGCAGTGCGCCTGCCCGGCCGTCCGATCCGCGTGCGCTGGCGCCGGCAGGAAGAGTTCGCATTCGAGCCGGTGAGCCCGGCAATGGTGGTCAAGGTGCGCGCCACGCTCGACGCCGCGGGTCATCCGGTAGATTGGACGACCGAAATCTGGAGCGGCACGCATCAGGGCCGGCCCGGCGGCGGCGCCGCGCTCTTGGCAGCCGAGGCGCTACCCGATCCGCCGCCTGTTCCGCCGCCGAACGACGTGCCGGAAGCCGCCGGCGGCGGGGCCACGCGCAATGGCGAACCGCTCTACGATATTGCGGTCAAGCGGATCATTCATCATCTGGTGCCGGAGACGCCGCGGCGCACCTCGGCATTGCGCAGCCTCGGCGCCATGCCGAATATTTTCGCGCTCGAATCGTTCATTGATGAACTCGCCGAACGCGCCAAGCAGGATCCGGTTCGCTTCCGTCTGGAGCGCCTGTCCGATCCGCGGGCGCGCCGTGTGATCGAGCGCGCAGCGGCCATGGCCAATTGGAGCGAAGGAGAACCGCACGCCAATCGCGGACAAGCTCATCGCGCTAAAGGTATCGGACTAGCCCAATACAAGAACTGCGCCGCCTATGCCACCGTCATCGTCGAGGTCGAAGTCGAGGAATCGATCCGCCTCGTTCACGCCTGGTGCGCGGCCGACGCCGGGTTGGTCGTCAATCCGGACGCCGTCGTCAACCAGCTCGAAGGCGGCATCATCCAGTCCGCGAGCTGGGCGCTCAAGGAGCAAGTCCGGTTCGACAATGCGAGCGGCGGGCCGATCGACTGGGAAACTTATCCAGTGCTGAGCTTCAGCGAGGTTCCCGAGATCGAAATCGAACTCATCGCGAGCGACAGCGACACACCGCTCGGGGTCGGTGAAGCGACCGCCGGCCCGACCGCTGCCGCAATCGGCAACGCGGTTTCACGCGCGCTCGGCGTGCGCATGCGCGATTTGCCGCTGACGCGCGAGCGCATCATCGCGAGGCTTTTGGCGTAATAGCCAGGTTTCCCGGATGCGGTGCAGCGTGCAAAAAGCGCGTCTACGCGCGTGAACGCGCTATTGCTGGTGCACCGCTGATCCGGGATCGTTTCAGATTCCGCGTTTGTAAAGGTCCCGGTTCGGCAGCGCACCATTTCATGCTGCGCTGCGCCCGGGACCCGCATAATAATTACGATTGATCTAAACGGTTACTTCCGCAAAAGCTTCATCGCCTCGTCGGCAAAGACGCCGCCGGTGATCTTGATTGGATCCCATTTGGCCCGCGCCGTCACCTCGGCGCTGGTGATCATGATCTGATTCGTCAGGCTGCCGATTTGAGGCACCGAGGCGGCAAAGACCAGCCGGCCGATAGCGCACCAGACGATCGCGCCCATGCACATCACACACGGTTCGCCGGAAGTGTAGAGCGTGGCGCCGCGCAAGCTTACGCTGCCGTGATCGGCCAGGCAGCGCCGGATCGCTACCATCTCGCCATGCGCGGTCGGATCGTCGTTGGTTTTGCCGAGATTGCGCCCGCGCGCAATTACTTCATCACCGCGCGTGATCACGCAGCCGAAGGCATAATCGCCTTGCCGCGCCTCATCGAGCGCCATGCGCATGAAGCGCTCGTCCGCGGGCGTTGCTTCTGACTTCGCGAGCACAAGATCCGGCGACAACGCCGCGGCGGATGCGAGCGCGATAACGAGGCTTCTGCGGCTGGGCGACTGGGTTGGCTGCACTATCGGATGTGCGTGCGGATGTGCGTGCGGATGTGCGTGCGCGTGTGCGTGGCAATGATCGTCGATGTGATTCATGTTTCTGACCTCCCTCAATGCAGTTCGGCGCAGAGTAAAACAATTTCGTGACGCGAAGCACAAAGGTATTCGGAAGAATTCCTTTCATTTCCCTTCCCCCCGCTTGCGGTGGGGAGGGTCGGCGAAATTTCACGTTTAGTGAAATGAACCAGGGTGTTGGCAACTACGC
>JBAQBC010000162.1:0-6665 GCA_049286035.1 Xanthobacteraceae bacterium
CGCCGATGCCGCCGCCGCGTCGCCGACGGCGCGTCCGATCCGCACCACGTCGGCGGCAAAATCTGCAGCAAGCCCGGCGCGCACGAATTGCTCGATCGAGGCGGTCGACACGCCGCCGTTGCCGCAGTCGTCCCAGGTCACCGACAGCGCATCGGCGGCGCGCTTGGCCCGCCACCACGAATCGGCAACCACCGCGACGGCGTCCGGCATGCGCACCACGCCGCGCACGCCGGCCATCTCCGTAATCGAATTTTCATCGACCGATTTCAGCGCGCCGCCGAAGATCGGGCAGTGCCGGATCGCGGCGTAGAGCATATTGGGCAGCCGCACGTCGATGGCGTAAACCGGCTGGCCGGCGACCTTATCGGGCACGTCGAGCCGCTTTTGCCGGGTGCCGGCGAGCTTCCAGGCTGACGGCGGCTTGAGCGCCACGTCGTCCGGCGGCGCGATGGTCGCCGCGGCGGCAGCGATGGCACCAAAAGACACCGTGCGGCCGCTCGGGCGATGAATAATCGCTCCGTTGGCGGCGACGCATTGCGCCGGCGGCACCCGCCATTGCGCCGCGGCGGCGGCGATCAGCATTTCGCGCGCAGTGGCGCCGGCGCGCCGCAGATAGTCTTGGGACGATGCGATCGAGCGGCTGGCGCCGGTCGAGGTATCGCCCCAGATCCGGTTTTTCGCAAGATTGAGCGTCGGCGAGACGAATTCGGTGCGCACCTTGCTCCAATCGCATTCGAGCTCTTCGGCAACGAGCATGGCAAGCCCAGTCATCGCGCCCTGGCCCATTTCGGAGCGCGCAACGCGGATGGTCACGGTGTCGTCGGGTGCGATCGCGATCCAGCAGGAGATTTCGGGCGGCCCATGAGCGGCGCGCGCCGACTCGGCAAACGGGATGGCGAAGCCGAGCGTCAGGCCGCCGGCCGCGGCGCCGGCCGTGACTAGAAACGACCGGCGATCAAGATCGCCGCCGCGTTTCATCGAATTCCCCCCGTTTACAGCGTCCGCCGGAACGAAACGCGCACGGCGGCCAGTGCAACGACTTACTTCAGCCGGTGCTAATTTAACCGATTGGCGGCGTGATTCACAATTGAAGGAATCGGTCATGGAAAAGAAAGACCTGACGATCGAACGGCGCATCCGGGCCATCGAAGATCGGCTCGAAATCTATAATCTGATCGCCGGTCACCCGCCGAGCGCCGATACCGGCAATGCGCCCTATGCCGAGGCGGTCTTTACCGCGGACGCGGTGTTCGACCGCGGCCCCGATCTCTCCAGCGCCGTCGGCAACAAGGCGATCGGCGCCAATCTGCAAAGCGCCGGCCATCAAGCCGCGATTGCCACAGGACTGGCGCATTTCACCTCGCTGCCGCATGTCACGATAAACGGCGATACCGCCGTGGTGGTTTCCTATTTGCAAATTTTGACGCCGAGAAAATCCGGCGAAACCATCGAGGTTCCCAATCACGGCGGTTCGCGCGGCTATCACATCCATCGCGTGGTCACCAACCGGTGGGACCTCGTCCGCACGCCCTCGGGATGGAAGATCAGACGCCGCACCTTGCGGCTGGTGGACGGCTCCGAGCCGGCGCGCGAGATCCTGCGCGGCGCGCTGCCGGCGGCGTAGCGGGATCGTTTGGTGCGATATAAGGGAAACGGAATACCCCCCTTGCAGTAGCGGCGTTGCTCCGACTCGGAGCCGAATCTACAAAGCGACCTCCCCCGTAAGCTCGCACTCCGGCGCGCGCAAACGCGGCCCGGGTGGGGGCTGGTGAAATTCAAGTCGGCGGAAAAGCGAAAAGTTAAATGACAACCATCACTGCCGACATTGCCGTAGCGCCGCGCCGCTCATTTCAAGAAGTCTGGGTGATCAGCCTCGGCCATGCGCTCACCCATTGGTATCCGGCGACCTTTTATTTGCTGCTGCCGCTGATCGGCAAGGAATTGGGGCTTTCCTATAGCGAGATTGGCTCGGTGCTGACCTGCCAATATTTCGCGGGCGCGATCGCCAATATTCCGGGCGGCATCTTTGTCGACACCGTCGGCCGCAAGGGCCCGTTGATGGCGGCCTCGCTGTTCTGGATCGGCTTTCCGTACCTGATGATGGGCTTCTCGCACGCCTATTGGATGATCCTGTGCTGCGCCACGCTGGTCGGCATCGGCAACAATCTGTGGCATCCGAGCGCCATCCCGTGGCTCGCCAACCGCTTTCCGCAGCGCAAGGGCCTGGTGATGTCGATCCACGGCATGGGCGGCAATGTCGGCGATGCGGTGGCGCCGCTGGTGGTCGGCGCTTTGCTCGGGTTCATGAGCTGGCGCAACGTCGTCGTCATCAATGTCATACCAGGCGTGCTCATCGCCGCCTTCACGCTGATCTATCTCGGCCGCAGGCAAAACGGCGACGCCGGCGCTGCAATCGCCGATGTGAGCGCGGCCGCGATCTCCGGCGTCGAACGCTTGCGCATGTTCGGCGCGCTGTTAAAAAACCGGGCGCTGATTACGCTCGCCGCCGGCTCGGCGTTCCGCACCATGACCCAAGGCGCGCTGTTGACCTTCCTGCCGCTCTATCTGGCGCGCGAAATGGGCTACCCCACGCTGTGGATCGGCGCCTGCATGTTCGCGCTCCAGGCCGGCGGCTTTATCGCGGCGCCGATCGCCGGCCACCTCTCCGACCGCATTGGCCGGCGCCAGATCATCCTCTCCAGCATGGCGATGAGCGCGGTCGTCATTTTCTTGATGCTATTCGCCGGCGGCACCGGCTGGTTCGTGATGTTCGTTTCCGTGCTCGGCTTTTTTCTGTTCGCGGTGCGGGCTGTGCTGCAGGCCTGGCTTCTCGACGCGACGCCGCCGGCGATGGGCGGCAGCGCCATCGGCCTCCTCTTCGCCAGTCAGGCTTTCGGCCAGGCGGTCGGCCCGATCTCTGCCGGCATCGTTGCCGATCATTACGGCTTGATGGGCGCGTTCTATTTCCTCGCTGCGACCATCGTGGTCGCCAACTTTTTGGTGTTCGTCACGCCGGCCGGACTGATGAAGCGGGATTGACTTCACGCATCCTCAGGCCGGTGAATAAGCGTGTAGACGGGAACGCTGGCCGAGTCGGTCTCGCTCATCACCTTCATGCAGACCACGCATTTGGCGATACTGCTCTCTTTACCGCCCTCTTTCTTGGCAGCCTGCTTGTAGGTGACGGAATAGAGCGCACCGCACGAGGGGCAAAAGAATTTTTTTCCCTCGGAAACCGGTCCGGTTAGCGGCATTTCGCACCTCCCTTAAAACGAGCGCGAGGGCCGATCGAACGCGACACTAAAGCGAAATGATTTCAGCTCGATTCACTATTTCGCTTTAGCTTGTTTTTTGAGCATGATCTTTTCCGAAAACCGGCGTCCACTTTTCGGGATCATGCTTGGCACGAACCAATTATTTGTCGATGCTTGTGACTGTTCCCGTTGCGGTCACATCGTGACCTCGTCGACGACAATTCCGGTCGACGGACGCACCAACAGAACCTTGTCCTTGCCTTTGACGTAGTCCAATCCTTGCAGGCCGTCTATAGCCGCGAGCGCATGCGGCAGCGGATGCATGGTTGGTTCTAAAAACAACCGCCAAAGGCCAGTTCAGTTTCGGCGCCCCGCAATTAACTTTGCAATCACCCTTCGACGTGACGCCGTCTACGGCGTTACGCCGTTAACCGCGACAATGTTGAATTTCGCGTATTTCATACCGATCTCGTGGGCCGCCACGAACTCTGGTGAATCTTTCCAGGCCTTCAGTGCCTCTAGACTGTCCCAGCGAAGAATGACGACAGGTCCTTTCGGCAGATCTCCTTCGACGAGAGTTCCTGGCCCCGCCGCGACATAGACGCCGCCATGGGCTTTGACGGACGCCTGAGCGGGCCGAACATACTCGTTCGCATAACGATCGGCATCGGTCACTTCATTGAGTGCAACCATGTAAACGGGCGGCTTGGTCTGGGCGTGAAGAGTTTGGACAGCAACCGCGCCGACCGCCATGCCAGCGAGCATCGACAGCGCGACTGTGTATTTGGTTTTCATTGCAGCTCTCCTGCCAGGCAACGCCACCATGGGGCGCTTAATGAGCGATTGGGCGCTTAATGAGCGTATATTGGGCCATTGTTCCGATCTAGTCGTTCCGATCTAGTCGCGGCCGGCGGCGCTCAAACATAAACGCTCTTCATCTGCGCCTCGGGATAGCGCAAGCCGGCGACCGCGCCGACCGGAACCGCTTGTTCGATTTCGGCAAGATCGGCTGCACTCAGATGCACCGCCAGTGCGCCGATATTTTCGATCAGCCGCGCCGTGCGCTTCGTCCCCGGGATCGGCACGATGTCGTCGCCTTGCGCCAGCAGCCACGCCAAGACGAGCTGGCCCGGCGTGCAATGTTTGCGTGCCGCGATCGCCGCGATGCGCTCGACCAGCACCAGATTGGCGGCGATGTTCTCGGCGGCAAAACGCGGGTGCCGCCGCCGCGCGTCGGTTTCCGCCATTTTGTTCGGATCTTCGACGACGCCCGTCAACAGCCCGCGGCCGAGCGGCGAATAGGCGACAAAGCCGATCCTAAGCTCCCGCGTGGTGCGCAGCGTCTCTTCGGCTTCGGCCCGGTACAACAGCGAGAACTCGTTCTGCACCGCCGCGATCGGATGCACGCCATGCGCACGGCGGATCGTTTTCGGGCTCGCTTCGCTCAAGCCCAGCGCGCGCACCTTGCCTTGCTGCACGAGCCGCGCCATGGCGCCGACGGTGTCTTCGATCGGCACTGCCGGATCGATGCGGTGCTGGTAATAAAGGTCGATCACCTCGACGCCGAGCCGCTTGAGGCTTGCCTCGCACGAGGCGATAACGAATTCCGGACGGCCGTCGGCAAATTTGCCGCCGCGCCCGCCGAGATTGCCGAATTTGGTCGCCAGCACCACCTCGCCGCGCCGCCCTTTGATGGCTTTGCCGACAATCGTCTCGTTATGGCCGGCGCCGTAGGCGTCGGACGTGTCGAGGAAGGTGATGCCGCGGTCGAGCGCGTCGTGAATGAGCGCGACGCCGTCGTCGTCGCTGCTGGCGCCGTACACGCCGGACAGCGACATGCAACCTAACCCGATCGCCGACACCGCAAGACCGGGCGATCCGAGCAGGCGGCTTGGCAACTTCGCAACTTTATTCATGTGTCATCCTTTCAGCTCAGCGCCGCGGCGCGCACGCGGCGCGTGAACAGCCAGATCACGAACGACAGGCAGCCCATCACCGCAACCACCGAGGCGACTGGCCAGGCCGAATGGCCAAGATAGGCGCCGACCGCGGCAGCGGTAATCGCAGCGCCGCTCTGCTGCACCAATCCCATCACCGAGGAGGCGGTGCCGGCGCGATCCGGAAACGGGGTGAGCGCGCCGGCCATGGTCGACGGCAGCGCGAAGCCAATCCCGGCAAGATAAAGCGTCATCGCGCCGACGAACCAGAGCACGTGCGATAGCGCGAGCGCAACGACAAGGGCCATCAACAGGCCGCCGCAAGCCATGGCCGCGGTGCCGATCCCGATCAGACGATCGAGCCCGAACCGGATCACGATGCGCGCGGCGGTGAACGTTCCCAGCACGAAGCCACCGGCGCCGAGCGCGAAGCTGACGCCGAAGATAAATGGCGTCAGCCCGTAGACCGCGCTTTGCATCACCACCGGCGCGCCGGAAATCCAGGCGAACAGCCCGACAAAGGCCGCGGTCAGGATCGCGAGATTGGCGAGAAAGCCGGGATGGACCGCGACCGACCGGTACAGCACGCTCATGGCGCCGAGCGAAAACGGCGTCTTCGGCCGCTCGCGTAAAGTTTCCGGCAGGAGACGCGCCGCGGTCGCGCCGATAACGAAGACGCATATCAGCAATAGCACGAAGGTGGCGCGCCAGCCGAAGAACGTCTGCAATCCGCCGCCGATCACCGGCGCGACGATCGGCGCCACGCCGGTGATCGCTCCCATCAGCGACAATTCGCGCCCGGCGCGAACGCCGGAATAGAGGTCGCGCACCACCGCGCGCGCCAGCACGATCGCGCCGGCGCCGCCGAGCGCCTGCAGAAAGCGTAGCGCAATGAGGGCGTCGATCGATTGCGCCGCGGCGCAGCCGACAGTGGCGAGCGCGTAGATCACCAGCGCCGCCAAGAGCACTGGCCGGCGGCCGAGCCGGTCGGAGACCGGGCCGTAAAAGATCTGCCCGACGGCAAAACCGAACAAATAACTCGAAATCGTCAGCTGCACTTGCAGCACCGGCGCCGACAAGGTGCGGCCGATATCCGGCAGCGACGGCAGATACATATCCATCGACAGCGGCCCGAGCGCTGTTAAAAACGACAGCAGAAGAGTGAGCGCAAACGTTCCGGGACGGAGCATCGGGTAAGCGATCGATCAATTTTTCAGTTCCCCTCCGCCTTATGGGGAGGGGTTGGAGTGCGGGTTCATAGGTTGCGACCCCCACTCTATCTCTCCCCCTTTCAGGGGGAGAGAAGCGCGAGCCGCTTGCGTCGTTCCTCCCCCTGAAAGGGGGAGGAACAAGGTGGGGGTCAAGTTGCCCTCGGACGCTTTGCTCACCGCGCGCGCAGCGGCTTTATCTGCAACTCCACCGCCAATTTGTCGAGTTGGGCGAGAAGCGGCGCCGGAACCGGAACGCCGTCGCG
>JBAQBC010000163.1:0-13551 GCA_049286035.1 Xanthobacteraceae bacterium
CGCCGCCCGATCTCGCCATTCTCGATATCAAGATGCCGCGTATGGACGGCATGGAGACGTTGCGCCGGCTGCGCCAGAAATCGGATCTGCCGGTGATCTTTTTGACGTCGAAAGACGAGGAGATCGACGAACTGTTCGGGCTGAAAATGGGCGCGGACGATTTTATCCGCAAACCATTTTCGCAGCGCCTGCTGGTCGAGCGTGTCAAAGCGGTGCTGCGCCGCTCCTCGCCCAAAGACGGCAGCATGCCGAAGGAGGCCGACAGCAAGGTGCTCGAGCGCGGCTTGCTGCGCATGGATCCGGAGCGCCACACCTGCACCTGGAAAAACGAGCCGGTGACGCTCACGGTAACCGAATTTCTGATCCTGCAAGCCTTGGCGAGCCGCCCCGGCGTGGTGAAAAGCCGCAACGCCTTGATGGATGCGGCCTATGACGATCAAGTCTATGTGGATGATCGGACCATCGACAGTCACATCAAGCGGCTGCGCAAGAAGTTCAAAGCCAGCGACAACGAGTTCGACATGATCGAAACGCTGTACGGTGTCGGATATCGCTTTAAGGAATAAGCGCCAGCGCATGATTGGAAACGCCGTCGGGCGTTTCGAAACGGTCATACGCGATGGATATTGGAGCCTCCGCAGCTGACGCGCGGGGCGGCTAACGCGGCCGCGTAACAGCGTCATATCGGCCTGCCGCGGCTAAGCGTAAGCGCAAATAGGGCTCCTGACTGGGCGGCTGACGTGCGGTAGTAATGGCGTCCGGCCTCCCCGCTGGCCTTTCCCCGCGACGGGCAGCGGGTGGGGGCAGCGGAAGGCCGATTGAAACCCCGGCAGACGACGTGCTCGATCGAACCACAGACACAGAAGCGTCGACGGAAGCTGCCGTCGAGAACCAGAACGAGGGCCAGGGCGCTGGCCTCGACGGAGCGGCGGCGCGTCACAGCGCCGGCATCGGCGCGTGGCTGGCGCGCGGCTGGCAGTTCTTTATCACCCAGAGCTCGTCGAGCCTCACCCGCCGTATCGTCGTTCTTAACCTAACCGGTCTGGTTGCGCTTTCGATCGGCATTATTGCGCTGTCGCAGTTCCGTGCCGGCCTCATCGACGCCCGCATTCAGAGTCTGTTGGTGCAGGGCCAGATCATCGCCGGCGCGATCGCATCGTCGGCGACCGTGGAAACCGATTCGTCGATCACGCTCGATCCCGACAAGCTTCTCAATTTGCATCCGGGCGAAAGCTACGGTCCGAACGAGGACGCGCTATACGGTCTCGATTTTCCGATCAATCCGGAGCGCGTCGGGCCGATCCTGCGGCGACTGGTTTCGCCGACCAAGACGCGCGCGCGCATCTATGATCGCGACGGCGTGCTGCTCGTGGACAGCCGCAACCTGTTCGGCCGCGGCGATATCTTGCGTTACGATCTACCGCCGCCGAGTGCCGAAAAGCCCGGTTTCTTCGAGCGCGCCTTCATCGCGCTGCGGATGTGGCTCGGACGCGGCGATCTTCCGCTGTATCGCGAGCTCGGCCCGGACGACGGCAAAGGCTATACTGAAGCAGCGCGCGCGCTGGACGGGCAAAACGCCAGCATGGTGCGCATCAACGAACGCGGTGACGTGATTGTCTCGGTCGCGGTGCCGGTCCAGCGCTTCCGCGCCGTGCGCGGCGCGCTGATGCTCTCGACCCAAGGCGCCGATATCGACGACATGGTTGAGGCCGAGCGGCTTGCTATTCTCAAAGTGTTTCTGATCGCCGCGGCCGTTATGGTCGTGCTGTCAATCCTGTTGGCGGGCACCATCGCCGAACCGGTGCGACGACTCGCCGACGCCGCCGAACGTGTGCGCCGCCGCATCCGTTCGCGCATAGAGATTCCCGATTTTACGCGCCGCCGTGACGAGATCGGCCATCTGTCGGGCACGCTGCGCGACATGACCAATGCGCTCTACAGCCGGATCGAGGCCATCGAAAGCTTTGCGGCGGACGTTGCGCATGAGCTAAAAAACCCGCTGACCTCGTTGCGTTCGGCGGTCGAGACTTGGCCGCTCGCCAAGAGCGACGAAAGCCGCTCTCGCTTGCTCAGCATCATTCAACACGACGTCAAGCGGCTCGACCGTTTGATCTCGGATATTTCCGACGCGAGCCGGCTCGATGCCGAGCTGCAGCGCCAGGAGGCGGCGCCGGTCGACTTCGCCAAGCTATTGAGCACGCTGGTCGCGGGAGCAAACGAAGTGAAGCGCGAGGATTGCGTCAAGGTCACTTTGCGGTTCGAAGGCGGCTCGGGGCGCGGCTTCCAGGTCCCCGGCCATGACTCGCGTCTGGGCCAGATTATCGACAATCTGATCGAGAATGCGCGTTCGTTCTCGCCACCCGGTGGGGCGGTTCGCGTCACCTGCCGGCGCTCACGCCACGACGTCGAGATTTTAGTCGACGATGACGGACCCGGCGTGCGGCCCGAGGTGCGCGAGAAAATTTTCGAGCGATTCTACACCGATCGGCCACATCAGGGATTCGGCCAGAACTCAGGTCTCGGACTGTCAATTTCGAAACAGATCGTGGAGGCCCACGGCGGTTCGATCTCTGTCGAGAACCGTACCGGTCAAGCAGGCGCGGACGGCGAACCGCGCGTGCTCGGCGCGCGCTTCATCGTCCGGCTCCCGGCGCTCTAATGCTAGAACCTGGCGGCGCGACCGTGCACGCTTCGGCGGTGCTCGTCGGCGCCCGCGCGGTCTTGATCCGGGGACCCTCCGGGGCGGGCAAATCGCGGCTGGCATGGGAACTCATCGAGGCCGCGCGCGGGGGCGCCATCGCCTTTGCCAGACTTGTCGGCGACGATCGCATTCATCTTCAGGCTGCCGGCGGCCGGCTTTTGGTACGTCCAAACGATACGCTCGCCGGACTGATCGAACTGCGCGGCGTCGGCATTTTGCGGCGCGATCATGAACCCTGCGCGGTTGTCGGCCTTGTGGTCGATCTCGCCGCAGCCGACGCCGAACGCCTGCCCGAGCGCGACGAAACCGTTGTGGGAGGCATAACTGTGCCGCATCTCGCCGTCGCACCGGGCGTCGCGGCCTTGCCGCTGGTCTTGGCTATGATCACTTCCTTCGGTGCCGTAGGCGTCTCAAAGACGCCTGAGGGGCGGCAGAAGGCCCGGATTGGCAATTGATTAACCATAATGTTCCAAGACATGGTTCAAAGACTCGGCGCGGCGCTCACCCTTGACGCGCGAGCGATTCTCGCCGCTTTGGCCGGATGCCGTGCCGGCGGAACCCGCTCGTTATCGCGATGCAACAACCCCCGCAGTTTGCCAAGAATGCCCCTTGCGCCGGGGCTTTAGATGGTCATGATGAGCACCCTTTCGTGCGGCGCAACCGGGGCGCGCCCGCGGGGAGTTCCATGATTGGTCTTGTGCTGGTCACCCACGGGCGGCTTGCTGTCGAGTTCCGCGCCGCGCTGGAGCACGTTGTCGGCCCGCAGGGCCAAATCGAAGCGATAACCATCGGTCCCGACGACGACGTCGAGGAGCGCCGCAAGGATATTATCGAAGCGGTGCGCCGGGTCGACAGCGGCGACGGCGTCGCCATCCTGACCGACATGTTTGGCGGCACCCCGTCGAACCTGGCCATTTCGGTCATGAGCCGGCCCAAGGTCGAGGTGCTGGCCGGGATAAATCTTCCGATGCTGGTGAAGCTCGCCAAGGTCCGCGACGAGTGCCCGCTCGCCGAAGCGGTGGCAGCCGCGCAGGAAGCCGGGCGCAAATACGTCACCATTGCCAGCCGGGTGCTGACCGGCAAATGAACGCCACAGGGCAAAGCAGTGCCCGCACGCCGGACGCACAACCCGCCGAGGACGCCGTGGTTCGCGCTCTCGTTATTTGCAACAAAAAAGGCCTGCACGCCCGCGCCTCGGCCAAATTTGTACAAACCGTGGAAAAATTTGATGCCGATGTGCGGGTGACGCGCGGGCACGAAACAGTCGGCGGCACCTCGATCATGGGGCTGATGATGCTCGCGGCGGCGCCAGGAACCTCGATCACGATTAGCGCCACCGGACCGCAAGCCGTTGCCGCCGTCGATGCCCTGGAGGCGCTCGTCACGTCGCGCTTCGGCGAAGCTGATTGATCGCGGATTTTTTGAGCATGATCCTTACCGACCCGGCTTCCCTGGCTTCGCCCGCGGAAGCATCCACCGCGAGCACAAGCGGATGGCATGGCTTCGCGCAGGCGGGAAACCTGCATCCACTTTTCGGGATCATGCTTGGTTCTTGCGCATGATCTTAACCGAAAACCGGTATCCACTTCTCAGGATCATGCTCTAGGATCGGCTGCGCATGGCGAAAACCAAGGGCACGACCAAGGCCAAAACCAAAACCAGCGCGTCGCGAGCAAATAGCCGCCCCAACAGGAGAAAGCCGATGAGCCCCGAACCGACCACAAAAGGCAGCGCCTCCAATCCTGCCCCAGCTGCCCCAGCCGCTCCTGCCACCTCGGCCGGTTCGTCTGAACGCAGTGCGGCGAGCATCCGCTATGTCGACCGCGCCGACATGGTCGAGACTTTCGCCGATTCCGTTACCGGTTTGATCTTCGATGGTCAGACCTTGCGTATCGAGTTTGGCGTCACCCGTTTTGACGACGTCAAGCCCAATGCGCCGATCACCGGCCGCCGTTATCCGGCCTGCCGCTTGGTGCTGCCGCCGGTCGCGGCCGTCGATCTCATCAATCGCATGCAACAGATCGCGGCGGCGCTCACGCAAGCCGGTGTCGTGAAAGCAGCGCAGCGGCCGGGAACGCCGCCACCGAAGGCCGGCTGATCAGCGTTTGAGTTATCAGCGCTTAGGAGGCGCTTTGCCAGCGGCCGCGCGTGCCGTTTTCAGGTCGGCAACGAAATCGCGGTAGGCGGCGGTGTGTCCAGTCGCGGTAAACGTTGGCGAACATAGCGGTATAAAGGTATCTTTATGTCTTTATTGCTGTCGCGCCGCGTCCCTGCTAAAGCATAGTCAAAGCTCGCCTCGGCCTAGGTCCGGGGCGGACGGCTGTTTCCCGCAAAAAGGATGCCCATGACTACGTCAGCGAAAACAAAAACGCATGCTTCGGCCGCCGATTACGTCGTCAAGGACATCGGTCTTGCGGACTGGGGCCGTAAGGAGATCGCCATCGCCGAAACCGAAATGCCCGGCCTGATGGCGACCCGCGAGGAATTCGGGCCGCAACAACCGCTGCGCGGCGCCCGTATCGCCGGCTCGTTGCATATGACCATCCAGACCGCGGTCCTGATCGAGACGCTCACAGCGCTCGGCGCTGACGTGCGTTGGGCCTCATGCAACATCTATTCGACGCAAGACCACGCTGCCGCCGCGATCGCGGCCGGGGGTACGCCGGTGTTCGCGGTCAAGGGTGAGACGCTGCCGGAATATTGGAACTACACCCATCGCATTTTCGAATGGGTCGACGGCGGCGGTCCTAACATGATCCTCGACGATGGCGGCGACGCCACGCTGCTCCTGCATCTCGGCATGCAGGCCGAGAGCAATGCGGGCGTGATCGCGCATCCCGGCAATGAGGAAGAGGAAGTGTTGTTCGCCGCGATCGGCAAGCGGCTCAAGGACCGGCCGGGCTGGTATTCGACCGTCGCCAAAGCCATCAAGGGCGTCACCGAGGAGACCACGACTGGCGTGCACCGGCTCTATCAAATGGAGCGGGAAGGGCGGCTGCTGTTCCCCGCCATCAACGTCAACGACAGCGTCACCAAATCGAAATTCGACAATCTCTACGGCTGCCGCGAGTCGCTGGTCGACGGCATCCGCCGCGGCACCGACGTGATGATGGCCGGCAAAGTGGCGATGGTCGCGGGCTTCGGCGACGTCGGCAAAGGCTCGGCGGCGTCGTTACGCCAGGCCGGCTGCCGCGTCATGGTTGCCGAGATTGATCCGATCTGCGCGCTGCAGGCCGCCATGGAAGGCTATGAAGTCGCCACCATGGAGGACGCGGCGCCGCGGGCCGACATTTTCGTCACCGCGACCGGCAACGTCGACGTCATCACCATCGAGCACATGCGCAAGATGAAGCATCGCGCCATCGTCGCCAATATCGGCCACTTCGACAGTGAGATTCAGGTGGCAGCGCTGCGCAACTTGAAATGGCATAACGTCAAGCCGCAGGTCGACGAAATCGAATTCCCCGACTGCAAGCGCATCATTCTGTTGTCGGAAGGCCGCCTCGTTAATCTCGGCAATGCCATGGGCCATCCGAGCTTCGTCATGTCGTCATCCTTCACCAACCAGACGCTGGCGCAAATCGAGCTGTGGACCAATCCCGACAAGTACCGGAACAAGGTCTATACGCTGCCGAAGCAGCTCGACGAAAAAGTCGCGCGGCTGCATCTCGACAAGATCGGGGTGAAGCTAACCAAACTGTCCGACAAGCAGTCAAACTATATCGGCATTCCGGTGCACGGACCGTACAAGTCCGATCACTACCGGTACTGACTTCCGCTCATTCCCGCGACAGCGGGAATCCAGATTGCGAGCGAAAAGATGCTTCTGAGAACCGCTGGGTCCCCGCTTTCGCGGGGACGAGCGGTCGTCCAAGTGAATCATCACTTGAATTCACTTGCCGCTGCGTCACCAATGCCGCGAAATAAATCAGCAGAACGAGCGTGCCGAGCACCATTGCGCTGTGCCGATAGGCCCAGACGGTAAAAGCTTCCCCCACCGCGTCGTTGCCGGCGGATAGGTGAAACCCTGATCGCAAACTTGCAGCATCTGGCCATGCCACAGGCAGGAGGCCGCCTGCGGATAGGTCTCACCGGCGGAGAGTTTGACAAAGCGCGGGTAGTAAGCGGCCGCGGCGGCGATCAGAAGCAGCCATGCGGCGTAGCTTCGGACGTGCCGCTGCAGATTTTGCGGCGAATTGACGAATGGCAACGCAACGCTCACGGCGGCAAGGTCCTGATGGAACGCGACAGCGACTCGCCAACGGCGCTGCTTCGGCTTGGTTCCAGCGGGTGATGACGGGGCGCCAGAGCTCTCCTACCTCGGCACGATGATCGCGATCTGATAATCGACGGGCGTGTCGGATGAACCGAAGAAGCGGCGTGCGAGAGCGACGTCCTCGGTCTTGCCGCCATAGCGTGTCACAAAGGCGTTGAGTTCCTTGAGACAACCCGGTTCGGCGCGCGGACACACGATGGCGATGCCCTCGCGGGCGATACGCGCCTGGTCGACCCACGGCGTGCGCATCGGTTCGGTCACTACGAAGGTCGCCGGCGGATCGGCGAAATAGAAGTTGCTGCCGTCGACCACCGGCCGGTTGCCGCCGACAATGCGCAGCGGTGCGTTCGTCCGCGCGAGCCAGGCCTGCTCGACCGCTTGCGCGATCAGCCGATAATGGCTCGCATAATTGGTCACGCCCTGGCGATGGATGACGAGCGCGATGACCGGGGATGCGGCGAGCAGCAGCAGCGGAAAAACCACGGCGAAAGCCAAAATATAGACCGCCGCAGTGCGGTTGACGGCAATGAGAGGTGACGCAAACAGCACGACCGGCAGTATGGTCATTGCCGACATCGACCATAGCGGATCGAGCTCCGCGCGCGCCGCGATCGCGGCCAGCGCGGCAAGGATTAGCGGTGCGGCGAAGGCGATCAGGATCGTTCGCCGCTCCGCTGCTTTCGGCCACAGTGTATCTTTGATCGCAGCGAGGCTTGGCAGGGTGGCGAGAGCGCCAAGCGCGATCGGGACGGCGATATAACCGAACACGCTTGCCAGGAAATATAGCGATCCGGCCGCTGCGTTCGCGAGGGTGGTGGCGTGCGAGGTGAAGGCAAAATCGACGGTGGTGAAGCCGTGCGTCGCGATCCAAAAAACATGCGGCGCCAACACCGCGGCGCCGGCGGCGATGGTCAGCCACGGCGCCGGTGACCGGAAATAGGCGGAGCGGCGCGGGTCGCTCAATGCGGCGAGTCCGAGTCCAGCGAGCAAAAAGATCGACCAATATTTGCCGAGCATGGCGGCGCCGGCGGCAAAACCCGCGAGCGCCGCGAAACCGCCGCGGCGAGTTTCGAATGACAGCAGGAACCACCACGTAGTGGCCGCCCAGAACGGCGTGAGCACCGAACTCGCGTTGTATTTCAGTGCGTGAAAATTATAGAACGGCAGCAGGCTCAACAGCGCCAATCCAAGCACGCGCTTTTCCGGGGGTAGATACCGCCCGGCAAGCCGCCACGCGATCCACAGCGCTGCCGTCGCGAGGAGAATTCCGAACAGATAAAACGCCCAGTCTTGCCGCGGCATCACCGCGAACCAGGCGCCGGCGAGCCAGGCGCCGAGCGGCGGATGGGTCGGCGCGCTTAAAGACACCTGGTGCGACCAGGCGAACATTTCGCCGATGTCAAAATGAAGATCTTGGCTGCCTTTGGCGATGGCGCCGTAGAGCGACCACGCGGCGGCATAACCGGCGAGGAGGATGAGCATGGTGCGCTCACTCCTCGCCGGATCGATCAGCGCGGCAAAAATCCGTTCGAACGGATTGCGGCTTACGCGTGCGGTTGCGGCGATGGTCATGAGCGGAGCTGATCTATCGGGACGCAGCCGCGGCGTGGGGCACCGCCAACACCTCGGCGACCGCGGCATAGACTTCGTCCACTGCGATCGCGCGCATGCAGACATTGTCGGTGCAGGCGGTCTTGCGATGGTTATGCGCGGTGACGCAGGGCGAACAGGCGAGCCCCGCATAGATCGCGCGCGAAGTGCCGAGCGGTTGGTAGAGCTTGGGCGTCTCCGGACCGAACAGCACGATGGTGGGAAGACCGGCGGCTGCGGAAAAATGCGCCGGACCGGAATCGTTACTCACCATCAATGTTGCCTGCGCATAAAGCACCGGCAGGTCGGCAAGGCTCGAATGGCCGGCGAACGAGGCCGAGCGCGGCCCATTGATCCGCGCGAGCTCCTCGGCTCTGGCGCGCTCTTCCGGCGCGCCGGTAATCAGCACGACGACATCGTCATGGGCGGCGAGGATGCGGCCGATCAATTCGGCAAATCGCTCCGGCATCCAGCGTCGGTGCGGCAACAGTTCGCTCGCGTTCGGATTGATCAGAACGAGGCGCTGGCGCGCCGGATCGAACGGCACCAGAGCGCGAATGCGAGCGAGCAGGCGCTCGCGCGCCTCGCCGCCCGGCGGCGGGAGCGCCACTTCGAGTTGATCGTCGCCGATCACGGTCTTGGAATAGGGCACCGTCGGCGCGGGAGCGGCGAGCGCCGCCACCAGTGCGATAAAGTTTTTGGCGATGTGGATGTGCGGATTGTAGACGACGCGGTGCGTGAGCATCGCGCCGCGATAGAGTCCCTCATTGTGAAAGCGATGAAAGCCGATGCGCCGCTCGGCGCCGCTTAGACCGCCTAACAGCGCGGTAAAGCGCGAGAACAGTTCCAGGTCCACAACCGTGTCGATGTCCTTAAGGCGGCACCAGCGCAGGAAAGCGATCGTGTCGCGAGCGAGCGCGAACAGCGATTTGTCGGAGATGGTGAAAACGTTCGCGCGCGGAAATGTCCCCAACAGATCGAGCGAACCGGCATTGCGCGCGAAGATGACGAAAAAAAGCTCAGCGGAAAGCTCAGTGCGGGCCTTGCGCATCGCCGGCTCGGCGAGGATGGTCGTGCCCATTTCCGACAATTCGACGAACAGGATGCGCCGCACCGGCTGCGCCGCACGGGGGCGAAACCAGTCGCGCAAACGCACGAGCAGCGTCGCGACGGCGCAGAGCGGCACGCCGGCCCAATGATCGATGCGGCGCATGGTATCGACATTCATCGGATAGCTCGCCCTTCGAGGCCCATCAAACCGCGGTTCTACCGCGTTCGCCTTCGCTTTGCGAAGCCTTGTTACTTAAAACCTTGCCGCTTCATGAGGCGGATGTTATCTGCGCCGGCATGAGCGCGGTTCCCATCGACAAAATCCGCAACTTCGCCATCATCGCCCATATCGACCACGGCAAATCGACGCTTGCCGACCGCCTGATCCAGCTCACCGGGGCGCTGGAGGCGCGTGAAATGGTCGATCAGGTGCTCGATTCCATGGACATCGAGCGCGAGCGCGGCATTACGATCAAGGCGCAGACGGTACGGCTCAACTACCACGCGCGCGACGGTAAGGATTACGTGCTCAATCTCATCGACACGCCCGGCCACGTCGATTTCGCCTACGAGGTCAACCGCTCGCTCGCCGCCTGCGAAGGCTCCCTCCTCGTGGTCGACGCCTCGCAGGGGGTCGAGGCGCAGACGCTCGCCAATGTCTATCAGGCGATCGACAACAATCACGAGATCGTGCCGGTACTCAACAAGGTCGATCTTCCGGCGGCCGAGCCGGACAAGGTCAAACAGCAGATCGAGGACGTGATCGGACTCGATGCCTCGAACGCCATCCTGATCTCGGCCAAGACCGGCGACAATGTGCCGGAAGTGCTGGAGGCGATCGTGCATCGGCTGCCGCCGCCGAAAGGCGACGCGGCGGCGCCGTTGAAGGCTTTGCTCGTCGACAGCTGGTATGATTCCTATCTCGGCGTCGTCGTGCTGTTTCGCGTCGTCGATGGCATCCTGAAAAAAGGTCAGCGCATCCGCATGATGGGCACCGACGCGGCCTACGAAGTCGACCGCGTCGGCGTGTTCACGCCCAAGCGCGTCGAGCTCGACGAACTCGGACCCGGCGAAATCGGTTTTCTCACCGCCTCGATCAAGGAAGTCTCCGATACCCGCGTCGGCGACACCATCACCGACGAGCGCAAGCCGGTCGCCGCGCCGCTGCCGGGCTTTCGCCCGGCGATCCCGGTGGTGTTTTGCGGCCTGTTCCCGGTCGACGCCGCCGATTTCGAGGCGTTGCGCGCCGCCATGGGCAAGCTCCGCCTCAACGACGCGAGTTTTTCGTATGAAATGGAGACCTCCGCCGCGCTCGGCTTCGGGTTTCGCTGCGGCTTCCTCGGCCTTCTCCATCTGGAAATCATCCAGGAGCGGCTCCATCGCGAATTCGACCTGAACCTAATCGCGACTGCGCCGTCGGTGATCTACAAGATCAAGCTGCGCACCGGCCAGGAGCTGGAAATCCATAATCCGGTCGACATGCCGGATCCGAACCACATCGAGGAAATGCGCGAGCCCTGGATCGAGGCGACGATTCTGACGCCCGACGAATATCTCGGCGCCGTGCTCAAATTGTGCCAGGACCGGCGCGGCGAGCAGAAGGAGCTCACTTACGTCGGCAACCGCGCGCTGGTGAAATACAATCTGCCGCTCAACGAAGTGGTGTTCGATTTCTACGACCGGCTGAAATCGGTGTCGCGCGGTTATGCGTCGTTCGATTATCACCTGACCGATTATCGCACCTCCGATCTGGTCAAACTGCAGATGCTGGTCAACGGCGAGCCGGTCGATGCGCTCGCCATGCTGGTGCATCGCACCCGCGCCGAACAACGCGGCCGCGCTATGGCGGAAAAACTCAAGGAGCTGATCCCGCCTCACATGTTCCAGGTGCCGATCCAGGCCGCGATCGGCGGCAAGATCATCGCGCGCGAGACCGTGCGCGCGTTCCGAAAAGACGTCACCGCCAAATGCTACGGCGGCGACGTCACCCGCAAGCGCAAGCTTCTGGATAAGCAGAAAGAGGGCAAGAAGCGCATGCGCCAGTTCGGCAAGGTCGACATCCCACAGGAGGCCTTCATCGCCGCGCTGAAAGTGGATGTGTGAGCTTCGTTAGTTAGTTTCCCTACGGTCGGATTGGACGCTTAGGCCGCTGCAACGGCGATGCCTTCCTGTTCGCAGGAATTGGCGATGTCAGACACTGTGGCGCGCTGCATGTCGCGTTTCCAGCGCAGGTCGTCGAATTCGGATCCGCGATGCATGGTGCAGCGATCGTCCCAAATCACCAGGTCATGGACCCGCCAGCGATGCGTGTAGACGAACTGCCGCTGGGTCGCGTGCGCGATGAGTTCATCGATCAGCGCCCGCCCTTCCGACTCGGGCATGCCGAAGATGCGGCCGGCATGCGACGCGAGATAAAGCGATTTGCGACCAGATTCCGGGATAACGCGCGCCAGCGCTTGCGGCACCGGCGGCATACCTTCCCGCTCTTCGTCGCTGAACTCGGTGAAGCCCAGCCGCGCGCGCGAATTGAAGATCGAGTGCTCCGCGACGAGGCCTTGCAGCCGCCGCTTTAAGTCTTCGGGCAGCGCATCGTAGGCGGCGCGTTCGTCGGCAAATTCAGTGTGGCCGCCGATCGGCGGAATTGAGCGGGCGTAGAGCAGCGATGCCCGCGCCGGCAGGCGCTTGAACGAGCTGTCGGTGTGCCACAGCCGGTTGCCGAGCTCAAACATGCGTCGGCGCGAGTTCTCGCCCCAGACCTTGTTGTCGGCATCGAGATTGGAGACGTCGGCGAACTCCTTGCGCACGCGTAATTTCGCATCTTTGCGGAACAGCGCGATCGTGGTCTCGAGCGGACCAAAGTTTCTGGCGAAGTCGAGATGCTGATCCTGCGATAAATGCTGATCGGGAAAGATCAGCACTGCATATGTCGCGAATGCTTCTTTGATCGCCAGGAGGTCGGCTGGTTCGAGCGTTGTCGACAAATCGACGTCGCCGATTTCAGCGACGAAACCGGGTGTGACGGGACAAACGGTGATAGGCATGGGCCAATTCCTCCGCGGCGTATCTTACTCACTACGATCCGGATTTCCTGATCGAAATCGAGGCCATTGCAGCCGTCTAATTGTGGCAAGTTCCATCGCCGCAAAAAAGCCGTTTGAGGCGTCTCGGCACGCTGCGGCAGCACGTGTGTGTCTTTCCAACACTAGAGGAGTGCGAGCCCGCACCGGTAGGGTGCGCTGTCATGACAAGTGGAGTTACGTCCATGAAGAAGCTCGCTCTACCACTGGCTGCGGTGCTTGCTCTCCTCAGCATCGCGGGCTGTGCGCAATACTACGGCAAGGGCAAAGCCCCGCCGCCGGTTGTGACTAAAGGCTAGCAAGTGTTGGGGGGTTGAGGGGACCGGCCATCGTGCCGGTCCCTTTCTTTTTTGGAAGGGAGGGAAAAGCAGCTTCGCTAATGGATCACGATCGTGGTCGCACCCATGCCTTCGTGCTGAACGAGGCCGAACAGGATCGCGGCGTTGCCGGGATCAAGCCGCACGCAGCCGTGCGAGGCCGGCCGGCCGAGATGCGAAATCTCGTAACTGCCGTGGATGGCGAAGCCGCCGTAGAAGAAGATCGAATGCGGCATCGGCGAATTGTAATATTTGCGGGAGAACCAGTGCCGCGCCAGCATTTCGGGGTGATAGGTGCCGGGCGGGGTGATGTAACCGCGCCGCGCGGTGGAGACGCGCCAGTTGTAGCGCGGCGCGCCGTCGACACTCACCGCCATGCGCTGTACCGCGCGGTCAATCTCGACGACGATGGCGGCGCTGGCGCTTCTCGTCAGCGCGACAGTCAATACCAGCGCGGCCAGGACGCAGGACAAAGGACGCATGGCAGGGCCCGACAGCCGTTAGGCACAATCAGTACGTAGCGCGAAGTGCTTGTAAAGC
>JBAQBC010000164.1:0-5120 GCA_049286035.1 Xanthobacteraceae bacterium
CGCATCCAGAAATATTCGCCGCGATCAAACCGGGCGATACCCTACTCATCGACGACGGCAAGCTGCGACTCAAGGCCACCGCCGTGACGCCGGAGCGTATCGTCACCCGTGTCGAAGTCGGCGGCAAAGTGTCGAACCGCAAAGGCGTCAGCCTGCCGGACACGGTGGTGCCGCTGGCGGCGCTGGCGCCGAAAGACATCGCCGATCTCGAAGCTGCGCTCGATGCTGGCGTCGACTGGATCGCGCTGTCGTTCATTCAGCGCCCGGAGGACGTCGCCGAGGCGAAAAAACTCACCCGCGGGCGCGCTGCGGTGATGGCCAAGATCGAGAAGCCGCAGGCGGTGGCCAAGCTCGGCGACATTCTCGAAACGGCCGATGCGCTCATGGTCGCCCGCGGCGATCTTGGCGTGGAAATGCCGCTGGAGCGGGTGCCCGGCGTGCAGAAGGAGATGACGCGCGCCTGCCGGCGCGCCGGCAAGCCGATCGTGGTTGCAACCCAGATGCTCGAATCGATGATCTCAAGCCCGGTGCCGACGCGCGCCGAGGTCTCCGACGTCGCCACCGCGATTTTCGACGGCGCCGACGCGGTCATGCTATCGGCGGAATCGGCGTCGGGACAATATCCGGTCGAAGCGGTCGCGACCATGAACCGCATCGCCGAAGAGGTCGAGGATGACGGCACCTATTTGCCGTCACTCCACGTCCTGCACACCGAGCCGGAACGAACCGGCGCCGACGCGATCGCCGCGGCGGCGCGGCAAGTCGCCGAGACGCTTGATCTGTCGGCGATCGTCTGCTGGACCTGCTCCGGTTCGACCGGCTTGCGGGTGTCGCGCGAACGGCCGAAATGCCCGATTGTCGCCATTTCACCGGCCGACGCGGCGGGGCGGAAACTGTCCATGGTCTGGGGCATCCATTGCGTCATCGACGAAGATGCGCGCGATCAAACCGACATGGTGGAGCGCGCCTGCCGCATTGCGTTAAAGGAGCGTTTTGCCGCGCCGGGGCAGCGCGTCATCGTCGTCGCCGGCCTGCCGCTCGGCACGCCGGGCGCGACGAACTTCATGCGCATCGCTTACATCGCCGACGAGAATGCAGGTAAATAAGCGCGGAACAGAGCCCAAGGGAACAGCGCCCAACTCAGCCCGACCCGATAAAATCGCCACGGGCCTGACGACGCCGAATCGAGCTCTGTAACTTCCCTCCGCGCTCTCGGCTCTATTCAGCTCGCGCCTTTACCGTTCGCCTTGAACGTCACCGAACAGCAAAAACCGTCTGGCGCAAATTTCTGCTGCATAGTTCCGGATAAAGCCTTGATACAGGCAGTCATTAAGTGACTGCCAAAACCGACCCTTTGCGGAGATTCGATCCGCGGGCCGCTAATTTCTTTCCAAGCCAGAACGATCGTATCTCGATCCTCCCGCCAATCGACTAAAACGCGACCGCTTAGTCGCGAGAGCGACCCGTATTTCACGGCGTTTGTAATAAGCTCATGAACTAGAAGAATGAGATGACGAGCGGTATCCGGTTTAAGCATGATTTCCGGGCCGAACGCCTGCAAGCGATCTTCGCCATATGGCGCGAAAGCCTCAAGCAGTAGTTGTTTCACTGTGAGCAATTGCGGTTGAGAGGCCGTGAGCAGTTCGTTTGCATGCATCATCGCCTTGATGCGTCCAAACACTTTGCTTGCGCGTTCCGGCTCATCGGCCAAGCTTTTTCGCACGATCACATCGATTGCAGCGCAGACGTTTTTACTTCTGTGCTGCAGCTCTTTGGCCAGAATTTCATTGGTCAGATTGCGTTTGTGAAGCCGTTTTAAAACCACGCGACAATAATGAGCGAAAGAAATGGTCAATGCAGCCGAGACTAAATACATGAGAAAGTCGACAAGCTCGCCATAATTTTGCGAGCTGTTATGGAAATAAGAAGGAACGAAGAACAATCGAACGATTATTGTGGACGCAATCGTCACGCCGAGAGCAGCCGGAATCCCAGCAAGCAGACCGGCCGCCAATATCGCCGGAAAGTAAGTCGCGAACAGAAAATCTGAATTGGTCCAATTGCCGATTAACCGGAGAGCTGTAGCTGCGCCTAAACAAATGAGTCCGATCGTCAGTGCATCAATAGAAAACGGCGGTATCCGGGTGCTTAGTCCAGCCAAGCGGTCGAGAGGGTCGCCTAGCTGCGAATCCGGCGGCGCACTTTCGTCTGAGTTGGACAAGGCTGCATGTTGTTCAATGGCTTGAGCCACGGCGATTCTCCCGACCGCGCAGAGCGGTGCGAAAAAGCAACGAAGCCTATAAGCGGGCCGAAATTGCGATTTTTGTGTGCCTGCAAGCCATCCCCTCGACTCATGGCCCGTTCGACCAAAGTCAAAGCTGTTCTGACCAGGTACCGGCCGCTGCCGTCATTCAACTTATTGATTGTAAAATGTCCCGCGACTTCGAGGCGCATCGCCGATCGTGGGCCGCCGGCCGCGTGCTTCGATTACGGAATGGGCCGCAGCGACAAAATGTCGTAGCGCACATGTTTGTTATCGCGTTTGGGCAGCCGGCTGCGCTCATTGCCAGCGCAGCAGATATTTCTCCAGCCGGCCGGCAATGCCGAAAATGAGCAGCACTACCACCAGGATCAGCACGATCAGCGCGAACATCAGCGCGGCGTTGTAGGTGCTTTGTGCAAATGACAACAGATAGCCCAGGCCGTGCGTCGCCGCGACGAACTCGCCCACCAGCGCGCCGGTGAAAGCAAAGCCGACCGCGATCTTCAGATTGCTCAAGATCCAGGCGGTGACCGACGGCAGATAAACGTGCCGCACCAGCGCCCAACGATCGCCGCCGAGCGTAATCACGCGCTCGACCATCCTGCGGTCCACCTGCCGGATGCCGGTGAACACGGTGAAAAAGATCAGCACCGCCACCAGAATGAAGGACAGTGCGATTTTGGAAGCGAGCCCAATGCCGAGCCAGATCACGAAGAGCGGCGCCAGGATCACGCGCGGCACGGCATTGAGCAGCGTCATCACCGGCTCGAGCAGCTCGGCGACCAATCGCACCAGCGCCGCGGCGACGCCAAGAACGACGCCGACCGCGATGCCGAGCGCAAGACCGCCGAGCGCGGCGGTGAACGTTGCCTCAAGATGCGGCCAGATGCGGCCGTCGGAGAACAGGTCAAAAAGCGCGGCGCCGATCTGGCTCGGGCTCGGCAGATAAAGCGGGTTGAGCATGCCGGCGCGTCCAGCCGCTTCCCACAGCGCGAGCAGCATCACCAGAGCCACAAGCTGACGAGCCCAGCTATAGCGCGCCGCGCCGAGCATCATGCCGCCTCCGCTCGCGGATCTACCGCGCGCGACAGATCGGCCCAGATTTTCTCATAGAGCGGCGCGAAGGCGGGATGCATGCGCGAACGAACCGGATCGCGCGGCCGCGGGATCGGCACCATGTAATGCTGCGTGATGTGCGCGCGCGGTCCTTGCGAGAGGAGGTAAATTTCATCCGACAGGCTGAGCGCCTCTTCGAGATCGTGCGTGACCAGAAGGACGCTGATCTGCTCGCGTTCGACCAAGGCGACGAGGTCCTTGACCACACGCGCACGCACGATCGCATCGAGCGAGGCGAACGGCTCGTCCATGAGGATCAATTTGGGCTTCAACGCCAGCACTTGCGCGAGCGCCACGCGCTTGCGTTGCCCGCCGCTCAAGTGGCGTGGAAAGCGATCGCCAAACCCGGCAAGATCGAGCCGCGCCAGCCAAGCTTCGGCCTCGGTACGCGCCGTCCTGCCGTCGGTACCATTCAAAATCAGCCCGAGCGCGACATTGTCGCGCGCTGTCTTCCACGGCAAGAGCGCATCGTCCTGAAACAAGATGCCGACTTGCGAACGCGGCAGGCCGGTCTCGACGGCGCCTGAAAGCGGCTGCTGCAAGCCGATCACGGCGCGCAACAGACTCGATTTGCCCGAACCGGACGGCCCCACCAGGCTCACGAAGCGGCCATTCTCGACAGCGAGGCTTGCTCCCTCAAGGACTGGTTCCCCGCCGTACGAGATCGTCAGATCACGAACGCGCAGCGTCAGCCTCCGACAATTGAGGTATCGTACAGCCCCGCGATATTCGCGCCCGGCTTGATGAGTCCGCCGGCGATGAGGCTCTGCTCGACGCGTTTGCCCGCCTCGACATCGATTTTCACGGATTCGGGGTACAGCGCGTCGCGGCGATTCTGGAGAATTTCGCCGAACTCTTTGAGATCGAGCCCGGTGGTCATCTCCTTCGGCAGCGCCGCGGTCAGCTGCTCCCCGCTCATTGCCCGCAGCGCTTTGAGCGCATCGGTAAGCGCGGCGGTCAGCGCCACCATTTCCGGCCGGCGCCGCTCGAGCTCCTTGCCCCGCACCGCGACACCCATGAACTCATAGGCGCCGCCGAGGTAGCGCTTGGCGTCATCGAGGTCCATCGCGTTCACGAGTACGCGCGCGCCGGCGCGCCGCAGCAATGTCAAGGCGGGCTCCTGGACGACGCCGGCATCGATCTGGCCTTGGCGCAATGCTTCGAAAAGGTTCACGCCCATGGTGGCGAATTGCACTTTCGTAGAATCGGCGCCCGCTTCCTTGAGAAGATAAATCGTCAACGAATGATCGGCATTGCCGAGCGCCGAAACGCCGACGGTTTTTCCTTCAAGATCCTTGATCGACTGGATCTGGCTTGCGGCCTTGGGCGCGGTGACCACCGCGAACAGCGGCAAGCGCCCGGTGACAGCGAAGCGTCGGATATTGGCGCGGACATTGACATAAGCCTGCAACGCCACATCCAAAGCCGTGGCGGCGTAGTCGACGGCGCCGCCGATCAGCGCTTGCATCGCGGCATTGCCGCCGCGGGTGTAAACGAGCTGCACGTCGAGACCGTGATTCTTGAAATAACCGTCGGTGCGCGCGACTTCGTATGGCACTCCGCACAAGAGCTGGCTGCAGTAAGCGAGCTGAATTTGCCGGGTTTGCGCTTCTGCACGGCCGGTCGCCGCCGCGGGAATTACGCTTGCGGCAAGGCTTGCGCCCTTGAGCAACGAGCGCCGAGAGAAATCGGTGCTGGGCACCCGGGCGGTCGTTTCATCGCAGCAGCTCATAACCAACTC
>JBAQBC010000165.1:0-2590 GCA_049286035.1 Xanthobacteraceae bacterium
GGCCCGGCCCGCCGTTGCGGTGGGCGTCCAGAGACTATCTGGATTTTGTCAGCGAATCCGCGAGGAACATTTCGATCGCTTCGCTTTCGTCGGCGCGGTCGCCACGCCGGTCCGGGTCGAGATAGCCGCGCTCTTGAAGCGCATCGAGTTGCGCGTCTGTGATGTCGATCGGGCGGTGGTAGATGCCGTGTTGCCGGCGTCGCCGGTAGCGGCGCACCGCCTGGCGCACCTGTTCCTTGCGCTCGCTGTAATCGATTACAGGCTCGGTGTAAGCGCTTACAGGCCGGTCGTTATCGATCACTGACATCAGTCGTCGATGAATTCGTCGCCGGGCCCGTAGGGTCGTAGACCGGGATCGGCGGGTCCCATTCGTCGTGTCGGCGCGGCTTGCGGGCGACGTGTAAACACCCCTCGACGCTGTGTAATTCGAGCGCCCGATCGCACAAAAAACCTTTTCGCTCTCCCAAGGGCCTGACGTCACTCGCATTTTGCCGTCCGGCTGGCGTTCAATGACGGTCGTGCTCTTCTCGGTCGTCGCCTAGCGTTCGAGAACTTTTTGGAGCATGTCCGTACGCACCCCCCTATGAGCGCGCCCTGTTATCGATAACCACCTTCGCCGTAATCGATTACGCGCCTCCCGAAGACCGGTTCGCCGCTGAGCGTGGACATCCGGGGCACTATCGCGATTTTGTCAGCGAATCGATGAGGAACATTTCGATCGCGTCGCACTCGTCGGCTGGATTACCGCGCCGGTTGGCATTTTTCCGCCGACTGACCCACATTTGTGGATCACCGCTGGCCCACATTTGTGGATCACCCCGACCCACATCTGTGGGTCGGGATTCTGTTTTTCGATTCATGAACGGTGTGCCGTCCCAGCGGAGAAAGTCCCGCGTCGGCGGCTTGCTGCGATAGGCGAGCTCAGTCAGCCGCCAGTGGGCCGTTTTGCCCTTGCCGTCGGCGCCGAGACAACCGGGCTGAATCTGAACAACGAAGCCGTAGTGCTGGAGCTCGCGATACCAGCGCGCGATATAGTCCGGATGCGATTGCAGTTCCTGCGCAGCACGTCGCAGCGACAGAAATATTTCGCCGTTGTTATCGATGCTCGGGTTATAGCGTCGCTTGAGGGCGACGTAGAGCGAATGCGCCCCATGCGACATGGCTCGCCATGCCGGGGAATCGATAGTGGCGATGAGCAGCGGCACGAACGGGCCATCGATCTTACTGGTGCGCTTCTTGGTCATGCCGCACCTCGCCGCTTAGCGAAGGCGATCATCCGCGAGCGCACCCACGATCGAACCTCGGGCGATGGCGGGATCGGCCGCGGTGATTGTCCCCACTGCGGCCATGACTTGAATTTCTCTTTGTACCGGCGCGCGACCCAGCCCGGCTTATAGCCGCACTCGCTCGCGATATACGCCAGCATGGCGTGCCAGCGCGCTCGCTCGGCGGGATCATAGACGTTGCCGTGAGCGCGCCGAGACCGATCGACGATCCCGAGTTCGCCATCGCGAAACTCGAGCCGGCGGGCTGCCGGTTGCGGCAGGAAGCCGCAATGCCAGCACGCCTCGCCGGCGACGCGGACCACGCCGCAGTTCTTGCATTCGATCAGCCGCGAGCCGCGTTCGCCGCGCTTCCGATGCACCGGACTTTCGGGGCGGCGATCAGGGTCGAGCGTCCACTCGACCGCGTCTTCGACGAAGCCGTGGAGGAATACTGCGCCGCTGTGATCCTGCACGATGGCGTCGGTCTTGCCATCGGCCGGGCGTAGGACGCGCCCGACCATCTGGCGATAGAGGCCCTCTTGCGCGTCGGCCGCGCCAGAATGCAGCAACCGACGTCGGGCATGTCCCAGCCCTCGGTGAGCACCATGCAATTGCTGACGACATCGAGGTCGCCGGATTCCAGCCGCGCCAGCGTGGCGTCGCGTTCCGGCTTTGGCGTCGAGCCATCGATGTGTTCGGCGCGCACGCCGGATTTGATGAATTCGTCACGGATATGGATCGAGTGCTCGACCGAGACGGCAAAAGCGACCGTCTTGCGGCGCTCGCCGTATTTATGCCAGTGCGTGACGATGTCGCCGACCAGATTGTCGCTATCCATCCGCTCGGCGAGTTGGCTTTCGACGTAGTCGCCGGCTTGAGTGCGAACACCGCGCAGATCGGGATCGCATGGTGCATAGACCCGCGTGCCGACTAAGTAGCCCTGCTTGATCAGGTCGGCGACCTGCGGTGTCTCGATCATGGTCTGGAAAATGCCGCCGAGGCCGCGCCCGTCGCCGCGACACGGCGTGGCCGTCAAGCCTAGCAAGATCGAGCCGGGGTAAGCCTTGATGATCTTGCGATAGGTTTCCGCCGGCGCGTGGTGGCATTCATCGACCACGAGCAGATCGGCTGGCGGCAAATTCATCGATCCGATCGTGATCGCGCGCGTCCACAGGGTTTGGATCGAGGCCACTTGCACCCGCTCGTTCGGCCGGGTCGGGAAGCCGGCTTGGATGATGCCGTGGGCGACGCCTGCGGCATGCAGCTTCCTGCTGGTCAGGTTGATAATCTCGCGGCGATGCGCCAACACGAGCACCGACCTGTTG
>JBAQBC010000166.1:0-3067 GCA_049286035.1 Xanthobacteraceae bacterium
CTCCTTGCCGGAGCGTTTCGGTGGCCAGCGCCTGCCGACGGTCGAAGCGATCGATCTCCGCCGCGAGCGGCCGCCGCCGGGCCGCTTCATTTCGCCGCCGCTCGCGGCTGCGGTGAAGACCGCGCTCGAACGCCGCGAGCAGGCGTTACTGTTTCTCAATCGCCGCGGCTACGCGCCGCTGACGCTATGCCGCGCCTGCGGCTTCCGCTTCGCCTGTCCGAATTGCGACGCCTGGCTGGTCGATCACCGCTTCCGCCGTCAGCTTGTATGCCACCATTGCGGCTTCGGCATGCCGCATCCGCCGACCTGCCCGAAATGCGGCGTGGCGGATTCGTTCGTTTCGGTCGGCCCGGGTGTCGAACGGCTGGAAGAGGAGGTGCGCGCGCTGTTCCCTGAGGCGCGAATCCTGGTGCTGTCGAGCGATCTCGTCGCCACTATCGAGCGCATGCGCGAGGAATTGGCCGACGTCGCCGCCGGCCGCTTCGACATCGTGATCGGCACCCAACTCGTCGCCAAGGGCCATCATTTTCCGATGCTCAATCTCGTCGGCGTGATCGATGCGGATTTGGGATTAAGCAACGGCGATCCGCGCGCCGCGGAGCACACCTTTCAGCTGTTGCATCAGGTGATCGGCCGCGCCGGCCGCGACGCCGGCGTCGGCCTCGGCCTCCTGCAAACGCATCAGCCCGAACATCCGGTGATGCGCGCGCTGATCGCGCAGGACCGCGAGGCGTTCTATGACGCCGAAATCGCCTCGCGCGAGAAGAGCGGCTATCCGCCGTTCGGCCGTCTCGCCTCGATCGTCGTCTCCGGCTCCGACAAGCACGATACCGGATCTTACGCGCGCGAACTCGCCCGCGCCGCGCCGCTCAACGAAAACGCTGTCCATGGCGTGCGCGTGCTCGGCCCCGCGGAAGCACCGCTCGCTTTGGTGCGCGGCCGTCACCGCATGCGCCTCTTAGTAAAAGCGCCGCGCAATTACGATCTCGCGGCCTATTTGCGCCGCTGGCTCGCCAAGGCGCCGAAGCGGCGCGGCCCGATCAAGCTCGAGATCGATGTCGATCCGCAGAGTTTTTTGTAAGTTCAAGCAAATCGCGCCTTGGCGCGCTCGCGCGCCTTTATCGCTTCGGCCTCGCGATTCTTCGCTGGGCTCGCTGTGGACAGCGCGTCGAGCAGCCGGCGCGCCGCGTCGGTCACTTCGTCGACGGCGCGGTCGAACGCCGCCTCGTTGGCGCGCGACGGGTGGGCGAAGCCCGAGAGCTTGCGCACGAATTGCAGGGCCGAGGCGTGGATTTCCTCCTCGGTCGCCGGCGGCTCGAAATTGAACAGCGTGCGGATGTTGCGGCACATCGGCATCTCCAATTTTGGTCTGGGTAGGGCGGATTAGCGAAGCGTAATCCGCCGATAGTCGTTGCGGCGGGTTACGCCTACGGCTAACCCGCCCTACATCAACGAGCCCTCACATAAACGCCTGAATGCCCGTCTGCGCGCGGCCGAGCACCAGTGCGTGAATGTCGTGCGTGCCCTCGTAGGTGTTGACGGTTTCGAGATTGCACATCACGCGCATGACGTGAAACTCGTCGGTGATGCCGTTGCCGCCGTGCATGTCGCGGGCGAGCCGTGCCACTTCCAGCGCTTTGCCGCAATTGTTGCGCTTGAGCATCGAGATCGCCGGCGGCGACGCCTTGCCTTCGTCGATCATGCGCGACAACCGGAGCGCCGCATGCAGGCCGAGCGTGATTTCGGTCTGCATGTCGGCGAGCTTCTTCTGGATCAGCTGATTGGCGGCGAGCGGCCGGCCGAACTGCTTGCGCGCGAGCACGTAATCGCGGGCGCGGTGCCAGCAGAATTCAGCGGCGCCCATCGCGCCCCAGGAGATGCCGGCGCGCGCGACATTGAGGCAGCCGAACGGCCCCGCCAGTCCGGAGACGTTCGGCAACAAGTTCTCCTCCGGCACGATCGCGCCGTCGAACACGAGCTCACCGGTGATCGAGGCGCGCAGGCTCAACTTGCCCTCGATCTTCGGCGTCGATAGGCCTTTGGTGCCGCGCTCGACCAGAAAGCCGCGGATCTTGCCCTCGAGCTTGGCCCAGACCACCGCGACGTCGGCGACCGGCGCATTGGTGATCCAGGTCTTGGCGCCGGTAAGCTTGTAGCCGCCGGAAGTTTTCTCGGCGCGCGTGACCATCGAGCCCGGATCGGAGCCGAAATCGGGCTCGGTCAGGCCGAAGCAGCCGACCATCTCGCCGGTCGCGAGCTTGGGCAGATATTTGCGGCGCTGCGCCTCGTTGCCATAGGCGTAGATCGCATACATCACGAGCGACGATTGCACCGACATCATCGAGCGAAAACCAGAATCGACGCGCTCCAGCTCGCGCGCGATCAGCCCGTAGCAGACATAGTTGAGGCCGGCGCCGCCATACTCTTGCGGAATGGTGACGCCGAGCATGCCGAGCGCGCCCATTTCGCGCACGATGTCCGGATAGAACTTGCCCTCGCGATTGGCAGCGAGCACGCGCGGAAACAATTTCTCCTGCGCATAGTCGCGCGCGGTGTCGCGCACCATGCGCTCTTCCTCGGTCAATTGGCTTTCGAGGTCGAGCGGATCGTCCCATTTGAAGGCGGCGTCCTTGATCTGCGCGGCTTTGGAGCTGCGCTTCTCGGTCTTCTCCGCAACTTGCGACATCGGGGGCTCCTTGGCATTCCCGTCATCCTGAGGTGCGAGCGCAGCGAGCCTCGAAGGATGATGGCCCGAAATGCCCTGTGCTGTATCCTTCGAGGGCCGCTACACGGCCACTCAGGATGACGGATATTCGTTGGGAAGCTTAGGAGCCTGGGGCGTGTGCGGCAAGGCGGCAGGCGTTGCCGGTTGGCAGCGCTTTCTATATTGAACGTTGATCACGCGCCCGTAGCTCAGCTGGATAGAGCGCTGCCCTCCGAAGGCAGAGGTCAGGGGTTCGAATCCCTTCGGGCGCGCCAGCGCTATCTCTGTAAAAACCGCGGTGTCTAACAAGCTCTGGACCTTTCGCCAATTCCGCGCTGTTTCGGGAATAACAGGCCCGTGATT
>JBAQBC010000167.1:0-1967 GCA_049286035.1 Xanthobacteraceae bacterium
CATCGATGCGGTCGAGCCCTTGGCGCAGCCGGTGCTGGCGCCGTTTTTGACCGCACGCGAAGCGCCGCGCGTGCCGTTCGCCGCACTCGTCGAGCGCGGCCTGGTATCGCCCGGCGCAAGCCTCGTCGACGCCAAGCGGCGGCATCGGGCCTTGGTTCGCGCCGATGGCGCGCTCACCCTCGGCGAAGCGGTGGGGTCGATTCACCGGATCGGTGCGCTGGCGCAGGGCCTCGAAGCGTGCAACGGCTGGACCTATTGGCACGTGGAAACGCCGCAGGGCCTTACCTTGATCGACGTGTTGCGCGCGCAAGTGCGCGCCGAGATGGGCCTAGCGCAACCCACAGAGCGCATTCCGCTCGCGCCAAGCTGACAAGTACGGCACGGCGAGCGCCACAGTCCCAGCCGTTACGGTCCCAATCGTTACAGTCTTAATCCATGCGCCACGACTTTGCGCATCAGGCTCGGCAAGGCCTCGCCGCCCAGCCGTGAGATCGGAACCCAGCGCGTGCCCTCGGGCGCCGCGGCTTGGCAGGGAAGCTCGGTCCGATAGACCGTGAGTTCGAGCGGGAAATGGGTGAAGACGTGACGGGCCACGCTCGCGATTTTCCGCCAGGCCACACTTTTTTGCGAGGCGCCGAATAGCGGTGCTTCGGCAAGCGCGGTGGCCTCGTCGAAATCCGCCGCCCATGCGGTGGTCGGCACCTCCGTCATGCCCCCCAAAAGGCCGCGCGCCGGGCGGGTCCGCAACAGCACGCAATCATCGGCGCGCCGCGCGACAAAAGCGGCGCCGCGGCGCAACGCACCTTCACGTTTAGGCGCACGGCGGGGAAACAGTTCGGCCTCATCGCGCGCATGCGCGACGCAGGCCGCATTCCATGGGCACAATGCGCAGGCTGGTTTCTTCGGCGTGCAAATCGTGGCGCCGAGATCCATCAGCGCTTGCGCGAAATCGCCGGCGCGCTTGGCGGGCGTCAGGGCGCGCGCGTACCGTGCGATCTCGACTTTGCCGACGGGCAACGGTGTCGCCAGTGCGTAGAGTCGCGCGATGACCCGCTCGATATTGCCATCGACCGGGGTGGCGGCCTGATCGAAGGCGATTGCGGCGATGGCCGCCGCGGTATAGGCGCCGATCCCGGGTAGTTCGCCCAACGCGCTCTCGCTCGCCGGAAATTGACCGCCGTAGCCTTCAACCAATGCGCGCGCGCAGGCATGCATGTTGCGGGCGCGGGCGTAGTAACCGAGCCCCGCCCAAGCCGCGAGAACCTCCTCGAGTGACGCCGCCGCAAGCGCATTGAGATCGGGCCAGCGCGCCAAAAACCGGGCGTAATAGGGCGCGACCGCCTTGACGGTGGTCTGTTGCAGCATGGTTTCGGACAGCCAGACGCGATAGGGATCGCTGCGCTCGCCGGGCCGCGCCCGCCACGGCAGCGCGCGCCGGTGCCGGTCGTACCAGGCGAGTAGGTCGGCGGCGTGTAGCCCACGCGGTTGTCCCCGCTGTGCAGACGGCTGGAACGCCGAAGACTTTTTTCTGCGCGTCTTTTTTCTGCGCGTCTTGGCTGGCATAGTGTGATCGATGGCAGAGCGTCGCGCCATGAACAAGCCTTCGCGTCCGGTGGGCAAACCGTTGCGCGAGCTTCTCGGCAAGCTCGTCGGCGACGCCTTCGCGCGGCAGGGTTTCGCCTCAGCCGAATTGGTCACCCGCTGGGACGACATCGTCGGCCACGAGATCGCCGCCCACAGCGAGCCGATCAAGCTGCAGTGGCCGCGCCAGACCGATAGCGAAGACGGCGAAGCTGGGACGCTGGTGCTGCGTGTCGAAGGACCGGCCGCCATCGAGATCCAGCACCTCGCGGGGCTGATCTGCGAGCGGGTGAACCGCTTCCTTGGCTGGCGTGCGATCGGCCGGCTGGCTTTCCGCCAGGCGCCGCTGCGGCGGCGGCAAGCACGAGCGGCGCGCGCGATGGACC
>JBAQBC010000168.1:0-21798 GCA_049286035.1 Xanthobacteraceae bacterium
ATCCGCGCGTCGTCAGTCTCATGACCCGCAGCAAGCTCGGCATCGCCTGGGTCGAATATTGGAACAAGCTCCTGTATCAGGGCATCTTGTCCCACAAGCTCAAGGAAATGTGCCGCATCAAGATTTCCGTCGCGCACCAATGCGGCTATTGCTCGACCGTTCGCTCCAATGTCGCCAAAGCCGAAGGGCTGACCGAAAGCATGATCGGCGATCTATTCGATCATGCCGGCAGCACGCAGTTCAGCGCACGCGAGAAGGCGGCATTGCGTTACGCCGATCTGTTCAAGCAGGGCGAGCACGCCATCGACAAGGACGAAGTTTATGCCGAGCTCGCCAGGCACTTTTCGGATGAGGAGATCATTGAACTCGGCCTGTTCTGCGCCGAGGTCGACGGCGTCGGCAAGTTCGTCAAATCGCTCAACGTGCTGAGCTGGGAAGAAGCTTGCGAACTCAATCCAAAGCTCAGCGCCGCGTCGACGCCCCGCGTAGCTGCGGAATAATCGCGGATCACTTCGCCGCTTCGCGTTTTGTCGGCGACGGCTTCCAACGCTCGGTGGCGGTATCGTCGCTCGCCTTGGCTTCGACCCAGATCTTGCCCCGTGTTTTGCCGCCGGGCTTCTCGATCTGCTTCCAGAACGGCGCGCGGGTTTTGAGGTAGTCCATCAAGAATTCGGCGGCCGCGAAGGCCGCTTCGCGGTGACTCGATGCCGTAACCACCAGCACGATACCCTCGCCTGCCCCGATGCGGCCGTAGCGATGGATGACCGTGACGCCGAGGAGCGGCCAGCGCTGGTACGCCGCCTCGATATGGCTGCCGATCTCGGCTTCGGCCATGTCTGGATAATGTTCGAGATTAAGGGCTGCGATCGGTTCCCCATTTTCGTCGGCGCGGCAGATCCCGGCAAACGTAACCACTGCGCCAATATCGGCGTGGCCGCGGGTTAGTGCCGCAATCTCGTTCGCGGTGTCGAACGGTTCGCGCTGCAGACGGATAATAACGCTCATTCCGCTCACGGGCTTGGCAAACAGCGTTTCAACCGCCAGTCATCGGCGGAAAAAATGCGATTTCGCTGGCCCCTGTAATCCGCGCATCAGGGCGCACGTGGTGCTTGTCGATCGCGCTACGGATCACTTTCGGATTTTCGAATGCATAGGCGTAGCCCTCACCCTGGCGGGTAAGCCATGCAACCAAATCGCCGACGGTCGCGATGCCATCGGGCGGATCGATATCTTCTTCCGCCTTGCCGACACGCTCACGCACCCAGGCAAAATAACGAACCTTCACACATCCTCCCGCGTCAGGTGATGCAATCCCGCCTGCAAATAATCCCAGCCGGTGTAGAGCGTAAGCAGAGCAGAGAGCCACAACAGAGCGATGCCAATCTCAGTGACCACCGGCACAATCGCGTCGCCGGCTTCGCCGCAGATCAAAAAACCAACCGCGATAAGTTGCAGCGTTGTCTTCCATTTGGCGAGCCGGGTGACCGGCACGCTGACCCGCAGCTCCGCAAGATATTCGCGCAAGCCCGAGACCAGAATTTCACGGCAGAGAATGACGATCGCCGCCAACAGCGACCAGCCATGGATGGTCTTCTCGGCGCCGAGGATCAAAAGGCAGGACGCAACCAGGAGCTTGTCGGCGATCGGATCGAGCATACGGCCGAGCGAGGACTGTTGGCCCCAAATGCGGGCAAAATAGCCGTCGAGAAAATCCGACACGCCTGCCGCGATAAAGATGGCGAGCGCAAACCAGCGCAGCCAAAGCCCGCCATGAAGGATGTTCTGCCAGAACAGGCAGCCGACCACGAGCGGCACAGCGACAATGCGGCCATAAGTCAAGATATTCGGCAGCGCCATGGGGTTGGCACGTGATCGCATTGGTCCAGGCGCCGGAACATGAGGCGGACCGTGTGCCGGCGCATGCCCGGCGCCGTGTCGAGGCGTGCTGGTCGTGGTCGAATTCATCTGTGGTTCTTGGCCAATATCCTACCCACCATAGCGCCGCGGCGGCCCGGCCGACAGGCCCAAGCGCTTCACTTGTGCGTATGTGGGGAGACCGCCTGGGGCTCACGGTCAGGTCGCCCCGTCAGGTCGCCCCGTCATGGAAGAAGGCATAGATGCGCCGCGCGGTTTCGGCGCTGATGCCCTCGACCTCCATCAGATCGGTCAGCGAGGCTCGTTCGATCGCTTTCAGCGTGCCGAAATGCAGGAGCAGCGCGCGTTTGCGGGTCGGTCCAATGCCGACAATTTCCTGCAGACCGGCTTCTCGGAGATCGCGTTTGCGGCGCGCCCGGTGCGAGCCGATGGCAAAACGATGCGCTTCGTCGCGCAGGCGTTCGACGAAATAGAGCACCGGATCGCGTAGCGGCAACTTGAACGAATCCCGGCCTGGAACGAAGAACGTTTCCCGGCCGGCATCGCGGTCCGGCCCTTTGGCGATGGCCACGACTGGAACCTCAATCCCGAGGCCGACCAGAACCTCGCGCGCAGCGGTGAGCTGCCCCTGCCCGCCATCGATCAGCAGGAGATCCGGCCAGGGCGAATCGTCTCGCTCCTCAATTGGGGTGCGCTCTTCCCGCCCCGCACCCGGGCCGCGCTCGCGCGCGCCCGAGTGCAAGCTTGTTTGGGGAGCCTCAGGAAGGGGGGCCGCTACAGTTTGAAACGGATCACGCCCCTCCCGATCCGGCTGCGCCGGATCGGCCTCCCCCGCAGGGGGATAGATAACGAAATCTTCGCCTCGGCGTGCGTTATCTGGCGCCTCGGCGAGAAGCCGCTTGAAGCGGCGCGTCAATACTTCCCGCATCATGGCAAAATCGTCGCCCGGCGTGAGCTCGGCAGAGCGGATATTAAACTTGCGATATTGATCTTTGCGGAAGCCTTCCGGCCCCGCGACGATCATGGCGCCGACTGCGTTCGAACCTTGAATATGGCTGTTATCGTAAACTTCCATGCGTCGCGGTACTTTCGGCAGCACGAATGTCTCGGAGAGCTGACGCAATAGCTTTTCCTGCGACGAGGTCTCGGCCAGTTTGCGCCCAAGCGCTTCGCGCGCATTGGCAAGCGCGTGCTCGACAAGATCCTTCTTCTCGCCGCGCAGTGGCAGCACGATCTCGATCTTGTGGCCGACCTTGGTGCACAGAGCTTCGGCCAGCAGCTCTCGGTCCGCAATCGCGTGAGAGACCAGAATCAGGCGCGGCGGCGGCCTGTCGTCGTAGAATTGCGCGAGGAAAGCGGACAAGACCTCTTCGCCGGAGAGCGAACGATCGGCCTTGGGAAAGTAGGCGCGGTTACCCCAATTCTGGCCGGTGCGGAAGAAGAAAACCTCGACGCAGGAGAATCCACCTTGCTGATAGGCGGCGAACACGTCGGCCTCCTCGACGCCGCGCGGATTGACGCCTTGATGCGATTGAATCGCGGAAAGCGCGGCGAGGCGATCGCGGTAGACCGCCGCGCGCTCGAAATCGAGCGCGCCCGAAGCCCTTTCCATCTCATCGGCGAGTTGGTCTTTGACTTTCTTACTGCGTCCTGACAGGAAGTCGTTCGCCTCACGCACTAGCGCCGAATAATCGGGAAAGTCGATTTCCTTGGTGCATGGAGCCGAACAGCGCTTGATTTGATAAAGCAGACAGGGCCGCGTGCGGCTTTCAAAAAATGGATCGCTGCACGAACGCAGCAAAAACGCGCGTTGCAGCGCGTTTATGGTGCGATTGACAGCCCAGACCGACGCGAACGGGCCGTAGTAATGGCCCCGCCGCGTGCGTGCACCGCGATGCTTGAGAATTTGCGGCGCCCAATGATCTGACGTGATCAGAATGTAGGGGAATGACTTGTCGTCGCGAAGCACGACGTTGAAGCGCGGCCGCAGCCGCTTGATCAGATTCGCTTCAAGCAGCAGCGCTTCGGTTTCGGTGCGAGTGGTGACGAATTCGACCGTGCGCGTGGCCGCGATCATCCGCTCGATCCGGGTGTCGAGTCCAGCCGGACGGCCATAGGACGCAATGCGTTTTTTGACGTTATTCGCCTTGCCGACATAGAGCACGTCGCCGCGGCCGTCGAGCATGCGATAGACCCCGGGCCGCGACGGCGCCACTTTAGTGTAACGGAGAATTGTAGCGCGACCCGCCGCCAGCGAACCTTCATCCTCCTCAAAGCGAGGCTTGGCCGCTTCCTCTTCGGGCTGCGGCAGTGACTGTTCTTCGTCTTCTTCGACGATCTCCGCCTCGGGAGCGAGTTCTGGTTTGGGAACGCTGCTCATGCTCGTGCATGTAGGCCTATCGCCGGGGAAAGCCACATGGCGGGTGGGAAAGCGCGTCCGTTGCCCGCTTCAATCGCGGCGGCTGCCGGCTGCTTTCGAATATACAATCCCTTAACGATAGCGCGGTCGAACTCCTTACCGATTTAACACTGTTTAACTTAAAGCTAGCCATAAATTCCATCGATCACCGAAGGATTGGGCGTCTTTCTGACGCCTCGCAACGCCCGCGTGTCGCAACCGTGGCGCCGTGCGTGCACGTCCGTCGCGTCATCGGTTTGACGAAAGTCGCGAGCGGGCTTTCCGGCTCTCGCCGGGAACCTGGTGCAGCTCGGGCTCAAGTATCAATTTTTAGAGTCGCAATTACGAGGGGCAATAGTGACGACGGAATCCAGGCCTTGTTACCAAACTTACTGGATTACTTTGCCATCGCTCGCGATGACTCTGACCACTCGTCTTGTAGTTCGGAAAGACTCTGCTAACCAAATTTTTCTTAGCAACTTTTTGCTAACCAAAATCATGGCGCGTGCCAAACTTTTTTCGCCACAAAGCCGGCACAACTTCTGGCGCGCCTGTGTCTTTTCAACACTAGCCGACAATCAAACGACAAATAATATGCGCCGCAAACCGCGACGTGGCGGCGTCGCGTATGGAGGTCAAAGATGAAGCGTGTTGTGTTTGCGTTTGTTGCGCTCGCCGCGATGACGGCGAGCGCAGCGGCGGCCGATCTGGCGCGCCGCGCGCCTTATTATCCCGCGCCGGCGCCGGCCTATGCGCCGATCTTCAACTGGACGGGATTTTACATCGGCATCAACGGCGGCGGCGGTTTCGGCAGTTCGAACTGGGATTCGACCGGGAGCCGCAACGTCAGCGGCGGTCTGATCGGCGGCACCGTCGGCTACAATTATCAGTTCGGCCAAGTGGTCGCCGGCATCGAAGGCGACGTCGATTGGTCCGGCATCAACGGCACCACCAACAATTCGTGTCCGTTGGGTTGTAAGACCAGCAATACCTGGCTTGCCACGGTGCGCGGACGGCTCGGCTATGCCGCGGATCGTTTCATGCCGTTCATCACCGGCGGCGCTGCGTTCGGCAATATCCGCGCGTCGACGCCCGGTTTGTCCGACACGAACAGTGACAATACCGGCTGGACGCTTGGCGCCGGACTGGAAGCCGCCCTGGCGCCGAACTGGACCGCCAAGGTCGAGTATCTTTATGTCGATCTCGGCAACTTCAATTGCGGATTAAATTGCGGGGCCGGGCTCGGTACCGACAACGTGTCGTTCCACACCAACCTTTTGCGCGCCGGCGTAAACTATAAGTTCTGAGCACGTCGCTCACGCATAAAAACCCCGGGCGCCCCCCCGGGGTTTTTTATCGTAAGCCGGCTGAACAGCCGCCGGAGGCCCTTAGCCTCGGCCGTGCTTGCGGACCAGTTCCACCAACGAATCTGCGACCGCTTGCGATGTTTGCGATTGCGGCGCGTTTTGGGGCGGCGCTGGCTGGATGGATACACCATCCGGCACTTGGGCGCGCGGCAAATAGCCTTGAATTCCTATGGCGGTCCGGTCCAGATAGCGCGATTTGAGATAGGGCCGCGCTCCATCAAGCGGCGAGAATTCGGTGTCGACGTATTTCTTCTCGGCCTCGGTAAGTTCTCGTACCGAGCCGTCTTCATTCACATAGACCAGCACGTCGCCGGCATTTGGCATGATTGCCATTTTCGGCGGGTTCACAATCGCGCTGGATCGCGTGGTGAATGGATTTCGGCCGCGGCGTCGCCAGCGAATCCAGAGCGATGTCGCACATAAAAGGAGAGCGATGCCCCACCCGATTGCAATCGCGATGGACATTCGCGCAGTTTTATCAGCAATCCTAATCGAACTCGATCACGACGTGCGCTGCAGTTAACGAGTTGTTGCGCTAGCCGGTCGGTGCGGTCGCGGCGAAAGCCGGCACCCGCGTAGCAAAGGCATCCAGCCAGGTCACAAGCCGCGGATGGTCGGCCCGCCAGCTTTCGCCGAAGCGAAAATCGCGATAGCCGAGCGCGCAGGCGAGCGCAATTTGGCCGACATTAGGCAAACCGCCGGACGCAGCATCAAGCGCCGGCGGATTTGACTCGAGCATAGCGAGCGAGCGCGCAATCTTGCCGGCCTGATGATCGAGCCATTTTTGCTCGTGACGCTCGGCCGCGCGCCATCGCGCTTCGTACACAGTGAGGATCGAAGCATCGAGAATGCCGTCGGCCAGCGCTTGCAGCCGCAACGCGGTGAGGCGCGCCCGTGACTCGCGCGGAACGATCCTGCCGCCACCGGCACGTTCGTCGAGATATTCGACGATGACGCGTGAGTCGTAATGGGCGGTGCCGTCTTCGGCCAGCAGCACTGGAATTTTGCCTAGCGGATTTTGCTGGCGCAGCGTGTCGGAAGCATTGGTCGGATCGGCGGGCTCGACTCGAGTCTCGCCATCAAAGCCCAAAAGCGCGATCGCAATCCGCACCTTGCGCCCGAACGGCGACGCCGGGGACGAACGTAGAACCATCATCGCGGCACCATGTTAAGTCAGAGCAGTTGGGAAGCCTGCGCAGCTTTTCGAGGGCGGCAGCGGCGGCGCGCGCCCGCAAATACGGTCTGCGCCGCAAAAGCTCAAGCGAAGCGTTTAAGGTCGTTCTAGCCGGTGACGACGAGATTGACGGCCTTTGGCCCTTTGCCCTTTTTGTCGGGCTCGACCTCGAAGCTGATGCGCTGGCCTTCCATCAGCGACTTCAGCCCCGCGCGTTCAACGGCAGTGATATGGACGAACACGTCGCGGCCGCCATCATCCGGCTTGATGAAGCCATAGCCGCGCTCGCCGTTGAAAAATTTGACCGTGCCGGTCATTGCCATTGCGTAACTCCTTCCCGCGCTCACGTCGCCGCCGCCGTCAAAGGCGTGACGGCTAGGCCGGACATCCACACGAGCAAAGAGCTTAAGCCCCTACGGCCTCAGCCACTCCGCCGGCCCCCCACAGGAGGCGGAACGTCTAAGCCAGTTGAGGAAGGCTAAACCAATTCGAAGGTGTGGAAAAGTGGGCAGCAGCACGGTTTTGTGCAATTCCGAGCACTGAAAGGAGGGCCCAAACCCGTCTTTGATTGGCCTCCGGGCGCAACGCGGCCCGGCCGGATCATTCTCCAGAGAGCCAATCGAGGCGGCAGGCGCCCATAGGCGCGAGCAGTCGCATGAACGCCGGAAGAAGCTCCCGCAATTCGCGCTCCAGTGGAAAGGGCGGGTTGACGATAATCAGGCCGGAGCCGGCGAGTGCGCCGTCGGCGCGTGGCGGTGCGATGGAGAATTCGCAGCGCAAGATTTTGGGCACTGAAAGCCGACGCAGCCGCCGGGCCAGCGCATCAGGCGCCTCGCGCGCTTTGATTGGATACCACAACAAGTAAAGCCCGTTCGGCCACTTGCGATATGCCTGCGCCAAGGCATCGGACAGGCGGGCGAATTCGACAGTCTCCTCGTAGGGCGGGTCGATCACTACCAAGCCGCGGCGTTCCTTGGGCGGGACATTGGCAAAAAGTCCCACCCAGCCGTCGATGGAGAGCACCTTCGCGCGGGCATCGCCGTGCAGAGCGGCTTTCAGCGAAGCAGCCGCGCTTGGTTCAAGTTCGCAAGCAATAAGCCGGTCTTGCCTACGCAATAGCGCCTTAACGATCAGCGGTGATCCGGGATAGAGCCGCAGCGTCCCGGCTGGATTGAGCGCCGTGATGATGTCGAGATAAGGCGCAACCAGCGCCTGCAACGAATCGGTTCCGGTTGCGCCGGAGCGCGGCATCGCGAACAGGCGTCCGATTCCGTCCCGCCATTCGCCCGACCGCGCGGCTTGTGGCCCGAGAAGGTTGTAGAGGCCAGCACCGGCATGGGTGTCGACGACCCGAAATGCCGCCGGTTTTTGCCGCAAATAGTCGAGAATGCGCGTTAGAACGATGTGCTTGTGGACGTCGGCAAAGTTGCCGGCGTGAAACGCGTGCTGGTAGTTCATGTCACGCCCGATCCGACACATCCTGGCCGGACTTAGATTGAGATCGTGCCAACGAACAGGCCGCTGGTCCCTCAGCTGCCGCGCATCGGCGGCATCGTCAGCTGCTCCCGGCTGCAGCTGCGCTTGGCAATCTCCGCACAATCGCGGAAACGCAGATCCTTGGAAAGGCAGAGCCGCACCTCGGTCAACCGCTTGGCGTCGCAGCCGACCGCCATTGCGCTCGCCGATAGTCCAGGATTGGTCTTGATGAAAGCCTCTTCGACGGCCTGCGGGGTTACGCTGAGCGGCTCCTTGAGATCGGTGAATTCGGGCGGGATTTTCACCGCGGCCCGCGCCTTGCGCACGGTTTCGAAATAGGCACGCGGCGATTGGCCGGAGCAGGTGCCGTGGCGATCCCATTCGTTGAAGATCAGCCGCGGCGCCGGCATCAGATCGAGCATCGAGGAGACCACGCCGCGATCAAGCCGCGGCGCCGGAATCTGGCAATATTCTGGGAAGCCGCTGTCATATTGCGGCCACAGCCCATGAACGACGAAAGAATAGGGCCGCGGACCGCATTGCACATTCCCGGCCGCAGGAGCGGCGCCCCGCTCGGCAGCGCCAGCGCAGAAAGATGGCGACCAGGACAGAGACAGAACGTAGAAATCAAACTGCCCCGGCGCATTCTGCCGGGGATCCTGCGCAGTCGCCGCTCGGGGGGTGAGCAACAACGCAAGCAACGCCGCACGCAACACTACCCTGGTCATGACCACCCCCCTGTACGCGTTCGACAAACGCGAAGACCCTAGACGACCCTGGCGAACAAATCAAGAACAGAAATTCTCACCCATGTTCCCAATCCGCTCGCCGTAGTCGGGGACAATGGGGATTGTCGCGGCGCGGGCTGAAAGCGGGCTGGAAACCGTCGCATTCGGCACCTAGTTTGGAGCTGGCACGCGGGAGGCGCGGCGTATGGCCGTTTATCGCCTATTCAAGAATGAGCCCTTCGAGCCGGAGGCGATCGTCAGCATGACGCGCGTCTATGCCGACGTGTGCCGAACGCTAGGGCTCAGCGACGCCGATCACCACGAGGCGAATGTCGTAGCGGTAAAAGTGATCGAGTTCGCTCAGCGCGGCGCCCGTGATCCAATGCTGTTGCGCAATTGCGTGCTCGAAGCCTTGCGCGGCTGAGCGTTACGGCCCTGCCGCCCGGCAACTGGGATTATAGGCCCATTCACGATCAAGCCCAGCGACACAGAAATTGACGCCCCAATCCATGCCGATCATACCGGTATCTTCGGCGATCGAATAATAAATCGTGTGCCTGCCGCCGTCGTTGATGACCGCGATTCCGCTGCAAAAACGGCGCGGAATAGCTTGTGCGGTCCAGGGCAGGAAGTCGAGCTCGCGAATATTCTCAAATCCGACGATGCGCATTTCCGAATTCCAGAAACGGAATTCCTTGGTGCGGAAATTGGCGATGATGCGGTCCAGCGCCGCCGGATAATCGCAAGCTGGCACCACGCGGCTATAGCGCGGACCTGACAGCCAGAAATTCTTTTCAAACCAGTTCGCCGCGCGCGACGGCGAGGATGCCAGCGCGCAAAGCACGAGTGCCAGCAGGATGCCCCCGAGCTGGCCGGCTCGCGCGCAAAACGTGGCGGTGAAGGTCCGGCCGCGCTTTAACTCGATGGTCGTCTGCAACCTGGCGCGGGAGAATGTTTGCGACATGAAGGCCCCTCCCCCTCTGGCGCAGTTAACCGTGCCGCGAGGAACCGATCTGGTCAAGTCCCGGCACCCTTGTGCCGCCGCTTTTGCCAGCCGCTGTGGCACAAAAAAGATAGCGCGAATCGGTTTTTCGCAGTTTTGTTGTGATTGCACGAACGAGCAAATAGCTTGCGTGACCGCCGCCAGGTCGCCTGTAACAGGTCGCATGTAACAGGTCGCCTGTAGCAAGTCGCGCGTAATTTGTTGCATTCGATTCGTCGCGTCAGCGTGCATCGCGAAACGGCCTAGCCACGGCCTCGCGGTGTCCTTCACTCATAGATTGTAGCGCGAGGGTTGTAACGACCGGCCGAAACGGCGGGCGAGCCGTTTGGCTAGCATTTTGGGGGATCACCATGGGCCAGGTGCACCGGCTTCCGACGCCGCGGATGTCGTTCAGCCTGCAAACGGCGGGGCGCCTGATGACCGAAATCTTTCCGCAGTGGGTGCAAGACTTGGCGCTGCTGGTCGAAAGCATCGAAACCGTGCGGCCGCCGGGCGCGCTGCCCGACTGGCAGCCAGGCGCGACGGTACGGCTACCCTACTCCAGAAAAGTCTGCAGCGACGGCGCGGTAGTCTGCACGCAGGCGCTCATGGCGCTGGCAGATACCGCGATGGTGCTGGCCTGTTCGGCCGCCTGGAACGGCTACCGACCGATGACGTCCATCGACCAGACTACGCATTTCTTGCGCCCGGTGAATTTCGATGTCGTCGCCGATGCGCGGGTGGTACGGATCGGCCGCAATACGAGCTTTGGCCGCGTCATGCTGCTCAATGCCGCCGACCGGCGGCCGATCGGCATGGTGGCGAGCGCCTATGCGATGCTCTGAAAGGAGCGAACGGTGAGGAGCGAGTAGCGAATAGCGCGCGCCGAGCGTATCATCTATTGGCTATTCGTTATTTCGCTTCGCTGCGAGGCTCTGCCATGGTTCGGAAAGTCGTGGTTCGGAAAGTCGTGATCGCGCTCACTGTGATTGCCGTCGTCTCGTTGTGCGGCAGCGCTGCCGCATTGGCTTTAGGCGCCGAGTTCGCCGGGCCTGGTCCGGCGGTGACCGGCAACGATACCGGCGGCATCTTCCCCTATTCGCCCGACGTCGAACCGATCTATCACCAGGTCGCGGGAGACTATTGCGCGCGCTGGGGCCGCTTCGCCAAGGTCACCAGCATTCACCGCGTCTATGGCGACTATGTCGGCTTCGTTTGCTACGATCGTCCCGGCAAGATTCATTGACTGTCGGCCGGAACGACGGCGATCAGCGCCAGTCGCCGATTACGGCCTGGACGAGTCCCAGTGCAGCAACTGCGGCGGTATCGGCGCGCAAGATCCGGGGGCCGAGCGCAAGCCGCACCACACGCGGCAATTTGAGCAGCGCCGCGCGCTCATCGGGTGCGAAGCCGCCTTCCGGCCCAATCAAGACGGCAAGCGGTGCATGCCGCGGCACAGTAGCAAGCGCCGCGAGCGGATCGGCGACATCGGCTGCTTCATCGCAAAACACGAGATGCCGCTCCGGCCGCCACGCTGCGAGCGCACGGGTCAACGGCACCGGCGCGGCAATCTCCGGTAAGCAAAGAATCCCGCATTGCTCCGCTGCCTCGATGGCATTGGCGCGCATGCGTTCGAGATTGACGCGTGCGATCTGGGCGTGTTGCGTGAGAACGGGCCGCAGTTGCGACACCCCCATCTCGACCGCCTTCTGCACCATGTAATCGAGGCGTGCGGATTTGAGCGGCGCGAACAGATAGTGCAGGTCGCTGGCCGTAGTTTGCGGGCGGGTGCGGTTGGTAACGCGCAGCGCCACCTGGCGCGCGCCGCCTTCGAGCGTGGCGCGCCATTCGCCGTCGCGACAGTTGAAAACCAAAATTGCCTGTCCGTCCTTGAGCCGCAGCACCCGCCTAAGGTAATGCGATTGACTGCGATCAAGAGCGACGACCGCTCCGTCGTGAAGCGGCGCATCGACGTAAAGCCGCGTGGTGCGGAAATCGTAGTCAGGCATGACGGAATACCGTTCCCCCGACGCGTATTAGCTTGGCCGCTCGGATCGCTGTCAGCGCGCAGACCATGCTAAAATCGATTGATTTCAGCTTGAATCCCCTGTTTGCCGCGAATCCGGTTTAACCAATTTACTCGACAGAGGCGACCATGCGCTTTGCGAGCGCCCGTGCGATTGACTTCTGCCAATCGCGTTTTGGACGGCTAAAGGCCCGTGGGGTCGCACCCGCCGGTTTTGCGGTGCTTTGCCGCGTTGTCGCCGAATTCTGCAAGTCTGTATCTACACGTGTATTCGGGCAGGTCCTTAGCGCCAAGCCTTTAAGGGCGGCGGGATTTCGGGCAGAGTCAGAGGCCTGCGGCAAGGAATCGCGGGCTGGCGACGGATCGGGAGAGGGCTATCTCATGAAAAGCGCGCGCGCGCTGTCGCTTGCCTCGGCCTCTTGTTTGATCGTTAGTCTGGCCATTTGTGCGGCCTTGGCGCTTTGTACCATCGCCAACCGCAGCGCACGGGCGCAGTTCCCGGCGCCGCCTGGTGGCCCGCCCGGTGGCGTCCAGTGCAACGACTTCGGCAAGCTCACGGCCGAAGCGCAGAAGCGCAGCGTCTTGGTCGGCGCCGCGATGAAAGCCAAGGCCGACCGTAAGGAGCTCTGCACGCTGATGACAAGCTTCGTCGCCGCCGAAACCAACGTGGTCAAATTCCTGCAAGACAATAAGGTCTGGTGCGGCGTGCCCGACCAGGTGATCGCGGTGTCCAAGGCCAATCACGAAAAGTCGCTGAAGTTCCGCACCATGGCCTGCAGCGAAGAAGGACCGCGCCCGAAAGCGCCGTCGCTAAGCGACGCCATAAAAGCACCGGCGGCCGACACGGCCAAGAATACCAAAACCGGCCGTGGCACGTTCGATACGCTGACCGGAAATCCGCTGGCGCGATGAAGGAGGCGGCTGGTCGAGTTGCCGATGCGACCGGCAACTGGGTCGACAGCCTCGCCCCGTCATGGTCGCGGCCCTATCTGCGGCTAGCGCGCCTTGATCGCCCGATCGGTTCCTGGCTCCTACTCTTGCCCTGCTGGTGGTCGTCGGCGCTGGCCGCCGTCGCGGCCGGCTGGCGCCTGCCCAACCTGTGGCACATAACGCTGTTCTTTATCGGCGCCTTCGCCATGCGCGGCGCGGGCTGTACCTGGAACGACATCGTCGACCGCGATCTCGACCGGGCCGTCGAACGCACCCGGTCGCGGCCGATTCCATCGGGCCAGGTCAGCGTCGCCCAAGCCGCGCTGTTTTTGATCGCGCAGTCGCTCCTAGGGCTGCTGATACTGCTTGCGTTTAATGCGTTTACCGTCGAGCTTGGCATCGCCTCACTGGCGATCGTCGCGATCTATCCGTTCATGAAACGGATCACCTATTGGCCGCAGATCGTGCTTGGCCTCGCTTTTTCCTGGGGCGCGCTGATGGGCTGGGCCGGCATGTTCGGCCAGCTCGATGCCCCGGCGTTGTTGCTTTATGCCGGATCGATCGCTTGGGTGATCGGCTACGACACAATCTATGCCCACCAGGATCGAGAAGACGACGCGCTGATCGGGATCAAATCGACCGCTTTATTGTTAGGGCCGCGCACCAAGCTGATGCTTGCTCTGTTTTACAGCGCCGCCGTCGTTCTGATCGGCGCCGCCGGTTTTGCCGCCGGCGGCGGACTGGTTTTCACGCTGGGACTGCTCGCCTTCGCCGCGCATCTTTCTTGGCAGGTTGTGCGGCTCGATATTGCCGATCCCGACAATTGCCTTGCCGTCTTCAAATCCGACCGCGATGCTGGATTGATTTTGTTTGCAGGCTTGGTGCTTCAGGCGGCGCTGGCACGCTAGCCATTCAAACCGGCGTGTTCATTCGCCGGTGGTCTCGCCAGCGCTTGACCGAGGGTGTAAATTCGCGGTCGCGAACGGCGAACGAGAGGCATCCGATGCCCAGCGCCAACGATTATTTCAAAATGGCCGAAGAGTGCTACCGCTTGGCGAATGAGGCCAAGACCGAGGTGGACCGTTTGGCATGCCTCGATCTTGCGCGCACTTGGCTCGAAGCGGCGGCGCAGCAGGATGAAGCGGAGAAAGGCACGCCCGAATCTCCGCCGAAGCCAAGGCATTAGCGTGCTGGCACAAATCCCGCGCGTTTTTTACGTCGCGAGTGAGGGATAGAGCACCTGTGCCGTCCTGCTGAAGATCCAGTCCTGGTCCGATTCTTTGGCAAAGGAAAACGCCTTCCTGGCTGCGCCAAGAATTTCAGACAGAGTGCCGACGGAGTTGGGGAAATTGGAGCCCCAGCCGATGCGCGAGGCGCCAAACGCGTCTATCACTTTGGCAAAAAACGTCTCGGGCGCGCCTTTGCCCCAGCTTTTGGGACTGATGTTGATCGGTGTAACTTTCAAACAAAGCCGCTCGTATTTGGCAAGTTCGAAGAATTCAGCTGCCGCGGCATAGGGCGGCCCATCCGCAACCGGCGCGCGCGACAGGTGATCAAGGATAATGGTCGCTTTCGGAAAGCGATCCATGATCTGGCGCAGCAGCGGGATAGCTTGCGCCTTCATCTGCATGCAGACCGGAATGTTTTTGGCCGCCGCGTGTTCCCAGAACGGATATGTCCTGCTATCGGCAAACCGAGTCGACTGATCCGGAAGCGTGCTGCCGGTCGTGAACAAGCGCATGCCGCTGCAGCCGCGCGTGAGCCAGTAGTCGAAAGTCTTCACCGCGTCGGGCGCCAGAACATCGATCGAATAAACCCCGGTCAAGCGGGAAGGAACAGCCGCGACCGCATCCGCGACGTAGCTGTTGTCATAGCCATAGGCGGTCGACGAATGCACGATGGCCGCCTTGTCGATGCCGGCGGAATCCATTTCCTTGAGCAGCATTTCGTAAGTGGTCGGCCGTTCGCTCGACCACGTGGATTGCGTGCCGCCAAGCGGCGCCAGTGGATAGCGCATGACGTCCGGCGAGACGATATGGGGATGGATGTCGATGACGGGCATGCTTGTTCACGCGGTTCCGGCGAACCAATCACGGATCGACGGTGATGAACAAGGTGCTCGAGCAATTTGGTCGTGAATAAACGCGCGCCCGACGTTTTTCAGATGCCCTCCCGGTCAAGGCAGGCGTGCTCGAAGTGCTCAATTTCCTCCGCCAGGTCGCGCCAGTTCCGCATCAGTTCCAAATAAACTTCTCTGATTTCCGGGTCTTTTGCTTTTTGCGCTGCGAGGTAGTTTTCCAGCGCCTTAACCCGGAACCGTTCCGGTCGCGTGGTCATGAGGACCAACGAGGGGCAATCCGGTCCGTTCCCCTCAATTTGCCAAGCAGCGCTTCGTCTCGGTTGTCGGCCGTTTCTTGTTCCCGCGGGTTGCCACCAAGAATCAAGCCTATTCCCACGCGATGATCTCGGCTTCGCCGCGATGGACCACGGCTGCGCCCTCAACCCTGCCTGCCTGCCGGCGCAACAGGCGCGACGGACGCCGGCGCGCGATCGCGCTGCGACGTCTCCGCCACCAGGTTGCCGGTGCGATCCGCAAGGGCCCAATCCGCGCGAACGCCTCGCGCATCGTCCCGTCAGTGTCCCCGATCAAAAGCGGCAGTCCGAGGACGCGGCCCCAAATCTGCCATTCGGCGACAATGTCGTCGTTATCGGTCGATGCGAACAGCGGCAACGACAAGGCCGCGTCGTCGTGTTCGAGCGTAACCGCAACGAACGGCGGCGTTTCAGTCGTGGCATCCAACCTGATGGCGACGCCGCGATAGGCGGCGACCGGCAAGTTCACGGCCATGCGCATGCCGCAAAGCGCGCGGCGCAGCACCACCCGTTCGCGATGCAGGTCGACAATGCGCAGGCCTTCGTCGGCCGCTTCATCAGCGGTCGTGAAACGCGCGGGTAATGAGAAAGGGTCGAGCCGCCACGGGGACACGGTCGTGCTTGCACGATGCGCCCCGGCGCGGCTCGACCCGGCAGCGGGCCTGCCGGCTTCCATTTGACGCCCCGAAACTCCCGCCGGGCTGTTGCCGCCCGGTCGCCGCAACCCTGCCATCGCGCCGTCGCGATCAGCTTAAAAAGCCTGGTTAAAGTCCGGTAGCACGCACGCATCTGCTCGCATGATTGACGAGTGGTTGCCGGAGCGCGGACAGAGCATGCATCCCAATCGTCGGGCTTGCGCTCCGGTCTGTTGCGGCAAAACAGGTCCGCAATGGCTTGAATCCTGCGTCTTTGCCCCACATCTTCGCGTTATCCGGATCGTTTGCTCTCCCCCAAACGCGGCCGCTGCGGTGCCTTGTCTTGCGCTCGCCGCCCCCGTAAACCGATTACCAACCACGATGACATCGCTGCTCGATCAGTCCGCATTGTTGAATCTTGCCGAACGGCTGGTCGCCGCCGCCAAACGCGCCGGCGCCGATCAGGCCGATGCCGTGGCGGTGCGGTCGGTGTCGCTTGCTGTCGAACTGCGCGATGGCGCGGTCGAGGAGTCGGAGCGCTCGGAAAGCGACGATATCGGGCTTCGCGTCCTGGTCGGCCGCAAGCAGGCGGCAATTTCGACCAACGACGTCAAGGCAAATGGCCTGGACGCGCTGGCCGAGCGCGCCGTCGCCATGGCGCGCGCGGCGCCAGACGACGAATTCGCCGGCCTCGCCGATCCCGCGCTATTGGCACGAACATTTCCCGATCTTGATCTGCTTGACCCCGACATGCCTTCGGTCGCCGTGCTTGAGGAACGCGCGCGCCAAGCCGAACAAGCCGCACTCGGCGTTGCCGGAGTTGCCAAATCCGGCGGTGCGTCCGCGTCTTCCGGAATCGGCGGCATGGTGCTGGTAACAAGCCACGGCTTCCGCGGCGCTACGATCGGCTCGCGGCATTCGATCTCGATGTCCGCGATCGCGGGGAGCGGCCTGGCGATGGAGCAGGATTACGATTATTCCTCGACACTGCATGCCGCCGATCTGGACAGTGCCGAAACGATCGGACGCAAAGCCGGCGAGCGCGCGGTGAAACGGCTCAACCCGCGCAAGGTCGAGACGCGGCGCGTGCCGGTCATATTCGATCCGCGGATTTCCGGATCGTTGATCGGCCATCTCGCCAATGCCGCGAACGGCGCCGCGATTGCGCGCAAGACCAGTTTCCTCCGCGACAAGCTCGGCGAGCGGCTGTTCCGCCGCGGCATCGCCGTGATCGATGATCCACTGCGCAAGCGCGGGCTGCGTTCGCGGCCGTTCGATGCCGAAGGGGTCGCCACGTGCGAACTCAAGTTGATCGAGGACGGCGTGCTCAAGAGCTGGCTCCTTGATTGCGCGACCGCGCGCGAGCTTCGGCTGCAAACGACTGCGCACGCGCATCGCGGCGTCTCGTCGGTGCCGTCGCCGGGACCGAGCAATCTCTATCTCGCCCCAGGACCGCAGACGCCCGACGAGTTGATCGCCGATATCAAGGATGGTTTCTATATCACCGACCTGATCGGCGCGGGCGTCAATCTGGTGACCGGCGATTACAGCCGCGGTGCGGCCGGGTTTTGGATCGTCAACGGTGCGCCAACCTATCCGGTCAGCGAGGTCACGATAGCAGGACGCCTCGCCGAGATGTTCGCCGATCTTCAACCGGCCAACGACCTGGTCTTCCGCTATGCCACCAACGCGCCGACGGTGCGCGTGGAGGGTCTCACCGTTGCCGGCCATTGAGGCTGACGGCACGGCGAAGATTTCTGCGCGCGCCGCGGCGCAGCTCGATGTCGCAGTCCGCGATGCTGGTAGCTTGGCACTGTCGATGTTCGGAAAGCCGATCAAGCAATGGACCAAGGGTCCGTCATCGTCGCCGGTCAGCGAAGCCGACATCGCGGTCGATGCCTTGCTGCGCGAGCGCTTGACCGGCGGCGGCGACACCTTTGCCTGGCTGTCCGAGGAGAGCGCCGACGACGACGCCCGCCTCGCCGCACGCTATGTCTGGGTGGTCGACCCGATCGACGGGACGCGCGCCTATATCGCGGGCCAACCGGACTGGGCGATTTCTGCAGCACTGGTCGAAGGCGGCCGCCCGATCGCGGCCTGCCTCTATGCACCCGCGCTTGACGAATTCTTTGCGGCGCGGACCGGGTCGGGCACCACTCTCAACGGCGGTGCGATCGCGGCAACGCCTGGAGCGGATCTCAACGGAATTCGCGTCGCCGGGCCGCAGAAATTTCTAGAACGCTTAAGTTCGATCATGCCGTCGTTCACCAAACTGCCACGAGGGCATTCGCTGGCCCTGCGGCTTGTACGCGTCGCTCAAGGTGCCTGCGATGCCGCTTTTGCCGGCGGCAACAGTCACGATTGGGACCTTGCGGCGGCCGATCTTTTGGTGCACGAAGCGGGCGGCGCGCTCACCCCCCTGGCGGGCGGAGCGATCGCTTATAATCGTCCCGTGCCGCGGCACGGGATGCTTGTCGCAGCCGGTCGAGAAAGGCACGCGGCGCTGATCGGACTTCTTGGGGACGAACGCCTCGCCTTGCGATAATCGCGAACCGCGCACGCGGTTCAGTCATGATGCCGAACATGAGGGGATGCATGCGGCTATGGCAGCACATCGCGCGACAACGATGGGCTAAAGCGGCGATCGGGATCACCGCCGCCGAATATCTGCGGTTTGTCGGAGTGACGACGCGCTTTACACTCGAGCCCGAGGATATTTACGAGCGCGGCGAAGCCGACATGCCGATCATCTTGGCGTTTTGGCACGGACAGCATCTGCTCGCCCCGGTCGCGCGCAAAGGGCAACATCGGGTCAATATGCTGGTGTCGCGGCATCACGACGGCGAGATCAACGCGATCGCTGCGGCGCGGCTCGGCGTCGGCACTATTCGCGGTTCAGGAAACCACGGCGGCGGCTTCGTTCACAAAGCCGGCGTCGCGGCCTTCCAGGCCATGCTCGACTCGCTCGCCGAAGGCCACTCAATTGCGCTGTCGGCTGACGTGCCGAAGGTGGCGCGAGTGGCCGGATTGGGTATCGTCAAGCTCGCCCAGGCATCGGGGCGGCCAATTTATCCGAGCGCGATTGCGACCAGCCGCCGCCTCGTGCTTGACAATTGGGATCGCACCACCGTCAACCTTCCGTTCGGACGCGGCGCCGGCGTTGCCGCCGAGCCGCTCACTGTGCCGAGCGATGCCGACGACACCGCGCTCGAAGGCGCGAGGCGCCTCCTTGAAGATCGGCTCAACGCGGCGACGCGGCGCGCATATGAGCTCGTCGACGGCGCGAGCGGCGGAGCCTAGCGTGGCGAACACTTTGCCACTCGCATTGCGTGCCTATCAGCTCGGCTCTGCGCTCGGCACCCCGATTGCGTCGCAGCTGCTGATGAGGCGGCAGAAGCGCGGCAAGGAACATCCCGAGCGGTTGAGCGAACGGCTCGGCCAAGCCAGCATGCCGCGGCCGAAAGGTCCTCTGATTTGGGTGCATGGCGCAAGCGTCGGCGAGATGCTCGCGGCGATTTCGCTGATCGAGCGCTTGCGCGCACGGGATTTCGCAGTGCTGGTCACGTCCGGAACCGTGACCTCCGCGGCGCTCGCCGAACAGCGGCTGCCGAATGGCGTGTTGCATCAGTTCATTCCGCTCGACGCACCGCGCTTCGTGCGCCGCTTCCTCGACCATTGGCGGCCGGGTCTTGCGCTCTTCGTTGAATCCGATCTGTGGCCCAATCTGATTTGCTCCTCCTCTAAGCGCAAAATCCCGATGATCATCATCAATGGCCGCCTCTCCGAGCGCTCGTTCAAGCGCTGGCGCCGGGTCCCGGGCGTGATCGCGGCTCTGCTCAACCGGTTCGATCTCTGCTTGGCGCAGTCAGCGGCCGACGCCGAACGCTACACCAGGCTCGGCGCGCCGCGGGTAAATGCGACCGGCAATCTCAAGCTCGATGTCCCAGCGCCGCCTGCCGATGAAGCCGGGCTGCGGCGGTTAAGAGACATCGTCGGCAAACGCCCGGTCGTGGTCGCCGCGTCGACCCATGCGGGCGAAGAGGCGGCCGTTATCGGCGCGCATCGGCGGCTGCGCGCGAAATTCCCGGCATTGCTGACCATTATCGTGCCGCGCCATCCGGCACGCGGCGAAAGCATTGCCGATAGCGCCAAAGCCGCCGGTCTCGCGATCGCGCTGCGCTCGCGCGGCGCCCAACCGATGCCGGATATCGGCGTCTATATCGCCGATACTTTGGGTGAGCTCGGTCTGATGTATCGGCTTGCGCCGATCGTTTTCATGGGCGGCTCGCTTGCGAGCCACGGCGGACAAAATCCAATCGAGGCGATCCGGCACGGCGCCGCCATCATCCACGGCCCGCATGTCTGGAACTTTGCCGAGATCTACGCCGCGCTGGATACCGCGCGTGGCGCACAACAGGTCGCCGATGAAGAGGCGCTAGTGGCCCGCCTTGGCGCCTGGTTGGCCGATCCGGCCGCGCGCCAGGCCGCCGCCGAAGCGGCGACTGCAACGATCAAAAAGCTCGGCGGCGCGCTTGATCGCACCTGGGCCGCGCTCGACCCCTATCTGATTCAGCTCCGTCTCGAGGAAACCGCATGACCGACATCGTGTCGGGGTGAACAAATTGATGCGCGAGCCCGCCTTTTGGTGGCGAGCCGGGACAGGCGGGCCGTTAGCCCCGCTGGCCGCACTTTACGGCGCCGCGGCGGGATTGCGCATGCAGGCGCGAGGGCGGCAATCCGGCCTCCCGGTCATTTGTTTGGGCAATCTCACCGTCGGCGGCGCCGGCAAAACTCCCGCGGCCCTCGCCGTGGCCCAGCTCCTCCATGCCGCCCATGAGCGTCCGTTCTTTTTGAGCCGAGGCTATGGCGGTCGATTGGCCGGCCCGGTGCGCGTCAACCCGGCGCTGCATCGGGCCGCCGATGTCGGCGACGAACCGATTCTTCTGGCGCGGCTCGCGCCCACCGTCGTCGCGCGTGACCGCGTCGCCGGAGCGGCATTCGCACGTTCCGCCGGAGCGAGCGTCATCGTTATGGACGATGGTTTTCAAAATCCGTCACTCGCCAAGGACCTGAGTCTCGTTCTCGTCGATGGCCGCCGCGGCATCGGCAATGGCCGTGTCGTTCCCGCCGGACCGTTGCGTGCGCCCTTGGAACTGCAGCTCGATCGCGCGCAGGCGCTGATCGTAGTCGGAGCGCCGCACGGCGCCGCACGCGTCATTGAGGGTGCCGAGCGGCGCAGGATTCCTCTTTTTCACGGCAGGCTCGAGCCGGATCGGGCCGTCGTCAACGCGATCGGTCAACGCAAGGTCCTGGCCTTCGCAGGCATCGCCGATCCGGAAAAGTTTTTCGCGACGCTCACCTCCGCGGGCATCCAGGTAGCGAACCGGGCAGGCTTTCCCGACCATCATCGCTTCGGCGCGGCCGAAGCTCTCGACCTCGTCGCCCAGGCGCAGGCTAACAATCTGATGCTGCTGACCACCGAAAAAGATCTCGCCCGGTTAGCCGGCGAGCCTGAGTGGCAACAGCTTGCGACGCATGCGAGCGCGCTGCCGGTACGGCTTGTGATCGAAGAACAGGATCGGCTACGAGAAATAGTCCTGAGCGCCGTTGCCAACTATCGCGCGACAGCTTTACGGCGAAAGGCGTGATACGAGCGGGGTCCCGCGTTATCGACCGTAACGTGAACCCATTCGCTGCAAGACCGCTTCCGGCGTGGCGTAGGCTTCCTGCAAATCCACGCTCCAATAACGAAGCTCTTCCAGCGGAATGGATACGCCGGTTACCGCGCAGCGGACGAAGGTGCCCGGCCGCACCACACGGAAGTCGCCGTCGAG
>JBAQBC010000169.1:0-5886 GCA_049286035.1 Xanthobacteraceae bacterium
TGTCGGGTTTAAGCGCCATTGCCCGGTCAAAAGCGGCCAGCGCTTTCTCATATTGCCTCAGGTGAAGAAATACATCGGCGCGGCCGAACCATGCTTCCGCGAAATCGCCATTAAGCGCCAGCGCTCGATCGTAAGCAGCGAGCGCATTGTCGTATTGCTGCAATTGAAGAAGCACGTTACCGCGGCCGATCGAAGCCCAGGCAAGGTTCTGATCGAGCGCCAGCGCTCGGTCAAAGTCAGCAAGCGCCGCCTGATGATTCCCGAACATACCGAGCGCAAGTCCACGGGCAAGCCAAGGTTCGGCGAGGTATGGCTTCAGCGCGGCGGCGCGATCGTAAGCAGCGAGCGCCTCGCCGTATTTGTGCAACTGTACAAAAACGTGACCGCGACCGAGCCAAACCTCCGCAAGTGTGGGATTAAGCGCAACCGCACGATCATAGGCGGCAAGCGCCTCGTCATAACGCCCGAGCGCGCCGGACGCATGGCCGCGGCCGAGCCAGGATTCGGCAAGACCAGCGTTTGTGGCGAGCGCGCATGCGAAAGCAGCTAACGCCTCATCGCTGCGCTTGAGTGCAAGCAAGGATTTTCCCTTGTTCTGGAACGCCTCCGCATAGTTCGGCTTGAGTGCAATGGCTTTATCGAAATCCGCGATCGCTTCTTCGTGGCGGTTGACGTCATGGAATGTCGTACCGCGGTGATTCCAGGTTTCAGCGACCGCGGGATTGAGCCTCAAAGCCTCGCTGAAGCGTTGCAAGGCCTCGGCAGGCCAGTTCAGGACCTTAAGAATGATTCCATAATTGTAGAGCGTCGCATCGGAAGGCGGAGCATGTTGCAGGGCCCGGCGAAAATAGGACTCAGCCTCGGTAAAGCGGCCAAGCTGCATCAGCGCTATGGCCATTAAGTTGAGGGCCCCGACATGCTTAGGCTCAGCGTGCAGGACAGCGTCGAACAGCCGCGCGGCGTCGCCAAGCTTACCGGCTTTCAGCGCCGATAAGGCCCCCTCAAAGTCGCGATCGATCGTGACTGGTTTGCTCGAGGTCTTGCTCATTCCCTTTGCAAAGCCATGGGGCTGTAGTCAACTGATTCCATGCAGAAGAAAGAGTCGCAGCGACGGCAACCAATGCCGAAAGGCGATTCGATCAAGCCGTATTTGCGTCGCGAAATAGCAGGAACGTGAAAATAACGGCTCGGAGAGCGCATAACTTTGGCGCGGTTTTCTCGCGCGTCAGTGCCGTGCCGGCTCCGTCTCTTCGCTCTCATCTTCGGCGACCGGCCAAAACTCAGCAAGGCTCGGCGCGGCGACATCGACCGGTTGCGCGGATTCGCCCAGCATCGTGCCGGGCACGACCAGCGAGAAACCGCCATCGCTGCGGTCTTCGATCTTGAAACCGGCTTTTCGCAACAGACTCTCGATGGCGAGAAGTGTCGTCCGCCGCGGCTCGCTGTGGCCCTGTTCGATGCGGTGGATGGCGCGCTGCGACATCCCCAGGAAGCGGCCGAATTCGGCCTGGCTCCAGCCGAGCGCCGCGCGCGCCATGCGAAGGGTCGTGGCGACGAGCAGGCGATCGTGCTGTTGACGATCGCGATGCTGCCGATCGGACTCGCGGCCGACCGGGATTTCATACGGGTCCGGTTTGGAGAGAGTCCGTTTCATCGCACCCTCTCCAAAACTGACTCGGCAGTTACTGACGCAGTTCTCCCCAAGGGAACTCCCCAGGCGGCGGGCGCCGCCTGGGGATGGCAGAGATTTATGATCGCGTGCACCGCGGTCATGGATAGAAGTTGTACTGTACGCGCAGGATGCCGGCGACAATATTGGACGACCCGGCCGTGAGGCGTTCGGCTGGGGCTTGCGTCGGCGCCGGGAAGAAAATCGTTGCGCCTTGGAACGCCGATTTGGTCAACTGGGAGTAAAGCACGTCCACGCCGATATCGAGATTCCTGACCGGATTCCAGATCGTGCGCGAGCCGATCGCCCAGGCTGCCCAATCGGCGCAGCCGCTCGCCGATACCGCTGACGAACCAACTATGGTCCCGCCTCCTGCGACTGTGGTTAACGTCGCTCCGGCATGGAGCGGCGCACAGAAGCTCGCATCGACCGCCGAGCTGTTAGCCTGGAACTGCAAATAGCCGCCGTAGAGCGACGTGCGAATTTCCGGCACCCAGTAGTGCTGGACGGCGGCCCAGATGTTCCAGGCCGTCGACAATTGGAGACCGGTTTGGAGGGCGCCGCCGACTGTGCTGTTTGCGAAAAAGGCATTGTCAGCCCAGGCAAGCCCGATATTGCCACCCCTCTTTCGGGCCCAGTCCAGGTCGGCGTTCCGGCTGCCGGGTGTGTTTATGCAGCTGTCGACGTCGCCGACGCAATATTGGCTCTGAACGGCGAAGCTATCGCCTTTCGCCCAGCCCCAATTCGCCAGGTTGAGTTCAAGCCCGCCCTGGACGGCGTAGCCCCACTGGTCGGAGGGATGAGCAGTGGTGTCAACGATACCATTGATTGGCACTGCCAAGGTCCCACCGTTGAGATAGGCGCTCGAGCGGTTGTCATGCAGGATGGCGGCGATCTGCGCCCCGCCCCAGGCCTGGTCGATGCGGACGTTGCCGACGATGTCCGGGACCAGGAAACCGGCATTGGTATTGCCACTGTTGGTGGGTCCGCCGGCTCCGATTTGGAAGGGGTTATCGCCAACAAAGGTGGTCCCGGTAACTCTGCTGACGTCCAAAACCGGGTGGGCGAAAGGCGTGTAGTCCTGCACCGCGATGGTGGCCGCGACGCCGTTCCCCAGTTGTTGGGTATAGCCATAGGTAAAGACGCCGTCGCCGGCGTAGTCTTTGTAGAGGAACTCGGTCTGGTGGCTGTATTTCGACGTGTTGAAGAAGTCGTAGAACGATGCCGTCTTACCGAAGGTGAAGCCACCCCACTGGATAAAGGCGCGCAGCAAATAGGTGCTGCTGTTATTCGCGCCAACTGGGCTTGCTGCGCCACCGGCTGTCCCAACGGAATTGCCTGGGAGGCTCAACGTCGGGTTGTCGTTGGCGGTTTGTTGCCAGCCAGCCGCGACATAGGCGCGCAAGGTGCCGAATGAGCTCTGCTCGCGCACGTCAAAAGTGAGGACGCCGCGCGCGCGTGTCGTCAGTGTATCGTTGCCACGCGTCTGGAGCCCGTTGGTAACAAAAAATGGCGTGAACGAACCACCAGCATTGGCGTCCCACTCCGTTCGCAGGAACCCGCCGAACTTGATGCAGGTCTGCGTACCCGGAATGTAATAGAAGCCGTCGCCGTAGAGGTTGCAGACTTTCACGTATTCTCAAAATCTGTGGGTTTTCGGTCGTGCCGCTCGCCGATTCATGGCGCGAATCGACAATGACTCCTTTGACGGGTGAATTTTTTCAATCGGGGCAAGCTAGGTAAGCTCTAGGCAAGTCCGTTATGAATCTTACGGATAGTCGCCAGTCTGCCTCGCTCACCGCTGATCTCGCGCCCCCCAGGCGCCTAGGGATAGCCTAGGCCGCGCTTGCCGGGGGTTCACGGCAAGTTGATCCATCGGAAGCGAGCGCTCCGGAAATAACGGTCGCCGTGGGAAAATATCCCGGTGTATGGCAACCGAGAGGAATGCGATGCGGAAAATTGCAATTGCTGGTGTCGTGACCGTCGCGGCGGCGCTGCCGTTTCTTGGCGGGATCGTAGCGAGTCACGCCGCCGAAGGGCCGTGGTGCCACACCTATGGCGGCGGCATGGGGGGAATCGAAAATTGCCGGATTCAGACGCTTGAAATGTGCCGCTTTGAGATCCAGGGCAACGGCGGATCCTGCTCACCAAACCCGCATTGGCTGGGCGATGGGCAGCAGCCACGAAGGACCGCGCAACCGGCCGGCTTGTACCCTTGGCCCTGGCGGTAAAACGACGATGCCTGTGACCACCGGTTAGAGCGCGAAATTCGAGTTAGACCGGCGTGTCGCGATTGTGAGCGAGCAAAGATCTAACTCCGAACCGGATTGCTGCCACTGAGGCAGCCCACTTCGGACAGAGGACTGGCCTTCCCGCGTCGGTCGCGCACAGCTTATTACGCGTCCTTTCAAGACCACGAGCGGCATCGAGCGCCGGCAAGCTTCATCACCTCTCAGTTCAGCCACACAATGGCCGTCGCTTTCGCCTGCTCGTGGCGCCTGGCCGGCGCCATCCTCCAGAGCCAAGCAATGCCCAATGATGGCGCCGCAAAAGTCGGCTCCTGGGCAGAGCCAAGTTACGATTTTCGCAGCGCGTTGAACAATGCCCGCCAACTCAATCGCGCAGCTGTGGGTTTGCGATCACAAAAAATTTGATCCAGCCAAAAGTGGCTCACAATACATTGATTAACGCGTTGGCTTGCAACAACGCCCGACGGAAATAATCCACGCATTTTTCAATCTACTCCAACGTGGCGATTGAGCCACTTTGTTTGGTCGTCTCACTTTGCGGCTAATGATCAATAGGAAGAAAAGTAATGGTAATGAGCAATGTACTTGGGGCTACGAGTGAGCTCAACGCTGATCGCGCCCTCAACATTCGGACTGCCCACACAGAGCGCCCGAAGAAACAAACGAAGTTGTCTACGAAAACTTTAATTGCCGCTTTGCTGCTGATTGGCACTGCTTCCACGGCGTCGGCGCAGTATTTACCCTACAACGGTTGTTCTAGCCTGCGGGAAAGAGGTTATTACGGCACACCGTCCGGCGGCGGTCCACAATATGACTACGGAGGCGGAGACCAGTACGGGTACGGTCCTGGTTATAGCTACGCCCGACAAGCGCCCGACTGCACTTCCCGAACAAGCCGGCTCGGCACGCGGCACGGCCGAACCACTCACGAGAAATGAGACACCGCAAATCGCCCTGACGCGGCCGCGTTTCGATCGCGGGCCGAGTACATCCCCAATTTGTGGCGACTCGGCATTGTCCTAAGTAACGCACGCGACATTCCACCAGCAATCGTCGCTCGCGTTTCGGCGGTGAAGTCATCTGGCAAACGGTGGTCCAAAATTAAGGCGGGGAATAAAACGCGGTGAACTCAAATCAGAGCGACACGGTGTGCTCAACAATCCGTGCCTCTTCGCGGACGCTCCTTCCATAGCAACACTCAAGCGCGGCCCTGATTCACAGGCAAAGCGATGGTCAATATCTCAAAAATCATTGTCATCTCAAAGATCGTTGTGCGCGCTGCAGTTGCCTCTGTACAGAGCATTTTTCAGAAGCGATTCGGCATTCACCGGCGCCAGTATGAGAGGCAATGTGGCACCGGCAATTCGAGCAGCGTGCCGGTCAAGCGGCGTCATAAGCACGATCTACAGCGCGACTGAGAAGCGCGCCTGCCGCACAATCGTAGCTATGACAACCCAGTAGCTATGACACCCCAGATGATCCCTGCCGGTTACGCCGAACCAATCGAGGTTCCGCTCGCACAGGTCCGCACTTGGCGAACCTGTGCGAGCAGCTTCGTTTATCAGCGAGGTGCTCGATGCCGGCTAGGCTTATCGAAACCGGACACCAACACCGCACATCGCCGAAGGCAAAAAGGTTCTATCGCTGCGAGGCTTCGCCGAACCGGTCTGCCGGACCAAGACTGGACGGCACCGTGTAGGAGTTGTTGGGAACCAGCGCGTACGCGCCATAGGCCTTTTTGTTCGCTTGCGCATGGACTACGTGCCGAACATGCTTGGTCGCGCCCGATTGAGCGAAAACCTGAGCTGTGCCGATAAGAGAGAACGCTGCTACGGCAAGGGCAACTGCGGTGAAAAGCTTGCTCATGTTCATTCTCCTGGACTGTTGCCCTCTATTTGGGGCTGGCGGACTGCAGCCTCGTGCTACCCCACCGAACACCATATCGAAGGAGAGTGCGTTTTATTTCAT
>JBAQBC010000170.1:0-1618 GCA_049286035.1 Xanthobacteraceae bacterium
TCGGTCTGTGGTAGAAGCATGCGCGCGGCCCTGCTTGACCGGAAACGGTCGGGGTGTGCCAAAAGCCATAACAAACAACAGCCTGAGGCAAATCAGGCGTACAGGATGAAACCCAAGGTGTGACGCTTATGGCCGAAAAATTCGTCGCGAAACTTTCCGAATTCCAGGATGGCGACCGCCGCATCGTCTTTGTCGGTGATAACGAGATCGGCGTGTTCCGGCATGACGGCGAATTCTTCGCTTACAGCAATTTCTGCCTGCATCAGGGCGGCCCGGCTTGCGAGGGCCTGACCATCGCCAAGGTCGAGGAGCGGCTGCGGCCCGACAAGACCTCGATGGGGCTCTATTTCTCCGAAAACGAGATGAACTTCGTCTGCCCGTGGCATGGCATGGAATACGATATGAAGACCGGCGAGTGCGTTGCTAATCGCAAGCTGAAGCTGAAGAAATACAAGACGGTGCAAAAAGGAGATGAGCTTTATGTCGTCGCCTAAGTGCGCGGCGAAGCCGGTTGCCAGACGGGCAAATAGGGGGCACGGCGGCAAGACGGCGCCGCGCCAAACCATCGCTGCGCCGGCGAAGCCCACGGGCAATGGCGCTTCGGCGGATGCCAAGCGGCTTGCGGCAACGCTCGAGCGCAGCATCGCCGACGGCAAGCTCGACCTTGTCACCGCCGACGCGCTGCAGGCGCTGATCGCCGCCGCCTGCCGGGTCTACAGCGCGCGAACCGAGGCCGGCGAGCAATTCACGCCGGTGCCAAAGCATTCGATTTCGGCAACGGACGTGATGCTGACGGCAAGCGGGTTGCTCCGCGCCGGCGATCTCGCGGTTTTCGAACTGGGTATGTGGCAGAGTTGGACAGGACGTTGACGAGAGCACAAAGGGACTGAAACGCTAGGAGACATTCCATGGATCTCATTGCCGATCGCGGCCGCCGCGTCACCATCGAGGAGCTCAACACCACCCGGCTCCTCGCGCACGCGCGCAAGCAGGCGCATGCGCGCAATTTCGACGACGTTCTCATCGTCGACGTCGACGCCCATCATTACGAGAACGAGAACTACGACGAATTCCTGCCGTACATGGAAAACGATGTGTTGCGCCAGCTCACCGTTGCCGGCCGCAAGCGCAATCGCTCGAACGTGGCGCCGACCCAGATCGGCTATCAGGACATGGGCGGGCGCGTCACCCGCTATCCGATGCGTTCGACGGAAAAGACCGAGGAGGGCGGCTCGCTGCGCGACGTGCAGCTCGGCCATCGTTGGATGGACGCGATGAGCGTCGATTATTCGTGTCTGTTCCCGACCGGCATGCTCAATATCGGCATGCATCCGCAGAAGGAAATGGAAGTCGAACTGTGCTGGGCCTATAACCGCTGGCTCACCGAAAAAGTGCTGCCCGAGTCCGGCGGGCGCTTCTATTCAATGCTGTGCCTGCCGTTCTCCGATCCCGAAGCTGCGCTGCGCCACGTCGAAACCTTCGGCGACCGCAAGCATGTCGGCGGCTTCATGGTCACGACCGTGCGCTCACACATGGCCGTGTACGACAACGCCTATATGAAGCTCTACCGGGCGATGGAGGAGCGCGGCCTGGTGCTGTCGTTCCATTCCGGTCCGAA
>JBAQBC010000171.1:0-14211 GCA_049286035.1 Xanthobacteraceae bacterium
CCCCCTTTCAGGGGGAGGTGACAATTTCAGTGAGCTCGATCCCCTGCCCGCACATAAATGCGCCAGCGGTCGTCGCGGCTTTCCACCAAGCGATAATCGGTGCTGGCCGCAAACGGATCGTCGGCCCAGGCGCCGTCCTGCGGCACCACCACGACGATGTCGCAGCCATATTTCGTGGCGAATTCACCGACGTCCGCGGGCATCGCCTGACCGGCGAAGACGCGAATGAATTGGTCATTGATCGCCGCGCGGCGCTCGGGTGAAAGCGCTGCGAATGGAATCGCCAGCTCGCGGCCGGCAAAGCACGAGCTGCGATCGGCGAGGAGTGCCCACGACATATTGGCGGGCCACGGCGTCAGATCCCGCAAGAACAGCGGATTATTCGCGACCCGCGCGTCGGCGGGAGCGTGACGCCGCACTGCGGCCCATAGTTGCGGCGTTTGCGCGAACGCGGCTTCGTCGGTCGCGGCGTTGCCGCGCCAATCGGCGTAAATATTCGCGGCGGTGTCGGGCATGCTGAGCACGACCCCGCCGATAGCAAAGGCCGCGATCGCGGCGCGCAGTCGGAGTCGCGATGCAGCCAGTGTTCCCGCCGCCGCCAATGCGATCAGGATCATGGCGGCGGGCAGGACGGCGCGCAGCGCGAGATCGTTGTTGTCCCCGAGCCGGCTCACCAGAAGCCAGGAGATCAGAAGCCCCGCCGCCGCGAGCACGCCGAGCAACTTCGCCGCCGCCCGTTCCGGAATGGACGCGCGAGTCCCCAAGATAGCCACAAGCGCAATGGCGCCAGCGATGAAGCTTGCGGGAAATTCCAGGGGCAGGAGAATTAACCAATAAGCCGGCAGGTCGAGGATGCGGCGCAGGGGTTGCGGAAACATCTCGCCCAGCACTTCGAAAGGATGAATGCCGATAGCGCCGGCACTGCCACGCGCGGCAACGAGTGCAAACTGATCGTGAATGAACGGCGCGGCGATGCCGAGCGCGAGCGCGCCGGCGAGCGCCAGGCCCGCGACCGCGTTCACGCGCCGTTTGGTTTCGATAGCGGAGAGCAACAGCGGCGCCGATGCCAAAGCGGCGATCGCAAACGTCACGCCGCCGACGAAAGCCGAGCTTTCGAAGCTTGCGGCCACGACCAACGCCAGCGTCAAGACATAGCCGAGCTTCGGCCGTTGCGCGTAATGCACAAGCAGCAGCATGGACGCGATCGCGCCGGAAGCGGCGATCAGATGCTGCGGCACCCAGGTCGACTGAAACAGCCAGCCGGCAAAACCGTTCGGCCGCTGCAAAAACGGCTCAAGCTCGTAATTGCCGGCGAAAAAACTCAACGCCTCGCGCAACGAGGCGCTCGCCGCCAAAGCGACGACCAGGAGCGCGGCGCCGGCGCGCCGGCTGAGCCAAACGGCAAGCGCCATCATCAAGGTCAGGGAAGCAAAGGCAGTGAACCAGGTCAGGCCGATATCGGCTTCCCAGCCGCGCACATGCAGCGGTAGCGCGAGCGCCGCCGCGCTGAAATGCCAGAGGTAATAATAGACAAGGTGTCCGGCGGCGCCGGCGGCGTCATCCTCGCCGAACACCGGATTGACCGGCGGCAGCCCTTGCCGCGTCATTGCGTCGATGATGGCGATCTTTGAATGATCGAAAATCGGCGCGGCGAGATGCACGCCTGCTTCCGAATATTTCGGTAGCAGCGCAAGCGCGGGAAGAAGCGCCAGGATTGCCGCCGCAACCGCAGCCGCCGCGAGCCACCACGGACTTAGATCGGTCGGCGGGCCCGGCGCAGCCGGCGGCCACCGCAAGCTAATCCCGGCGAGTACGAGGCCGAGCGCCGCCAGGCCGATCACTGCGAGCGCCGAAAACCCGATCAAGCTTAAGATTGGCAAGCTTGCCGCGCTGAACACCGCCCAGCCGATGACCGGCGCCGCGCCGAGCGCCAGCACGCGCGGCAGCAAGTGACGCGCGATGGCATAGCCGAGCGCGGTCCACAAGGCCGCTCCAACCAACGCGCAGAGAACAGCATTGATCGGAGATGCCATGGCGGATCGGACGCTAAAGCGAGCGGGCGCGCGAAAGGATGGCGCTTAAGCCATCACGCCGCCTTCATGAGCGATTGCACCTTCGGCCAGGGATCGGGCGCGAGATTGCGGAATGGCGCCCAGTCCGTGTCCGTCATCCGATCGATGAGCGTGGCTTTGACCGAAGGCCGCTCGCGCATGCGCGCCCACCAATCGCCGATCGCTGGATGACGGTCCCACATACCGCCAAGCTTCAGCAATTCGAGGCGCAGGATATAGGGAATGACCGCGCAGTCGGCATTGGAAAAGGCACCGCCGGCAAGGTAGCGGCCGTTTTGCAGCGACGCGGTCATCCACGATAGCAATTTCTCGTGCTGCGCGATCGCCTCGCTGACAAATTCGGAATCGAGACCATGTTCAATGACGCTGCGCTTATATTCGGCGCGACGCTTGAGCGGCGTCTTGTTGACCTCGGCCAGCCAGGCCTCGCGCGGCATTTTCAGAAAATTCGGCCGAAACGCCGTGGCGAAGGTCAAGATCATGCACGAATTGTGCACGTATTCGTCGATCAGTTTGTTGTACATCCGCGCGCGATGGCGCAACAACGGCTCGCGCGGCATCAGCGGCGGCTCCGGGAAGGCATCGTCGAGGTAATAGAGAATGAGCGACGACTCGATGATGGGTTTGCCGTCGTGCACGAGCGTCGGCACGACGCCATTGGGATTGAGCTTGCGATAGGCCGGATCGTGCTGATCGCCGCGCAGCGTCAGCAAGTGTTCCTTAACCTCGAGACCCTTTTCGGCAAGGGCAATCCGCACTTTTTGCGCACAGACCGAATTGATGTTGTGATAATGTTCGAGCACGCCGCCCTCCCGAATGTGGTTCGCGTTCGATCGCGATCCTGACGCTATCGATCCCAGTGTTGGTGATCCCAGTGCGAGCGATCCTGGTCTGGATGACGGCGGAAGTCGAATAATTCTTTTGTTACTCGAAATTGACGCGTCAATTCGGTCGTCGGACCGAAATGGACGCGCGCAAAGGTCAACCGAGCTCTTGAGGGAGATGGCCATGCGCAATTCACCCCGCCGAATGCGCTGCCCGAGCCGGCTACGGACCGGATCGGTCATGAGCCTTGCCGCGAGCGCCTTGCTGCTGGCCGGCGCCGACGCCGCACGCAGCGGTCCGTGCGCCGAGGACATAATTCTGCTCGAACGGCAAATCGCGGTAACTGTTCCCGGCCCGCAAAGCGGTCCGACCGGCGACCAAACGATCGGCGCGCAACTGCATCGTCAGCCGACGCCCGGCTCGGTGGAGCAGGCCGAACACGTCGCTAACAAGGACGCCGACGAGGCGTTGGCACGCGCCAAACAAGCCGATGCCGCCGGCAATTCCGCGGATTGCAATGCAGCGCTCAAACAGGCACGCGAACTCTATGGGATTTTCTAAAGCGAGGCCTCAATAGGCCTCGTCGTCGTAGATCGGATCGACCAAGCCGCGCCACGGCCCGTGATATTTATCGAGCAGCTCTTGCGCCGGTGTGGTCTGGCGCGCAAGCCGCACCTCGAGCGCTTCGAGATAGCGCGTCTCGTCCTTGCCGCTTGGATCGCGCCGGTTGCGCCGCTTAAGCCCGGCGCTGGCGAGCGCAAGAACTTCAACGGCAATCTCGAGCACGCTGCGGCCGCGGATCGTTGCGGCCAACGCCAGTTTCGGCACCGCGTCGCGCAGATTTTGCCGCTCCTCGGCGTTCCAGCCCTTCACCAGATCCCAGGCGGCATCGAGGGAAGCGTCATCGTAAAGCAGGCCGGCCCAAAAGGCCGGCAGCGCCAGCAAATTCGGCAGCGTGCCGGAATCGGCGCCGCGCATTTCCAGATAACGCTTGAGCCGCACTTCCGGAAATATCGTAGAGAGATGGTTGGCCCAGTCGGAAATCGTGGCGCGGGTTTCCGGCAGCGCGCGCAATTTCCCCGCCAGCAAATCGCGGAACGATTGTCCGGCGACATCGATGTAGTCGTCGCCGCGCTTGATGAAATACATCGGCACGTCGAGCGCGTAGTCGACCCAGCGCTCGAACCCCATGCCGGGTTCGAATGCCCAGGGCAGCATGCCGGCGCGCGCGTTGTCGGTATCGCGCCAGATCTTCGAACGGAACGACAGATAGCCGTTGGGCTTGCCCTCGGTGAACGGCGAATTGGCGAATAATGCGGTGGCCACCGGCTGCAGCGCGATCGACACCCGCAGCTTCTTCACCATGTCGGCCTCCGAGGCGAAGTCGAGATTGGTCTGCACCGTGCAGGTCCGGTACATCATGTCGAGACCGAGCGTACCGACTTTCGGCATATAGGCGGTCATGATCTTGTACCGGCCCTTCGGCATTTTCGGCATTTCTGCGCGCGTCCAGGTCGGCGTCATGCCAATGCCGAGAAAACCGATACGCAGAGGACGGGCGACCTCGCGCACCTGCGCCAGATGCGCCATCAGCTCGCCCGAGGTCTGATGCACGGTTTCAAGCTGCGCGCCGGATAGTTCGAACTGGCCGCCCGGCTCGAGCGAGATGGCGCCGCCGCCGGTGACGTCGAACAGGCCGATAATGTTCGGCCCTTCCATGATCGGCTCCCAGCCGAGCAGATGCTGCATGCCCTCCAGCAGCGCGCGAATGCCGCGCGGCCCTTCGTAGGGCACCGGACGATGGCCTTGCAGCGTGAAAGCGAACTTCTCGTGCTCGGTGCCGATCCGGAATTGCGATTTGGGTTTGACGCCCTGCGCGAGCCAATGCACCAGATCGTCGCGCCGTTCGATCGGCGTCAGGTCGACTTGATCACGCGCCATATTGATAACAAGCCTGCCTGGGATCGGCCGCAGCCTGATACGCGGCGCATTCGGCTCCGCAATGCGACACCATGGAGTTACGCGACGGCTTTACGCTTTGCTGGCGCGAAGCGGCCATAAAACGTCTCGCCCTTTTTCGCCATGTCGGTGAGAAGCTTCGATGGCTTGAATCGCTCCCCGCAAGCTTTGGCGAGATCGTTGCACATTTGGACAAAATTCTTCACACCCATGCCGTCAATGTAAGAAATAGTTCCGCCGGTAAAAGGCGCAAAGCCGAAGCCGAGAATCGAACCGACATCGGCCTCGCGCACATCGGTCACGACCCTATCCTCGATACAGCGCGCCGATTCAAGCGCTTGAATGCCAAGCAGGCGGCGTTTGAGCATGGCAATGTCGATGTCATCGACGTCGAGCCGGTTCGGCTGCAGATCGGCGAGCCCGGGCCACAAGCGCTTCGGTGCGTTTTGCGGATAGTCGTAAAATCCCTTGCCATTCTTGCGGCCGAAGCGGGAGCGCTTCTCGACCATCTCCGCCAGCAGCGCCTTTTGCTTGGGATCGACCGCCGCCGCGCCGAGATCGGCCTCGGTCGCCTTGAGAATCTTCCAGGCGAGATCGACCGCCACTTCATCGGTGAGCGAGAGCGGACCGACCGGCATGCCGGCCATGCGCGCGACATTCTCGATCAAGGCCGGTGGCACGCCCTCGGTCAGCATCAGATGACCCTCGCGGATATAAGTGCCGACGACGCGCGAGGCGTAGAAGCCGCGGGAATCATTGACCACGATCGGAGTCTTGCGGATCGTGCGCACGAAATCGAGCGCCGTCGCCAGCGCGGCGTCTCCGGTTTCCTTGCCCATGATGATTTCAACGAGCATCATCCGCTCGACCGGCGAGAAGAAATGGATGCCGATAAAGCGCGTGCGATCCTTGAAAGCCGCCGCCAGCGAGGTGATCGGCAGCGTCGAAGTGTTGGAGCCGAAGATCGCCTCCTCGCCCAGTACGTTTTGCGTCCGCGAAATCACTTCCTCTTTGATCTTGCGGTCTTCGAACACGGCTTCGATGACGAGATCGCAGTCTTTGAGCGCGACGAAATCGGCCGTCGCGCTGATGCGCGCGAGCAATGCGTCGCGATCGGCGGTGGTGGCGCGGCCGCGATTGATCTGATCGGTCACCAATTTCTGCGAATGCGCTTTGCCCTTTTCGGCGCTTTCCGGGTCGCGGTCGATCAGTACGACGTTTAGTCCAGCCAGCGCACTGACATAGGCGATCGCGCCGCCCATGAAGCCAGCGCCGATGATGCCGATCTTCTTTAGTTGTTTTGCCGGCACATTGGCCGGCCGCCGCGCGCCTTTGTTGAGCTCCTGCATGGAGACGAACAGGGTGCGGATCATCGCCGCGGCTTCCGGCGAGCGGAGAATTTTCGCAAACCAGCGCGACTCCACCCGCAGCGCCTGATCCATCGGCAGCTGCAGACCTTCGTAGACGACCTGAAGGATGGCGCGCGCCGCCGGATAATTGTCGTAGGTCTCGCGGCGATAGATCGCGTTCGCGGGCGTGAACACCATGATGCCGGCTTTGGAGTAGACCGGGCCGCCCGGCAGTTTGAAGCCATCGACGTCCCACGGCGCCTTGGCGCTGCCGCCTGCTTTGATCCATTCCTTCGCCACCCTGATGAGATCGGCTTTCGGCACTACCGTGTCTATGAGCTTCATTGCCTTGGCGCGAGGAAGCTGTACCTGATCGCCCTTGAGCAGAAACTGCAGCGCATCCGACGGCGGCATCATCCGTGCGATCCGCTGCGTGCCGCCGGCGCCCGGTATCAATCCGACCTTGACCTCGGGCTGGCCTAGTCGCGTGCGCGGATTGTCGGCCGCAACGCGGCGATGGCAGGCCAGCGCCAGTTCGAAACCGCCGCCAAGCGCGGTACCGTTGACGGCGGCAACCCAAGGCTTGCCGCAGGTCTCGATGCGCCGGCACAGCACCGACCATCGTCGGCTTTCCTCGAAGAAGCGCATCATCGCCGCTTCCTCGCTTTGCGATGCGGCGAGCTCGGCAAAAGCGCGGCTCAAGCCTTCCAGCATCGTAAGATCGGCGCCGGCGCAGAACGCATCCTTGCCCGAGGTGATGACGACGCCCTTCACGGCCGTGTCCGCGGTGATCTGGTCGATAATGGCCGAGAGCTCGTCCATCACCGTTGCATCAATGACGTTCATGCTGCGGCCCGGCGAATCCCAAGTCGCAAGTGCAATGCCGTCGCCGTCGTTCTCGATCTTGAAATTGGTAAAGCTCATCGTCGCCGCTCACCCATAGGGATCGCCGTTCTTGTGCGTGAAACGCCAGCCTTCATCGTCGCGCACCGCGACCAGGTCGACGTCCGGATATTCGACGCGCTCGTGTTTCGAGCGCGAGCCGATTTCGAGATAGACCACGTCCGCCGTGGTCCGGTTCACCAGATGGTGACCGTTGCCGCTGTTGGCCTTGAACCCGGCCGCGTCGCCGGCTTTGAGCAGCGTCTCACCGCCATCCTCGACCAACACCGCCTCGCCTTCGAGGACAAAGACGAGCTCATCCTCGCTGGCGTGCCAGTGCCGCAGCGCCGAGGCGGCGCCCGGGCGAAGCGTCGTGAGATTGACGCCGAATTGATTGAGACCGGCCGCGCTGCCGAGCCGCCGGCGCTCGCGGCCGTACACTGCCCGGTCGAACGGCGGCGGATACGGCGTCTTGGTATCGATCGGCAACGCTTCGACGTCGAGCTTGGGCATTGTTCAGATCCTGGCTCACACCCGCTCGATGATGGTCGCGGTACCCATGCCGGCGCCGATGCAGAGCGTGACCAAGCCGGTCGCGACATTGCGCCGTTCCATCTCGTCGACCAGCGTGCCGAGAATCATCGCGCCGGTAGCGCCGAGCGGATGACCGAGCGCGATAGCGCCACCGTTGACGTTGAGGTTGGAGCCGTCGAGTTCGAAGGCCTGCATGAAGCGGAGCACGACGGAGGCAAAAGCTTCGTTGATCTCAATCAGATCGATGTCGGCAAGCTGCATGCCCGCGGCTTTGAGCACTTTCTTGGTGACGTCGATCGGCCCGGTCAGCATCAAAGCCGGGTCGGAGCCGATATTGGCGAAGGCGCGCACGCGCGCGCGCGGCTTGAGCCCGATCTTGTCCCCCGCCTCCTTGTTGCCGACCAGCACGGCGGCGGCGCCGTCGACGATGCCCGACGAATTGCCGGCATGATGCACGTGATTGACGAATTCAACTTCGGGGTGAGCTTGAATGGCGACCGCATCGAAGCCGCCGAGCTCGCCGATCTGCACAAATGACGGCTGCAGCGCCGCGAGCGACTGCATCGTCGTGCCCGGCCGCATATGCTCGTCCTTGGCCAGGATGGTCAGTCCGTTGACGTCCTTGACCGCAATGACGGAGCGAGAAAAGCGGCCATCGTCCCACGCCGCCGCCGCCCGTTTCTGGCTTTCGACCGCGTAGGCGTCGACGTCGTCGCGCGAGAACCCGTATTTGGTGGCGATCAGGTCGGCGGAAACGCCTTGCGGCAGGAAATAATGCGCGACCGCGATCGATGGATCGACCGACCAGGCGCCGCCGGCCGAACCAATGCCGACGCGGCTCATCGATTCGACGCCGCCGCCGACCGCAAGTGTCTGCTGGCCGGACATGATCTGCGCGGCGGCGAAATTCACCGCGTCGAGCCCTGACGCGCAAAAGCGATTGATCTGCACGCCAGCGACGGTATCGCCGTAGCCGGCGACCAGGGCCGCGGTGCGCGCGATATCGGCCGCAGCCTCGCCGACCGGATCGACGACGCCCATCACCACGTCGTCGATCAGCGTGGTGTCAAGATTGTTGCGGCTTTTAATTGCGCCGAGCGCCTGGCTCGCCAGATTGAGCGCAGTGACCTCGTGCAGCGCGCCGTCGACTTTGCCGCGGCCGCGCGGCGTGCGCACGTGATCGTAGATGAAAGCGTCGGGCATCGGAATTTCTCCTATACCTGGTCCGGTGCGCCCCGGCGAAGCTCGCTAAAATGCTTCCGCAGGCAGCGCCATGGTGCTCGCCGCGCCGGCCTTGATGCGGGCCAGATGCGTGGCCGTGGCCGGCAGCATTCGTTCCATGAAAAAGCGGCCGGTGGCCAAGCGTTGTGCCATCCGGTCGGTCGCACCATCACCTCCAGCGCCGGTTTTTGCTTTCGCCGCCTCGGCAATCAGACACCACATATAGCCGAGCGCGACCAACCCCAAGAGATGCATATAGTCTGTCGCGCCGGCTCCGGCATTATCGGGATTGCCGAGCGCGTTCTGCAAAAACCACATGGTTGCCTGCTGTAAATCGCCGAGCGCCTGGCTGACCGGCTTGACATAGGGCGTCATCGCCGGATCGGCACCGCGCTCTTTGGCGTAAGCCGTGAGCTCGGCAAAAAACGCCTGCAACGCCCGGCCACCATCCTTTGGCAGCTTGCGGCCGACCAGATCGAGCGCTTGCACCCCGTTGGTGCCTTCGTAGAGCATCGTGATCCGCGCATCGCGTACAAATTGCTCGACGCCGTGCTCGGCGATGTAACCGTGGCCGCCAAAGATCTGCTGCGCCAGCACCGCATTGGCAAAGCCTTGATCGGTGAACACACCTTTGATCACCGGCGTGAGCAGCGCCAGATGATCTTCTGCTACCTGCTTTTCCTTGGCGGCGGCGGCACGGTGCGCGATGTCGCTTTTCAGCGCCGTCCACACCACGAGCGCGCGGGCTGCTTCGTTGAAGGCGCGCATGCTCATCAGCATGCGGCGCACGTCGGGATGAACGATGATCGGATCGGCGGCCTTGTCCGGAAATTTCGCGCCGGTCAGCGCGCGGCCGGCAAGCCGTTCCTTGGCATAGGCGGCGGCATTCTGATAGGCGACCTCCGACATCGCCAGACCCTGCACGCCGACGCCAAGGCGCGCTTCGTTCATCATCGTGAACATCGCCTGCAAGCCGCGATTGGCCTCGGCCACGAGCCAGCCGGTGGCGCCGTCGTAATTCATCACGCAAGTGGCATTGCCGTGAATGCCCATCTTCTCTTCGATCGAGCCGCAGGAGACGGCATTGCGCGCGCCCACCCCGCCGTTCGCCGCCGGGAGAAATTTCGGCACGATAAACAGCGACAGCCCGCGCGTGCCGGCTGGCGCGCCGTCGATTCGCGCCAGCACCAGATGGACGATGTTTTCCGCAAGATCGTGCTCGCCGGCGGAGATAAAAATCTTGGTGCCGGTGATCTTGTAGCTGCTGTCGCTCTGTGGTGCGGCGCGCGTGCGCACGAGGCCGAGATCGGTGCCGCATTGCGGCTCGGTGAGGTTCATGGTGCCGGCCCATTGGCCGGACACGAGCTTCGGCAAATAGAGGTTTTTCTGTTCGGGCGAGCCGTGCACCGCGATGGCGGCGGCGGCGCCTTCGGTAAGCGCCGCATACATGCCGAACGCCATATTGGCGGAGGAGAAAAACTCGCTGACCGCCTGATTGATGACGATCGGCAAGCCCTGCCCGCCGAATTCGGCCGGCGACGAGACGCCGATCCAGCCGCCTTCGGTGAGCTTTTTATAGGCGTCCTTGAAACCGCTCGGGGTGGTGACGCTGCCGTCGGGATTGCGGCGGCAGCCTTCCTTGTCGCCGACGCGGTTGAGCGGCATCAGGACCGCTTCGGAAAACTTCGCTGCTTCCGCGAGCACAGCCTCGACAACATCCGGGGTCGCTTCGGCAAAACCGGGCAAGTTGTTGTAGCGATCGAGACGAAAGACGTCGCGCAACAGGAATGTCACTTCGTCGACCGGGGCTTTGTAGACCGGCATCAGCGCCTCTAGCGGATTTGCGGTTGTCCTTTAGGCCACCTGCAGCCTTGCCCTGGATGGACAACGGGGTCGGCCGCGGCCAAACCCTAGCCGATTTACACCGCTGCTACGACGGTGAAATGGCGAGGCCGGGCCATAGCTTGCCTGCTCGCCGCAGTGGTCCGCGGCGGGCCGTAATTAACCGCTTGTTTACAGTAATTCCGGAAAAGTCGGTCGAGGACAGAAGACCGCGCCCTCCGCTTTGCTGTCGAGCGGGCTTCGGTAGAGACCAGGGCGATCCACGTTCCTCCCGAAGTGGTTTTGCGCCCGATGAAATCCGGCGGTCCGTGGAATCTCAGAGGCCTTCGCCCCGAAACCGTGGCGGCGGCCCGCGAAGCCGCGCGGCGATCCGGCGTCTCGGTTGGCCAGTGGCTCAACGAACTGATCGAACAGAGCGACGATTATGGCCGCGCCTCGCTGCGGCCAGCCGACCATTCCGGCGAGGACTATGGCTGGCCCGACGAGGCGGCGCAGGATGATTACCGCCATCGCGCCAGGCCGCGCCCGCCGCGGCGCGATTACGAATACGACGATGACAGAGCAGCAGCGCGCGACTCCGTCCTGGCGCGCGACGAACTGAGCGACGTTTACGCCCGGCTCGATCGGCTGACCGATCAGCTTGAGCAACTGGCGCGCGGCAAGCCGGCACTGCGGGGTGCGCCGGTGCAGCCGCGGCGGCCCTTGCGCCCGGACGGCGCTCTTCCCGGCGATGCGGCCACTGCCGACGCCGCCGACACGCCGGTTTCCGGCGCCTCAGATCATCCGGATCTGCCGTCGCCGGCGACCGCGCCGCAGCTTGCGTCCGGGGCAGCCGAAGGCGAACAGCCTCCGGAATTTGCGGAACTTGAGGAACAGTTGCGCCGTATTACGGCGCAGATCGAATCGCTGCGATCGACCGGCCTCGACAAAGTCATCGCCGTATTCCGCAGCGATCTTGCCGAGATCAGGCGCCAGCTCACCGAAGCGCTGCCGCGCAAGGCAGTCGAGTCGCTCTGCGTCGAGGTCGAGGCTTTGGCGCGGCGCATTGATCGCTCCCGCGAGCGAACCGGTGACTCGGAGACGATCGCCGGAATCGAGCGCGGACTAGCCGAGGTTCGCGACGCATTGCGCGGCATGACCACGGCCGAGAACCTGGTTGGCTTCGATGAAGCGCTCAAGGCGCTGGCGCAGAAGCTTGACCTGATCATTGCCAGGGAAGACCCGGCGGCGCTGCGGCAACTTGAAACCGCGATCGGCGCGTTGCGCGGCATCGTCTCGCATGTCGCCTCGAACGATACGCTCAACAAGGTGGCCGAGGATGTGCGCAATCTAGCCGCCAAGATCGACAATCTTGCCAAGGGCGCGGCCAGCGGCCAGGCGGTTTCGGCGCTCGGGAACCGCATCGATACGCTCACCGATGCGATCAACGCTTCGGCCGAGGTCGCCGCGCCGCGCGGCCTTGAGAAGCTTTTGTCCGACATCATGGAGAAGCTCGAATCGGTTCGGCTCACGACCGATCCGTCGGCATTCAAGCGCCTTGAGGAGCGAATTGCGCAGCTGATCGGCCGGCTTGACGCCTCGGATGCGCGGCTTGGCAATCTCGCCACGGCCGAGCGCGGCGTTACCGACTTGCTCGCGCAAATCGAGCACCTTCGCGGCGCGGAGGCCGCGCCCGCGGCGGGTGCAAGCTCGCGACCCGCGATCGCCGCGATTGCGCGCGATGTTGCTGAAATCAAGCGCAGCGAGCTGCGCACCCAGGACTCGCTCGAGGCCGTTCATGGCACCGTCGAACAGGTGATCGGCCGTGTGGCGATGATCGAGAGCGATATTCACGACGCCGCCATGCGGGCGCCGCGGAGCCAAATCTCGGCGCAACCAGCCGCCGAGAAGGCGCCGCCGGCCGCGGCTGCACCGCCGCCAGCCGACGGACCCACGGTATCGGCAGAGCTGATCGCGGCGGCCGAGCGGCAAGATTTCATCGCGGCGGCGCGCCGCGCTACGCAAGCTGCCACGGCGCCGGCGAGCGACGATGAGATACGCTCCAGATCGCGGCGGCGACGGCGGTCGCGCAGCGGCGCGACCGGCGAAATGTCGGAGAACAAGGCGGCGCGCCTGCGCAAACTTCTGGTCGCGGCCGGCATCGTGCTCGTCACGGTCGGTTGTTTGCAGATCGCCTTGCATATCTTCCAGGACAGCCGGCCCGCCGGAGACGCGTCAGCGCCATGGCAACGCCCGGCGGAGCCGGCCGCTCCGCCCGACATAAAACCGAACGCGGCACAGCCGCAGAGCGGATCGGTGCAGCCTTCTGGCAAGAACGAACCGTCGCCGGCCGCCACATCCGGACCGACGCCACTGATCGCGCCAGTCCCGGGGACGACACACGAGGCGGTCCCAGGCGCAAGTGCCGGCGGCAACCCATTGCAAAATTCCCCGGCCGAGCCGGCGGCCACAACGGAACCCGCAACACAGCCGGGCACCACACAGTCTATCGCTCCGAGTGCGGCGCCGAAGATTACGCCCGCGCCGCAACCACCATCGCCCGGCGCTGCCGATCCCACAGCCTCACTGCCGCCGCGGCCGATGCCCTCTATGTCGGCGCCGCCGTCGCCGTCAAATACCGCGGCAATGAGTGCTCCCGAGCTCTCGATCGACACGTTGCCGCCAGCGATCGGCGGACCGGCGTTGCGCGCTGCCGCGATCGCTGGCGACATGGCGGCGCAATATGAAATTGCTGCGCGCTTCGGCGAGGGGCGCGGTGTTCCGCGCGACGAACGGCAGGCGGCCTACTGGCTCGAACTCGCGGCCAAGCAGGGGCTGGCGCCGGCGCAATTCCGGCTTGGCGGCTATTATGAAAAAGGCATCGGCGTGAAGAAGGACCTCGCCGCGGCGCGCGAGCTTTATCTCGCGGCGGCCGCGAAGGGTAACGCCAAAGCGATGCATAATCTCGCCGTGCTCTACGCCGATGGCGTCAACGGCCGGCCCGACTACCACACCGCGGCGCTCTGGTTCCGCAAAGCCGCCGATCGCGGCATTACCGACAGCCAGTTCAATCTCGCGATTCTCTACGCGCGTGGCAGTGGCGAACCGCAGAATTATTCCGAAGCCTACAAGTGGTTTGCACTCGCCGCGAAACAGGGCGATGTCGAAGCCGCGAACAAGCGCGACGACATTGCGGCGCAGCTCGACGAAGCGACGCTCGCCGCCGCGGATCTCCTGGTGAAAAGCTGGAAACCCGAGCCGCAGCCGGACGACGCCATCAAGGTCAAAGCGCCGCCGGGCGGCTGGGACGCTGCGATACAGCAGCCGAAACCGAAGCCGCGGACAAAAAGCGCAAATCTCGCCGGGCCGGATCCAAACACAAATTAATTTTTCAATCCGCGATGCAGCGCGCTGCCGGAATGGCGTAAAGCCGTCCGGCGCCGAGCAGATGCGCGGTAAACGACAGCGCCCCGAATAGGGCGACAAAGGCGCGGTCGCGAATATTGAGTCCGCCGGCATAGGCGCCGAATGCCGGCATCACCATGCGC
>JBAQBC010000172.1:0-2420 GCA_049286035.1 Xanthobacteraceae bacterium
ATTTGCAGCCGACGAAGACACGATGACGGTCTGAGCGCCCGCCCCGGCGAGGTCGGCTGCGATCTCCCGGCCGATGCCGCGACTGCCGCCAGTGACAACCGCTACCTTATTGGTGAACTCCCCTGACACGATTGAATCCTCCGTGATTGCTAGCACCCGTTGGTCCACGGGCGCTTAAAATTCAGCAGACACGTCAAGCACGAAACAAGAATCGACACCAACGCTTGTCCGCTTTCCGCCGAAAGCAGACATCCGTCAGCGCGATTAGTACGTCCGCTATGAGCCAATAGCGGCATTTGTTCATTCCAACATATCGGTAGTAAACTCCGGGCAAATCTGTACTCGACTGAGCAGATGAATGGAACGCGCTTAGTTGGCATCAGTTTGGTCAAGTCAGTTCCGCGAAATTCCGCGAAATAGGAGTCATCATCATGGCCTACATGCTGGATCAATTTGCCGCCGATTGCCGGGCCGCGCTTCTCAAGGATGCCGGCCCGGCCGGTCGCGAGCGCGTCCGCGAGTTTACCGAGAAGGCGTGCGCCGATCAGGACTTTGTTGCCAAGCACCTTGGCCCCGAGGTGGATGCGGAACGCACGATTCTTTACGAGGACCCCGACCTTCATTTCTGCATACTCGGCCACGTCTATAAGGGCGCCAAAACCAGCGCTCCTCATGATCATGGGCCGAGCTGGGCTATCTATGGGCAAGCCACCGGTGAAACCGAGATGACGGATTGGCAGCTTGTCGAAAAGCCGACTGATGGAAAGCCGGGCAAGGTTGCAAAGGTGCGAACATACAAAATGACTCCCGGCATGGCGCACCTCTATGGCGAGGGAGATCTGCATTCGCCGCGGCGCGAAGCCGAGACGCGTCTCATCCGCATTGAAGGCATCGATCTTACCAAGGTGAAACGAGATAAATACGAGCCGTCGGCGCAATAACGTGAGTACATTCGTCGTCTGAACAACGGGCGACGTTCTGAACTCCGACGGTCACGTCCGGGATAACCAGGTCCCGCCTGCGCTCCAAGTCAGCGACGGTGTACTCAAAGGAATTCGGCGCGGCTTCGTGAGCCGAGTTGCGCTAATCTCGTAGGGCCATGGAGCTGAGTGGACCACTCGTCGTAGCCTTCGCGTTGAGCCAGAAACGTAAGGCAATCGTCGCCGACGCTCTCGCTGGCGCAAGCGCTGTCGTTTATCTCACCGAGCTCGATGAGACGGCACGCACCGAGGCACTGCGTAACACCGGCGTGCTCCTGACATTCAACACTTCCAAAGAACTGCGGCCTGGCGAGGCAAAGCTGTTAGACAGCGCGCGACTGATCCAATTCATGATCGGTGGCGTGGACTTCATTCCGTTGGGGGAGCTCCCGGAAGGCGTGCCCGTGGCAACTAACGGTGGCGGCTACGCCGAGTCGATGGCCGAGCACGCTCTCGCTATGGCACTTGCCGCCGCCAAGCGCCTAGTCTTGGAGCACGAAAACCTCAAACGTGGCCAGTTTAATCAGTTCACGCGGAACCGCATGCTCGCGGGCCGTGTCTGCGGAATATACGGCTTCGGCGGAATCGGAGCCGCGGCTGCGCGACTGATGCACGGTATCGGTATGCGGGTGCATGCCATCAACCGGCGTGGTCGGACAGATCAGCGGGTGGACTGGATTGGAACGCCGGAGCGGCTGAACGAGCTCCTGGAGGCGGCCGACGTTCTGTTGATCAGTGTACCGCTCACCCGTGCCACCTACGGCCTCATTGGCGCCGCCGCGCTTCGCCGTATGAAGGATGATGCCATCCTCATCAACTTGGCCCGTGGCGAGATCGTGCAGGAACGGGCACTGTATGACCACTTGGTCATGCATACGAACTTCACCGCCTGCATTGATGCCTGGTGGGTTGAACCAGTACGCCATGGACAGTTCCGCATTGATCAACCGTTTCTTGATCTGGCGAACGTCATCGCCTCACCGCACAACTCGGCACAGGGTGACGGTGCGCACGACATCAGCTTGCGCCGCGCAGTTGAGAACTGTCGCCGCGCATTGACCGGCGAGGCGCCCCTTCACCTCATCGGGCTCGATGAGCGGCTGATGTAGACCACCTTAAAGGCACTAGCGATGGAACAGCAAAAAAGACTCGCAAGCGCGCGGTGCGGTATTGGGTCCAAAAACCGGAAATGAGGTTCGGGATGACTAGGAACGACGTGGTGGTGGGATTTATCGGATTGGGCATCATGGGCGGGCGCATGGCCGCCAACCTGCAAAAGGCCGGCTACAAGCTGGTCGTCCATGACTTACAGAGACAAGCAGCCAGTCATCATCTCAATGCGGGCGCGACCTGGGCAGATAATCCGCGCGTCCTCGCTGGCCGCACCGACGTCATCTTCTCCTCGCTGCCGGAGCCGCCCGATGTTGAAGCGGTCGCGCT
>JBAQBC010000173.1:0-7289 GCA_049286035.1 Xanthobacteraceae bacterium
GCGATCACCCGCTCGATCGCCGACCAGGCGCGCACCATCCGCATCCCGGTGCACATGATCGAGACCATCAACAAGATCGTGCGCACCTCGCGCCAGATGCTCAACGAGATCGGCCGCGAGCCGACGCCGGAGGAATTGGCGGAAAAGCTCGGCATGCCGCTCGAGAAGGTGCGCAAGGTGCTCAAGATCGCCAAGGAGCCGCTGTCGCTGGAAACTCCGATTGGCGACGAGGAAGATTCGCATCTCGGCGATTTCATCGAGGACAAGAACGCGATCCTGCCGATCGACGCCGCGATCCAGTCCAACCTGCGCGAGACCACGACGCGCGTGCTCGCTTCGCTCACTCCGCGCGAGGAGCGCGTGTTGCGCATGCGCTTCGGCATCGGCATGAACACCGACCACACGCTGGAAGAAGTCGGCCAGCAGTTCTCGGTGACCCGCGAGCGCATCCGCCAGATCGAGGCCAAGGCGCTGCGGAAATTGAAACATCCGAGCCGGTCGCGGAAGCTGCGGTCATTCCTGGACAACTGATTTCGTATTCGCTGATCTCCGCGACCTGCCTACGCTCGCTTCGCGAGCTTCGCTGCGGTCGAGTGCCAGCCCAGTCAGCGAGTCCACCATGGCTAAACCGCGCTTAGTATCTCATCTTGCTGCATCGGCGGCTGCCGCGCTTGCGCTGTCGCTCGGCGCTTCTAGCGCCTTGGCTTTCTCAGCCTCCTTCACCTGGTGCACCGGCTCGCCGCGTTTTCAACTCACTGACGTGCCGGCGGGCACGGCGAAGCTCGACTTCCACATGACCGACCTCAACAAGCCGAGCTTTCATCACGGCGGCGGGGCAGTCGATTTTCGCGGGCAAGCCGAAGTCCCGTGCGGCGCGTTTGCGAGACGCTTTGTCGGGCCGTCGCCGCCGCCCGGCGAAGTCCATACTTATCAATTTACGATCAAGGCACTCGGCGCCAACGGCGCGCCGCTGGCGACGACCACCGCGCGGCGGAAATTTCCAGAATAAGTCGCGCGCCGACCCCCTGCACTGCCGCATATGTGGCGTTCCGCTGCCACGACTAAACCTTTGCAACTGCATCAAATGGCCGAAGCGCGGCCGGATTCGCCCGCGACAAGCAGTGCGTGAGGGGCTTCCCACGGAGCCCAAAGTCATGCGCTGTGTCATGCGTTGTGTCGTGCGTTGTTTTCGCGTCGCGTTGAAACTTGTCACGTCCGCCGTTCCAATTACTGCTGTTGCATTTGTTAGTTGCGCCCCAGCGTCAGCGCTGGCGCATCGATATTCTTATCGGCATGCCCATGCGCACGGCGTGCATTACGCCGGGCGTCATCTCTACTCGTACGCAAACAATGACGCGTTCGCCGGCGGTTTCAGTTCTCCATATTTTGCTTCGCCCTATGCGACGCCGCAAAGCAGCTTCGGCAATGGCTACGCGCGATCCGGCTCCTTCGACAACGTATCGACTATGGCGGCTTCACAAGCCGGCGCGGCCGGGTTGCCGGCATCGCTGGTCGAGCGCGTCATCCGCCGCGAGAGCGGCGGCAATCCGGGCGCGGTGCATGCCGGCAATTACGGCCTGATGCAGATCCGGCTCTCGACCGCGCGCGCCATGGGCTATACCGGCTCGGTCGCTGGGCTCCTTGATCCGCAGACCAACATGACTTACGCGCTGCGCTACCTCGCCGGCGCCTATCGCGCTGCCGGCGGCAACGAGAGCCGCGCCGTCGCGCTTTATTCGCGCGGCTATTACAACCAGGCCAAAGCGCAAGGCTTCTCGCCCTACGCCTCAATCGCGCGGCGGTTGACGGCTCCTTGGATCGCCTTCGGCGATCCATCCCTCCCCTGAAAAGGGGAGGGAACTTCAACGCAGCCTTCGGCGCCTATAGCGCTGCGACCGCGCTCACTTCGATCAAAAACTCCTCGCGCACCAAACGATCGATGATGAGCAGCGTGTTGGGCGGATAAGCGCCGCCCTTGAACAACTTCGGAAATTCACGCGTGCGATAGGTCATGAATTTGGCGATGTCCTGGGCGTGCACGAGATAGGTCGTGAACTCGACCAGGTTGGCGAAGCTCGCGCCCTGCGAGGACAAAGCCGCGCCGATATTGGCGAAGACCAATCCGCATTGCGCGTCGAAATCGGCCGGCGCCTTGCCGTCCTTGTCGGCGCCGACTTGCCCGGCAATGAACAAAAACTCCGACGCTTTGACGCGGGTCAGTTGCGAATACTGCCCGAGCGGCTTGCCGAGGCTGTCGGGGTTGAGAATCTGAATATTGGACATTGGCCAAGCTCCCTAATGTTGTTCCCTAAGGTGGTTCCCTGTCGTTTGTGTCTTTTCTCTATTTGGTTGTATTTGGCGTTTTAAGATCGCGCCGCGCCTGCGCGCTCAACGTGAAACAGCAGCTCACGCCTTGCGCGCGCGATCGGCCTTCCCATCTTTAATGCGCGCGGTGGGGTAATGCCGAAGGTAAAACCGCAATGAGTTTCACCAACAATGCCGCGTTCGGGCACGGCTTCTCCGGGTTCCGTTTCACGAACCGTGTCCGGCCTTACGATCCGGCGGAGCGCCGCGCCGCGCTCGACCGGCTCGACATGCTGGCGACCGCGTTCGACACGGCCTTCATCCTGCCAGGCACCAATGTCCGCTTCGGCGTCGAATCGCTTCTTCGCCTCGTTCCCGGCATCGGCGACGCCATCGCCTCGGCGTTGTCCTGTTATCTGCTCTACGAAGCGTCTCGCCTCGGCGTGCCGCGGCTCCTGCTCGCGCGCATGGCGGCCAATGTCGCGCTGGAAGGATTGGTCGGCGCGGTGCCGCTCGCCGGCGACGCGTTTGACGTTTTCTTCCGCGCCAATCGGCGCAATGTCATGCTGCTGCGCCGTCATTTCGCCCGCACCGGCTATCGCTGACAGGCAATAAAGCGAAATGATTTTGAGTTGAATCGGCATTTCGCTTTAGTTTGTTTTGAGCATGATCTTTTTCGAAAACCGGTATCCACTTTTCGGGATCATGCTCTATTCTTGCGCTTCGATGATGCGGATGTCGCGGACCGCGCCGTCGCCGAGCACTTTCAGCGCGGCCTGATAATCCGGACTTCTATAGGCGGCGATCGCGTTCTCGACTGACGGAAATTCCGAGATCACGATGCGCTCTTTCTGCCCGGCCTCAAAAGCTTCGTTGGCGGTGCCGCGGGCGATGTAGCGGGCACCGAATTTGCCGGTCGCCGCCGGCGCGAGCTTGGCATAGGCCGCGACTTTTTGCGGGTCCGAGATCGAACGATAGACAGTCACCCAATAGGCTTTCGGCATCGGTTTGTTCCTTTCAGGGATGCGCAGGGAGGGAACGCACAGTATGATCAGGTTCTAGCAAGACTAATTCCTAGCAAGCCACGGTGGCGAAGGTAAGTAACGGAGACTTGGCAGGGAGATTTGGCATGTCGTTTTGGAGCGCGCTCTTTGGCCGACGTGCCGAGCCGGCGAAACTTGCCGATCCGGTCGAATACAAAGGCTTCATCATTCGCCCCGCGCCGTACAAGAACAACGGCCATTATCAGACCGCGGGCACGATCGAGCGCGAGGTCGGCGGTGTACGCAAGGAGCATCGCTTCATCCGCGCCGACGCTTATGCGGCTTACGACGACGCGGTGACGTTCACGGTGAACAAGGCGCGTCAGATCATCGACCTGCAAGGCGACAAGATCTTTGAACAGACGCGGCCGTGACTCCTCGAAATGACGAGCGACTCACTTCTTGCCAAACACGATCAGCACCTTGGTCTGCCGCGGCGGCAGCGGCGCGAACGGATCGCGCGGGTCGGGCGGCGCCGGCGGCGGTACGCTCACCCCGACGCTGGCGAATTTCACGTTGGTGACCTTTTCCTCCTTGACCAGATATTGCATCAGCGCCGCGGCGCAGGCGTCCGCAAGCTTCTGCGCCGCCGCGGCCGGCGTGCGGTCGGAGCGGCACTCGATGCGCACCGGCGACTTGGCGCGCTCGTAGATCAGGTTCGCCGCCTGCGCCAACAGGTCCGAGGCGCTCAAACGCACTTTGGTGTCTTCGAAACTGTAAAGCAGATCCGCACTCACCTCGATGCGGATCTCGTTTCCCAGATCGCGAAACGGCAAGCGGCGGTACGTCTCGGAAGATTGCGGGCGATCGAGCGGCACGCTGAAGACCGGAATCTGCGCAGCTGCGGCGCCGGCGAAAGCCGCGACTGCGCCGACACCGAAGCAAAATGACTTAGATCGCCATTTTGCTTTTGTTTGTTCTCTAAGCATGATCTTTTCCGAAAACCGGTATCCACTTTTCGGGATCATGCTTTAACGCCCGTCGCATGAGCGCGTCCACCTGCGTTCAGGAAAGCCCTTCGACGATGCGCAGATCGCGCTGCACGGCGTTGCCGAGCACTTTGAGCGCGGCTTGATAGCCGGCGCTGTCATGAGCGGCGGCGGCTTTCTCGACGCTGTCGAACTCGATCAGCACCACGCGCTCGCGGAGACCTTTTTCGTAAGCCTTGGCGGCATTGCCGCGGGCGAGAAAACGTCCGCCGCCGGCGGTGATCGCAGGCCCGGCGAGCTTAGCGTATTCGGCGAGCGCGTCCGGGTTGGAAACCGAGAAATAGGTCGCAATCCAATAACCTTTTGCCATCGTGGCCTCTCCAATTGCAGTGTTGTGTGAGCGCCGGCAAGATTATCAGGCTCGGCTTACGGAAGGCGAGGGTGCTGAAGCGTCATTGCGAGCCAACGGGTCCGGCCCGAAGTGGCCGGCCTGATGACAAGCTCCACGAAGCAATCCAGACAGGGGCAAGGAGAAGCTGGATTGCTTCGTCGCCCTGTGGGGCTCCTCGCAATGACGAACTTGATACTGCCACCACTTACCACGCGGCGACGGCGCGGCCGATATCGTAAATGAAAGCGCCGAGCGCGCAGGCGAGCAGGCCTGAGCCGATCGATCCGAAAATGACCGCCGACTGGATACGCGTGAGCGTACCGGTATCGAGATGGGCCTTCTCGGCCAGATGAGCCATGCGATGGGCCATGGTCGTGTCCCTTTGGCAGCTTAAGCTGCCCTCGCTAGGCCGAACCTCCCTAATGCCTGAAAACGATGCCTTAAATGAGTGACCGTATCAGTGACCCAAGTCACAGTGCACGTCACCCATCGGCTCACTACGTCACTCGCCCGCAAGTCATTAAATAATCGACTCACCTCGTTGCCATGCTGCCCCCAAACAGATCAGCGTTGCAAGCACAGCATGATCCCGAAAAGTGGGAACCGATTTTCGGACAATATCATGCTCAAAGAACAAGCATGATCACGAAAAGTGAACGAAAAGATCAAACTCAGACAAGGACCTAAAACGATCGTCCTCTCGCTTTCGCGCGGCGCTTGCCGCATTCTCGCCACACGCCATTTGCCGTCGCAGCCAAGAGTAAGAGAGAGCGCCCATGCAGGTCTTCAAGCTCGCCGACGAAGCCGAGTTCAATCCCGCAAAGCACGTCGAGAAAATCCTCGGCCGCGTCAAAGACGGGGACTTCACCGTGGCCTGCTGGGAGCCCGGCCAGATCAGCCCCTATCACTGTCACCCCGACGCGACCGAAATCTATTTCTGCTTTAGCGGCGGCGGCGTCATGCGTACGCCGCGCGAGACTATCGACGTCAAGCCCGGCGCCTTCGTGGTGCATCCGCCCGGCGAGGTGCACGAATACGCCAACGGGCAGGCGCGCACGCTGCTCTTTCGCGTCCGCTACGGGGCCGACATGCGCGCGCGGCATTTTGAGTGGCGCGGCCGGGCGGGCTGGACGCAAAGCGCCGACGACGCGGAATATTATCGGGCGCATCCGGTTTCTCCTCCCACGCGATAGCGGGGAGGGGGACCGCGAATGATCGCGCAAAGTGTCGTTCCCGTCATCCTGAGGTGGCCGCGAAGCGGCCCTCGAAGGATGCGGCCGAGGTGCAGGACCAGCTTATCTTTGCCGTTCATCCTTCGAGGCTCGCTTTGCTCGCACCTCAGGATGACGGATCACTGGTGATGACTCCCCGCCCGCGGCTTGCTACCACGCCGCGTTCCGCGCGCCGCGCGACAGAAAAGGGGAGGGCCGCTTGTTCAAGAAACCGCACTGTCCAGTCATTGCCATCGAAGAGCATTACTGGGACGACGAACTGGAAAAGACCTTTGCCGGCGGCGAGGCCGGCCGGCCCGGCGAGCAATATACGCGGCTCAAAGATCTCGGCGCGTTGCGGCTGAAAGAAATGGACGAAGCGGGAATCGACATTCAGGTGCTCTCGCACGGCGCGCCGTCGACGCAAAAACTTCCCGCCGACACCGCGGCCGACATCGCGCGGCGCGTCAACGACCGGCTGCATAAAGTCGTCGCCGGCAATCCGGCGCGCTTCGCCGCCTTCGCCGCGCTCCCCACCGCCGTCCCGGAAGCCGCCGCCGACGAGCTCGAACGAACGGCCGCGCTCGGCTTCAAGGGCGCCATGCTGCACGGCCTTGCCAATGGCGTCTTCCTCGACGATCCGCGCTTCTGGCCGATCTATGCGCGCGCGGAAAAACTCGATCTGCCGATCTACATGCATCCGTCGCTGCCGCAGTCCGACGTGATGCGCATCTATTACCAGGACTACGCCAAGGACTTCCCGATGATCACCCGCGCCACCTGGGGCTATACGGTCGAGACCGCGACGCTCGCGATCCGGCTCGTCCTCTCCGGCGTGTTCGAGAAATATCCGAAGCTGAAAATCATCCTCGGCCATCTCGGCGAGACGCTGCCGTTTCTGGTCTGGCGCGTCGACATGACATTGAAACGTCCTGGCGGCAAAGCCGCGAATTTCCGCGACATTTTCTGCAACAATTTCTACGTCACCACGAGCGGCAATTTTTCCAATCCGGCGCTGCTGTGCTGCGTGATGGAAATGGGCATCGACCGCATCCTGTTCGCGGTCGACTGGCCGTTCGTGCCGAACCCGCCGGGCACCAAATGGATGGAGGACGTGCCGCTGTGCGACGAGGACAAGGCCAAGATCCTCTCCGGCAACGCCAAGCGGCTGTTGAAGATGTGAGGTATTCACGCCGGCCTCCTTCATTTCCCTCCCCCCTCGCAGCGGTGGGGAGGGACGGCGAATTTCACGTCAGTATCATTTCCGTCATCCTGAGGTGCTCGGCGCGAAGCGACGAGCCTCGAAGGACGACGGCCCCGGCGCCTCGGCCGCATCCTTCGAGGGCCGCTTCGCGGCCACCTCAGGATGACGGCTCAAAGCTCGAGCAATCTCGTTCTCGCGACGCATCTC
>JBAQBC010000174.1:0-33878 GCA_049286035.1 Xanthobacteraceae bacterium
CAGCTGGCACGACGGGTCGGTGCCTGCGGCCGAAGAGCCGTGGATGAGTTGGCCGGGCGCAGCGCTGCACCGTTCAAATCGGGCGGCGATTGGGCAGCGTCGCAGCCAACGTGGCCGGAAAACTACACAGTGCCGGCAATCAACGCGGAGCGTCTTGACAGACTCTGTGCGCCCTTTTTCAATCCACAGCGTTCAGGTGCGCCGGTTGGTTTGATCGGCCAAAAGGGAATCCGGTGCGACTCGCGTTTGGGGTCTAGTCCGGAGCTGCCCCCGCAACTGTCAGCGGCGAGCTGTTTTCCGAATGTGCCACTGGGCTTTGCGGAGCAAAGTCTGGGAAGGCGGACAACGGTGAGGACCCGCGAGCCAGGAGACCTGCCTGAGCAACGTCATCCTTCCGCCGCGCGGGGTGCGCGTGTGGGGCGGGCTTCCGCTGTGGTGACAGAGATGAAGTGTCACGCGGTGGGCAGCCGTCATGGGCTTATTGTTACAGAAAATTCAAAAAAGGCCGGATCGGAGCCCGGGCGTCAGCGCCTTTGCCGCAGCGTGCGGCGCCTGCGCGGCATTCCTGTGCTGGGGTGAAGGTGCCGCCGATGCCGCCGATCTGTCGCGTGCGCTGCCAACGAAGGCGCCGCCGGTGGCGGTTACATCGGCTGCGGACGATTGGACCGGATTCTATGCCGGCGGCCATTTCGGCTATGCGGCCGGATTTTCGAACTGGACCGCGACGCAAGCCGGTGCGGCAACACCAAGCCCGTCCGGCTCGCTCGATCTTTTCCAGGGTTACGATTTTTCCACCGGCCGAGGCAGTTACCTGCTCGGTTTCCAGGCCGGTTACAATTACATGCTGCCGTCGCGCATCGTGCTCGGCGCCGAGGCCGACGTGTCGTTTCCAAGCGTGCTCGGCGCCAGCCAGGCCATCGCTTCGCCGCTGATCGGCCAGGCGATCTATCGCGATCAAGTCCAAATGTCAGGCACGGTGCGCGGCCGCATCGGCTACGCGCCGGGCCATTGGCTGTTTTATGCGACCGGCGGCTTCGCCTATAGCTTCGATGAGTTTTCGCGCACGCAAGTCGCTGGCGCCGCGATTGGCGGCACGGCGGTGGCCGGCACTGTCGAGAATCTCTTCATGGTGCCGCGGATCGGCGGCGCGGTTGGTGCTGGCGTCGAAGTTGCGCTGACGCCGCGCTGGATGGCGCGGCTCGAATATCTCTATACCGGTTATGGCTCGCGCGGCGTAACCTTTCCGGCCGGCGCGCAGAACTTCAGTTCGGATCTCGCCGTGCACACCGTGCGGATCGGCTTGGATTACCGGCTCGGCCGCGACGGCATCGACCCGCAAATCTTCACCAAGGGGCTCGAAGGACTCGACCTCGGTGCGTTTGCCGTGCACGGCCAGACGACGTTCGTGGAGAATTATGCGCCGCCGTTCCGCTCGCCCTATGTCGGGCAGAACAGCTTAATCCCCAACCAGGGCCGCGAGACCTGGGACGCGACGGCGTATTTGGGCGTACGATTATGGCAAGGCGCCGAGTTTTGGATCGATCCCGAGATCGATCAGGGTTTTGGCCTCAACGCCACAACCGGCATCGCCGGATTTCCAAGCGGCGAAGCACTAAAGCGTGGCGAGTCGGTGCCGTATGCCCGCATCCCGCGCGCGTTCGTCAGGCAGACCGTCAATCTCGGCGGCGATACCCAAAAAGTAGAAGCTGGGCCAAATCAGTTTGGCGGATCGCAATCCGCGAACCGGCTTGTTTTTACTGTCGGTAAATTCGCTATCAGCGACGTATTTGACACGAACAAATATGCGCACGATCCCAAACGCGACTTCCTGAATTGGGCGCTGATCGACACCGGCACCTTCGATTTTGCCGGCGACGCCTGGGGCCTGACCTATGGCGCGGCGGCGGAGTGGTATCAGGGCGCCTGGACCTTGCGCGGCGGCGCATTTGTTCTCTCGACTGTTCCCGGCAGCATCGACCTCGACACGACATTCAGCCAATTTCAGTGGGTGGGCGAAATCGAACGCCGTTATGAACTCTGGGGGCATCCCGGCAAAATTGCCGTTACCGGATTTCTCAGTCGCGGCAACATGGGCAGTTTTCAGGATGCCATTAATCTCGCGCAAGCTACGGGCACCCCCGCAAACATCGCCGCAGTTCGCAAATACCAAAGCCGTGGCGGGGTGAGCATGAATCTCGAGCAGGAAATAACCAGCGATCTCGGCGCGTTCATGCGCGCCGGCTGGGCCGACGGCTCCGTCGAACCGTTCGATGTTACCGATATCGACCGCACCGTAGCAGCCGGGCTCTCGCTCAAAGGCAAACAATGGGGCCGGCCGGACGATACGTTCGGGCTCGCTGGGATCGTCAATGCGATTTCCGGGGTGCACCAGCAATTCCTCAATGACGGCGGGCTCGGCCTTCTGATCGGCGACGGCATGCTACCGCATCCCGGTCCCGAACAGATTATCGAGACCTATTATGCGTTCCCGCTGTTCGCTTCGACCGTGACGCTCGATTATCAGTTTATCGTCAATCCGGCCTATAACCGCGACCGCGGCCCGGTCTCGGTGATCGGCGCGCGTGTGCACGCGGAGTTCTGAGCGGAAGGCTCGTCAGCGCAGGTCAATCTAGCGTAGTCCATGCCGGGCCAGCACTTCACGCACCGCCTCGACCATTTTTTCTTCCGGCACGGAGCGCTGCGCCTCGGCCTGCTTCTGCAAATGCTGTTCGCGGCCTTTTTCCTGTTTGGCAAGCTCGGCGCCAATGATTAAATCCTTGATCGTAACTTCGCCGCGCGCTTTTTCGTCGGAACCTTGGATGACGACACACGGCGAATTGCGCCGATCGGCATATTTCATCTGCGGGCCGAATTTTCCGGAGCCGAGATAAAGCTCGGCGCGAATGCCGGCATTGCGCAGCTTCGCCACCATGTTCTGATAGTCGGCGATGCGATCCTGGTCGAACACCGTGACCACGACCGGCCCGCGTTCGGTTTTAAGATCGACCTTGCCGAGATATTCGAGCGCGGCCAGAAGTCGCGACACGCCGATGGAAAAGCCGGTGGCCGGAACAGGCTCGCTGCGGAAGCGCGAAATCAAGCCGTCATAACGCCCACCGCCGCCGACCGAGCCGAAACGCGGCGAGCCGTCTTCGCTATCGGTCGAGAAGGTCAGGTCCACCTCGAACACGGGCCCAGTGTAATATTCGAGGCCGCGGACGACGGATGCATCGATCATGATCCGGCGCGAACCGTAACCAGCGCGTTCGGATAGCGTGAGAATATTGTTGAGTTCGCGAAGCCCTTCCTGGCCTGCTTGACTACTCTTCAGGTGGAGCGCCCACCGTTCCATCAAACCTCGACTTGAATAGTACGATCGAGCAGGCGCATTTTTCATTGCCTCATCTGGAAGTTCCTTCAGCAAGATTTCTTTTGGTACGATCCATTCGTCGCCAGTCGGTAAATCGGTTTCATTATTTATTGGTGCCCATGATTGATTCCCCGCTCCAATTAATTGAACTAACGTCCCTATTTGATCAGGATTCAATCCCGCTCCTCTTGTGAAATCCCCGCTTTCGTCTTTTCGACCAGCACCGAGTAGATGCTGAACTCCCTCAATCCCGAGGCGATCATATTTGTCGAATGCACGTAGAACGGTCAGCCGCCTCGCTGCGTTCGCTTCGCCGCCAAGTCCGATCGATTCCAACACGCCATCCAAAATTTTTCGGTTATTGACCTTCACCACATAACTGCCACGTGGAATGCCGAGTGCCTCCATCGTGTCGGCGGCCATCATGCACAGTTCCGCGTCGGCGGCGGGAGACGAGGAACCGACCGTGTCGGCGTCGAACTGCATGAATTCGCGGAAGCGGCCGGGGCCGGGCTTTTCGTTGCGAAAGACGGTGCCGACGCGGTAGCTGCGATAGGGCTTCGGCAGCGTGTCGAAATTTTCCGCGACATAGCGCGCGAGCGGTGCGGTGAGATCATAGCGCAGCGACAGCCACTGCTCGTCGTCGTCCTGGAACGAGAACACGCCTTCGTTCGGCCGGTCCTGATCGGGCAGGAACTTGCCGAGCGCGTCGGTATATTCGATCGCCGGCGTCTCCACCGGCTCGAAGCCGTAAAGCTCGTAGACGGCGCGGATCTTCTCGATCATCTGCCGCGTGGCCGCGATTTCGCCAGGGCTGCGATCGGCGAGCCCCCGTGGCAGGCGCGGCTTGAGCTTGTTCGATTTCTCCGCTTTGTCGGCCATTCGCTGGAGCCTATCTGCAATTTCGCGGTCGTAGCAGTCGCATCACGCAGCGGCAAGCGATAGGATCGGACGGCCCGCGCCTATGCCGGGCACGATGCCGGAGAGTGACATGGTGAGTGACATGGCGAGTGACATGGCCCAAACGCGCCTCGCGACAGTGACGGCACCAAACGATCTCGAATCCTACTGGCTGCCGTTTACGCCCAATCGCAGCTTCAAGCGTTCGCCACGCCTGATCGTCCGCGCCAAGGACATGTATTACTACAGCGCCGACAACCGCGCGCTACTCGATGGCACCGCGGGGCTGTGGTGCACCAATGCCGGTCATAACCGCGACCCGATCGTCGCGGCGATTAAGCGCGCCGCCGAACAACTCGATTACTCGCCAGCCTTCCAGTTTGCGCATCCGGCGGCGTTCGAGCTCGCCGGCCGGGTGGCGGCGCTGGCGCCGGGCGACCTCAACCGGGTGTTCTTCTGCAATTCGGGTTCGGAAGCGGTCGACACCGCGCTGAAAATCGCGCTCGCCTATCATAATGTGCGCGGGGAGGGCAGCCGCACCCGATTGATCGGTCGCGAGCGCGGCTATCACGGCGTTGGCTTCGGCGGCATTTCGGTCGGCGGCATCGTCAATAACCGCAAATTCTTCGGCTCGCTTCTGGCCGGAGTCGATCATCTGCCGGCGACCTATAGCCGCGAGCATCAGGCCTTCACCAAGGGCGAGCCGCAATGGGGCGCGCATTTTGCCGACGAACTCGAGCGCCTTGTCACATTGCACGATGCTTCGACCATCGCCGCCGTGATTGTCGAACCAATGGCCGGCTCGACCGGCGTGCTGCCGCCGCCGCAAGGCTACCTGCAGCGGCTTCGCGCCATCTGCGATCGCCACGGCATCCTCTTGATCTTCGACGAGGTGATCACCGGTTTCGGACGGCTCGGTTATGCCTTTGCCGCCGAGCGCTATGGCGTGGTGCCGGATCTGATCACCTTCGCGAAGGGGATCACTTCGGGCGCGGTGCCGATGGGAGGGGTGATCGCCCGCGACGGCATTTATGAGGCCTTCATGCGCGGACCGGAACATGTCATCGAATTGTTCCACGGCTATACCTATTCCGCGCATCCGCTCGCTTGTGCCGCCGGACTGGCCACACTCGAGCTTTACCGTGACGAAAAACTGTTTGCCCGCGCCAAGGCCCTCGAGTCACGCTTCGCCGACGCGGCGATGACGCTGCGCGGGCTCCCGGGTGTGCTCGATATTCGGACCGTCGGGCTCGCGGTCGGCATCGATCTTGCCTCGCGCGCCGGCGCGCCCGGCTTGCGCGCCTATCAGGTGATGGAGCACGCGTTCCAGCAAGAGGGCGTCATGGTTCGCGTGGCTGGCGAAACCATTGCCTTGTCGCCGCCACTGATCGTGAGCGAAGCGCAGATCGACGAAATATTCGACAAGGTCGGCGGGGCAATAAAGGCGGTGGCGTAGAACTCCCTCTCCCCGTAAACGGGGAGAGGTAAATTACTGCGGCTTTAAGATCGCCCAGCCGACATGGACCGTGCCGTCGCCGCGGCGCATCGGTAGATCGAACGGCGCGCCGAGCTCGGCGCCAGGTGCAATCGCCGCAAACGCTGGTGGTATTTGGTGGGGATCGCTTTGCGTCCACACCAGCACCGCGCCTTTGTCGCGCAGATCGTCGAGATCGATCCAGGGCGCGCGCGCCGGCAATCCGTCGATCAGCACCTGCGGCTGATCCGGCGAATAATGCGCCAGATTGCCGCCGTCCCACATCGATCCGATCACGTAGCGCAGCGACGAGCAATCTGGCGAACGACAGGTGGCGTCGTGAAAACGTGCCGTCAGCATTTCGCCAAGCTTGTCTCCCGGGAACAGCACGGCGCGATAGCGGCGGTCGAGCGGCGGCAACACCAGATAATTGGCGATGAACGCCAGCACGAAGATCGTAAACACGATCGCCCAGGCGCCGATAATGCGAGTAAGACGCGCCGTATCGAAGCTGACGCGCGCCGCCATCACCAGCCACAGTCCGAGAAACAGCCACAGCGGATAGCCCCACATCGCCACCGCGCCCCGGCCGGTCACAGCCGCCAGCGCGATCATCGTCAGCGCCGGGCCGAAGGCGAGCAGCGTTACGATGCGGCGATCGAACGGCTCGACAAGGCTTTTTTTCCCCTCAGCGGGCCAGAACATTGCCGCGGCGATGAAAAGCGATGGCAGCAGGAAAAAGATCTGACTGCCAAAGAAAACGGCAGGATGGAGCAAATGATCAAACCAGCCGCGAACTGGCGTGGCGCGATGACTGGCGTAAGCGAAGGGGAGAAAATCACTCTGAAACAGCCAGACGATGTGAGGCGCTGCGACGACTAGTGTGACGCAAAGAGCAAGCCACGGCCCCGGCGTGGCGAGAGCGCGGCGCGCCTGGCGGTCGAACACCATGAACAGTGCATAAGGCACCGCCAGCACCACGACGAAATATTTTGCCCACAGTGCGCCGCCCATGGCGAAGCCGAGCAAGCACCACGCGCCGAGGCCGCCACGTCTAAGCCCGGTATGAAAGGCGTAACCGGCGAGCGCCCAAAACGGCAGTTGAATGACGTCGTGATTGAATTTTACCGCGGTGTATTGGAAATAATGCAGTCCATCGATGGTCAGCACCGCGATCAGCGCGCCGGTCGCGCCGACCAGCGGTCGCGCCAAGGCGAACACGAGCGCGAAAGCGACAAGGACCGTCGCCTGCGCGGTCGCGTAATAGGCGATATCGGCGTCAAAGGCGCGATGCACCGCTTCGATCAGCCACCACGGCAAGGGAGGCAGCTTGTCGTAACCAAGTTGCCATTCGCGCCCGTAAACGAGCGCCTCGATGAGATCGAGCGGCAGATTGACGTAGAGCAACGCCGGCAACACCGTCCAAACCACGAAATGCATGGCCAGGAAGCCGCCAAAGGCGGTGCCCGGCCGGCGCTCGATCCAGCGGATCAAGCCGGCGGCTGGCGCCGAAGCCGGCGCGGTGGCGGCAAGATTTTCGGGCATCTCGTTAATCGCTCGTCAGATTTGCCCCTTATAAAAGCGGGGCCGGACATTCGCTACGTTTAGCATGCGCAATTTCGGAACTTGCAGGCTGCCTTGCGCTTGTGAACACTGGTAGCATTCGGCGAGGTTCAAGAAGAGGTTTGTCGGTCACATGGTGCGCATTAGCGCCTTCTTAATCGCAGCCTGCATGGTACTGATCGCTGCCTTGCTCGGCGCGGCGGTCTATGCGCGTTTCGGCTTTACCGGCGCGGAATCGGCGCTGGCCGGGCTCGGGGCACTCACCGCATTCGCGGTCTATTACGCGGTCGCCGCCCGCAGGCACGATCGCCTCGAAAGCAGCAATCAGCTCGCCAAACTTGCCCGCGGGTCAGGCGACCTGGCGAGTCAGCTTGCCGAGTTTGGGCGCCGCTTGAGCGCAATCGAAGCCAAGGTCGAGACCGCGGTCGAACGCGCGGTCGCGAGTTCGCAGCCGCTCACGGAGGAAGTCGAACGGCTCTCGAGTGCGGTCAAGACGCTTTCGGGTTCGGTCGCGGCGCACGAGGCGGTGCTCGGCGAGCACGCGAGCAAGCGTGAAGTCGAGGTCGAAGACCTTCCGGGCATCGTCGGCGTTGAACGCCTGGCGAATGCGCCCGCTATCGCGCGTCTGCAATTCGCTCCCTCGGCTTCGCGGCCGGTTCCGACCAACGGCAAGACGGCACCGTTCGCAGGGTTCGATCGCGATGCGGTTTCCGGAGCGCTGCGAAAGGCGGTCGCCGCAGGCGAGATCGAACTTCACCTGCAACCGGTCGTGACGTTGCCGCAGCGTAAGCTGCGCTATTACGAGGCGCTGGCGCGAGTGAAAACCGACGGCGGCGAGCTCGTCGCCGCAGGCGAGTTCCTGTCCGACGCCGAAGCCGCGGCCTTGATACCCAAAGTCGACTACCTTGCCGCGGCGCGGAGCGTGCAGATCGTGCGCCGCCTGCTGTTGCAAAAGCGCGAGGTCGGCCTGTTCTGCAATCTGGCGCTGGCGACGCTCGCGGATCCAGGCTTCTCGAAATTTCTCGAACTGATGGATGCCAATCGCGCCATTGCCGCGGCGCTGGTATTCGAATTCGCCCAGAGTGCCGTTCGCGCCATGGGAACGATGGAGCACGCCAGTCTCGCTGCGCTGGCCGAACGCGGCTTCCGCTTTTCGATGGACAACCTCACCGATCTTCGCGTCAATGCCCACGAGTTGAACGAGCGCGGCTTCCGTTTCGTCAAAGTGCCGGCGCCGCTCCTGTTCAACCGGCTTGGGACGCTGACGGCCGACATTCGACCCGCCGACTTTTCCGAGTCGCTGGGCCGCTTCGGGATCGATCTGATTGCCGATCGGATCGAGCATGAAAACACGGTGATTGATCTTCTCGACTATGACGTTCGTTTCGGCCAGGGCGTGTTGTTCTCGCCGCCCCGGCCGCTGCGCGCGGGCGCGTTGGAAAGCGCGGACGCCAAAGCGAACGAGCAGAACGCCGCCAGTTTCACTCCGCTCATCCGCGCCGGCATGGGGCACAGCTAAAGTCCGTGCGCAGGATCATGCGAGTAGACCAGCAAGCACTGCTTCGTTTCACGGGCAAGGCCGCGTAGATTAGCCGCCGTGGCCGATTTTATCGAACGATTTGAGCCGCTGGCGCGCGACTATGACGTGCTGTTGTGCGACGTCTGGGGCGTCATGCACAACGGGCTCGCCGCGTTTCCAGCCGCATGCGAGGCTTTGATGCGCTTTCGCGCCCGCGGCGGAACGGCGATCTTGATCACCAACGCGCCGCGTTCGGGCGAGGCGGTGGCCCGCATTCTCGACCGCCTGAAAATCCCGCGCGAGGCCTATGACGCAATCACAAGTTCGGGCGATGTGACCCGCGCCATTGTCAAAGGCCGCCTGCCCGAGAGCGTGTTTCACCTCGGTCCCGAGCGCGATCTATCGATTTTCGCCGGGCTTGACGTCCGGCTCGCTGCGGCCGAGACCGCCGACTATGTCGTGTGCTCGGGTCTGTTCGACGACACGATCGAGACGCCGGAAAGTTATCGGGATCTGCTGGCGGCACTGCACGCGCGATCGCTGTTCATGGTTTGCGCCAATCCTGACATTGTTGTCGAGCGCGGTGATACGCTGGTCTACTGCGCCGGCGCGCTGGCTGACGCCTATGCTGCGCGCGGCGGCAAAGTGCTCTATTGCGGCAAACCGCACGCGCCGATCTATGACCTCGCGATCGCCACGGCCGCTGCCCAGCGCGGCGGCAAAACCCCGCGCCCGCAACGTGTCCTGGCAATCGGCGATTCGGTACGGACCGATCTCAAAGGCGCCGCCGCGCTGGGTCTGGACTGCATGTTCGTCACTTCGGGCATCCACGCCGAAGAATATGGTTCGCGCGAGGCGCCGGATCTGATGGCGCTCAATGCAATGTTCGCCGCCGCCGGCGTCATGCCGCGTGGCGTGATGCGCGAACTGGTCTGGTGAGACGCTGATGGCGGCGCCAAACTTTCAGGTCGTGCGCGATTTTGCGCCTGGCGAGGCGCTCGGCGGCGCGACGGTCGCCATCGGCAATTTCGACGGGGTGCATCGCGGCCACAAGGCGGTGATCGCGGCGGCACTGGCGCGGGGGCGCGCGCTCGGCAAGCCTTCCGCTGCGCTCACCTTCGAACCGCATCCGCGCGCGTTCTTCAGTACCGATGAGCCGCTGTTCCGGCTCACCCCCGAAGCCGCCAAATTGCGCTTGCTCGCCGCTACCGGGCTCGACGGCGCGATAGTACTGACCTTCAATGCCGATCTCGCCAAACTGAGCGCCGAAGAATTCGTCCAGCGCGTTCTTGTCGACCGCTTCGCCATCAGCGGCGCGGCCATCGGTTTCAACTTTCATTTTGGCGCTAATCGCGCCGGCTCGCCGGAGTTTCTGCAGGCGCAAGGCAAGCAGCACGGCTTCGCCGTCGATATCGTTCCGCCATTGTCGGACGGCGGCCGCCCGGTGTCGTCGGGGCCGATCAGGGCGGCGCTTGCCGCTGGACGGCTCGACGACGCGGCGGAATTGTTAGGCTACCCGTGGTTCATTTCCGGAACGGTCATCCACGGCGACAAGCGCGGGCATGAGCTCGGCTTTCCGACCGCTAATCTGCAGGTCGATCCCGCTTGCGCGCTCCGTCACGGTATCTATGCCGTGCGCACGGCGGTTGCGGGGCGACGATACGAAGGAGTGGCGAGTTTCGGTCGACGGCCGATGTTCGACACCGGCGCGGTGCTTCTGGAGATTTTCTTGTTTGATTTTTCCGGCGATCTCTACGGCGCTAATATCGATGTCGCCTTCATTGCCTGGCTGCGCGACGAAGCGATGTTCGCGTCAGCAAACGATCTGGTGCGTCAGATGAAAGAAGATAGCCGGCTTGCCCACGAAGCTTTAACCCGGGCCGGCGACGCGTTCCCGCCGATCTGATCGTCGCCGATCTAAAAATGCTGCCGGTCGGCTTTGTCGCGGTGTTCGCGCGCCCATTGCGCGGCGAGGAAAGCGAGCAACGCCACCGGTACGATGCGCTGCCAACCGATTGTGCGGCCGGCTTCGACGGCCACGCCGAGAACTTTCGGATCAAAGAGCCAGGACGGAGAATGAGCGCGCGCGGCGCGAGCGAGAATGGCGCGCTCGCGGGCGCGCCGGCGCGCCGACGCGCAGACGATTGCCGCGATAATCGCAATGACGACAAATACGCTGGCCATAATCAGGCCGGCGAACTCGGCGCCGAACTGAACCGCTATCCAGGCATAGGCGGCCACGCAGAGAAACGCCAAGGCGACCAGCAACGCGGCCACAATGACCATCGCCGACACGACAACCGAAGTGCTGAGTCCGCTTCTCGCCTGAATGAATAATGTGATTTCACGCGTCACGGTCTTGAACATCCCGCACGCTCCGTTAGACGCTGCGCCATTTATTTCGCATCAGCAGTGCCGTCCGCCGATGCCAAAATCTCAGTCCGCCAAATCAGCGTCGCCAATTTATATCGCCACGTCTTAACGCCGCCACGTCTTAACGTCGCCACGTCTTAACGCCGCCACGTCGCGCCGAACAGGAAACCCAGTCCAAGCGCGATCGCCAGCGTCGTATACGGTCGATTCTTGATCGATTCGTCGACGGCCTCGACGAATTTGTCTGAAACCTCGCGCATCGCATCGACGGCCTCGCGGCTTTTGTCCTGGGCGTCGGACATGACGCCGTCAACGCCGGACCTGGCCCGCTCCCAGGCTGCGCTGCCGCTGTTGGCGACGATGTCGGCGACTTGCTGGGCGAGCCGGGCAAAATCATCCCGCAACGTTTGCAGATCTTTCTGAAGATCGCCGGAAGCCGCACTCGTGGCTTTGCCGAAATCGCGCGCGCCCTCGCGCGCTTCACTGCTGGCGTCACGCATGTTGCTGGAAACTGTCGACGCATTGCCCATGCCATCACTCCGTGAATGCAAAGCTGCGGATTAATCAGGATAATACATTCAAAGCTGCAAAGGTTCCATTCACTCGGGCAACCTGTCATCGTCCGCCGGAAACAAGTGGTTCACAACCACAAGCCCGATAATGGACAGTGGCGCGGCGAGTAGCGCCCCCATCGGGCCCCACATCCAGGTCCAAAACGCCAAGGCCAAAAAGAGCACGAGCGGATTGAGCGTGAGCTGTCGCCCGACAAGCGTCGGAGTGATGAGGTGGCCTTCGAGCGTCGCGAGTGCGACCAGGCCGAGCGGCGCGATCAGCGCATGCGCGAGTGAAGGAAAGGTGACGAGTCCGACACCAAATAGGACGACGACCATCAGGGCCGGCCCGATATAGGGCACGTAATTGAATAGGCCCGCCAGAAGACCGAAGATCAACGGATTGGGAAAGCCGATCAGCCACGCGCCAAGCGAGACAATGATGGCGATGCCGATGTTGACGATCGTCACCACGGTGAGATAGGCGGCAAGATTGCGCTCAATGTCGCGCATGATCTTCAAGAACCGCAGCTTGGTATCGCGATTGCCGAACAGGGCGACGAATTGATTTCGGAGTTCGATCTCGCCGACGAGGAAGAACAACAAAGTGGTGAAGAACAGGACCAGTTCTGCCGCTGCGGGGGTGACGAAGGCCACTACCGGCACCACAACGTTCGAAGCCGGCATATTCACGTTCACTCCGGTATTGTCGCCGAACAGGGAAGTCTGCAATTCGTGCAAAGCAGCAAGCGGCCGATCGAGCACGGCAAGCTTGTCTTTGAGGCTGGCGCCGATCTCCGGGGCCCGGCCGATCCATTGGCTGACTGGGTGGGCGAGCGCCATGGCCAGGAGGCTTAAGGCACCGAACCCGAACAGCAGGATCACGATCGCCGTGACCCATGTCGGAATGCCGCGCCGTTTGGCGGCCTTGATCAGCGGAGCAAGCGTCAGCGCCAGCACGGCCGCAGCCATGATCGGCAGCAATATGGGCCGGCCGACATAAAGGAAGGCGCCAAACAGGAGCAGAAAAATGCCGACGAGCGCCCCACGGCCGGCCGACGTCCACATAGTATTGACGCTAGCGACGGGCTGGGGATCGCTGGTAGTGAGCTCGTGGCGGGCCTCATGATCGGCCCGAATCTCGTCCAAGAACGGCTCCCGCTCCGGCAAGCCTGCCTCAATCTCGCGGACTTAACGCCAGCGCGGAGTGCCCGGTTCCTCGCTCGCGCCGAAGGCCCGGTGCAGACCCTTTCCGCACCGCACCCGTCTTGTTAGAAGGCGCAACCGAGGCCAGAAGCTCGACAATGACCGAACCGAAAGCGCGCGATTACAGCGAGACGCTGTTTCTCCCCAAGACCGGTTTTCCGATGCGCGCCGGGCTGCCGCAAAAGGAGCCCGAGATTCTGGCGCGCTGGCAGAAGCTCGGGCTTTACGCGCGGCTGCGCGCGGCGGCGGCCGGGCGGCCACGCTTTATCCTTCACGACGGGCCGCCTTACGCCAACGGCAACATCCATATCGGCCATGCGCTCAACAAGATCCTCAAGGACGTGGTGACGCGCAGCCAACAGATGCTCGGCTTCGATTCCAACTACGTGCCGGGCTGGGACTGCCATGGCCTGCCGATCGAATGGAAAATCGAGGAAGAGAATTATCGCGCCAAGGGCAAGGCGAAGCCGGACCTCTCAGATCCCGCGGCTCTGGTCGAATTCCGCCGCGAATGCCGGCAATTTGCCGAGCACTGGATCAAGGTGCAGCGCGAGGAATTCGAGCGGCTCGGCGTTGTCGGCGACTGGGCGCATCCCTACACGACCATGGACTATTTCGCCGAAGCGCAGATCGCGCGCGAGCTAATGAAATTCGCCGCCAACGGCACGCTCTATCGCGGTTCGAAGCCGGTGATGTGGTCAGTGGTCGAGAAGACTGCGCTTGCCGAGGCGGAGGTCGAGTATGAGGACTATGTCTCCGACCAGGTGTGGGTGAAATTTCCGCTGCAGACTGGACAGTCGCGTTCTTCGGATCCGCAAGCGCCCGATCTCAGAGGAGTTTCAGTTTTAATCTGGACGACGACGCCATGGACCATTCCCGGGAATCGCGCCGTCAGCTACTCGCCGAAAATCGAGTACGGCCTTTATCAGATAGTGGATGCTCCCTCGGACAACTGGGCCAAGGTAGGAGACCGCTTCCTGTTGGCCGACAAGCTGGCGGTTGATGTGTTTCGGCAGGCGCGCGTCACCGCATTCAAGCAGGTGGCGCGGGTAGCGACGGAAAAACTGTCGGGGCTGTTGTGCGATCATCCACTCAAAAGCTTGGGCGGCTATGATTTCGCGGTGCCGCTGCTCCCAGGCGATCACGTTACCGAGGACACCGGCACCGGCTTTGTGCACACCGCGCCAGGGCATGGCCGCGACGACTTCGACGTGTGGACCGCCAACGCCGCCAAGCTTTCCGCCCAGGGCATCAACACCACCATTCCCTACACTGTCGATGCCGATGGCCGCTTCACCGAGCAAGCGCCCGGATTCGCCGGCAAGCAAATACTGACTGACACCGGTGAGAAAGGCGACGCCAACGAGGCAGTCATCAAGGCTCTGGTCGCCGCGGGCATGCTGATCGCGCGCGGCCGCCTCAAGCATCAATATCCGCATTCGTGGCGATCGAAGAAGCCGGTGATCTTTCGTAATACGCCGCAATGGTTCATCGCGATGGACAAGGATATCGATCGCCATGGCGACACATTGCGCCATCGGGCGCTATCCGCGATCGAGGCAACTCGCTGGGTCCCCGCTCAGGGCGAGAACCGCATCAACGGAATGATCGAAGGCCGCCCCGACTGGGTGATCTCGCGCCAGCGCGCCTGGGGCGTGCCGATCACGCTCTTCATCAAAGAAAAGCCCGACGGATCGGTCGACATGCTCAGCGATCCCGACGTCAATGTCCGCATCATCGAAGCCTTCGAGCAAGAAGGCGCGGATGCCTGGTACAAACCCGGCGCGCGCGAGCGCTTTCTTGGCAAGCGTGCCAACGAAGGCTGGCAGAAGGTCGACGACATTCTCGATGTCTGGTTCGATTCCGGTTCGACGCATGCCTTCGTGCTCGAGGACCCGCAGCATTTTCCGGCGCTCGCTCATATCAAGCGCAAAGCAGACGGCGGCGGCGAGGCGGTGATGTATTTGGAAGGCTCCGACCAGCATCGCGGCTGGTTTCAATCCTCGCTCTTGGAAAGCTGCGGCACGCGCGGTCGCGCACCGTTCGACATCGTGCTCACCCATGGCTTCGTGCTCGACGAGGACGGGCGCAAAATGTCGAAGTCACTGGGGAATGTCACCGCGCCGCAAGACGTCATGCACGCCGCGGGCGCCGACATTCTGCGCATGTGGGTCTGCGCCGCCGATTATGCCGATGACCTGCGCATCGGCCCGGAAATCCTAAAAACGACGGTTGACACCTATCGCAAGCTGCGCAACACGCTGCGCTGGATGCTCGGCAATCTGGCGCATTTCCATGCCGCCGACCGCATCGCGCCCGAGGCCATGCCTGAACTCGAGAGATTGATGCTGCACCGGATGGTCGAGCTCGACCGGCTGGTGCGCGCGGCCTATGCGGATTTCGACTACAAGCGGATTTTTGCCGCGCTCAACGCGTTTATGACCGCCGACCTCTCGGCGTTCTACTTCGACATCCGCAAAGATGCGCTTTATTGCGATCCGTATTCGTCACTTACGCGCAAATCCTGCCTCACTGTGCTCGATCATCTGTTCCGCACGACGATTTGCTGGCTGGCGCCGATGCTCTGTTTCACAGCGGAGGAAGCGTGGCTCGCGCGCGATCCGGCCGCGCCGTCGGTGCATCTCGAATTGTTTCCGGCGGCGCCCGCCGCTTGGCGGGACGACGCGCTCGCCGAGAAATGGCGCAAGCTGCGTACCATTCGCCGCGTCGTCACCGGCGCACTGGAAATCGAGCGCGCGCACAAGCGCATCGGCTCCGCGCTGGAGGCAAATCCGATCATTCATGTTGCCGATCCGGGGCTGTTCGCGGCGGCGGTGGACGTCGATCTCGCCGAATTGTGCATCACTTCGGGCGCGGTTCTGGTTGAGGGCGATGGTCCGGCCGAGGCTTTCCGGTTGCCCGACGTACCGGGGGTCGCGGTCGTTCCGCGCCTGGCCGAGGGCCGTAAATGCGCGCGCTCGTGGAAGATTTCTCCCGCGGTCGGCCTCGATCCGCAATTCCCCGATGTCACCCCACGCGATGCCCAGGCGCTGCGCGAGTGGGAAGCGATGCGCCGCGCGGCGGAGTAGGGGGTAGCGTTGAGCGATGCAGTGCCCCAGCCGTGGGCAAATTCCTATGTGTGGGGACGATTAAGCGCGCTTGGCGTGAGCGTTGCGGTGCTCACATGCCTTGTCGACCAGGCCTTGAAATTCTGGCTGCTGTTGGACTTCGACCTCGCCAATCGCGGCCGGTTTGCGGTTACGCCATTCCTCGATCTGGTTTTGACCTGGAATACCGGCATCAGTTACGGGCTATTTCCGCACCAGGGCCCGACCGGCGTATGGGCCTTGTTCGCTTTCAAGCTCGCCGCGGTTGTTCTCTTGTGGGCCTGGCTTGCGCGTGCGACGTGGCGTCTCACGGCTGGAGCCCTCGGGCTTATTATCGGCGGCGCGATAGGCAATGCGATTGATCGGCTGCATTGGCCGGGCGTCATGGATTTCGTGCTTTTCCACATCGAAACGGCCGGCTTCGAGTTTCGCTGGTACGTGTTCAATCTCGCCGACGTGGCGATTGTTGCGGGTGTGCTGGTGCTGCTGTATGAATCGCTGTTAGGCAGCGCCGCAAAAGCGCCCTGATCGCGGGCGATAAGCTGCTGCTGAGCTTGATTTATTTATACTTTCTGGGTCGTGCGGCCGGGTGCGTTCAGAGGGGCCTCCTTGGGGTGAAGAGGGGGCAAGCTTGGGGTGAGGGGTATGGCGCTGCATCGCATCGTCGGTTTCGCCTTGACCAGTCGCAGCGGCGGCGTGTGTTGCCGCGCGCCAATCGCGCAGATCGGCCTCGCCGCTGCGCTCGCGGTCGGGATGGCCTGCGCTTCGGCCTCAGTTGCCCGGGCCGGCGATTATGATGATCCCTCCGGCGGATCGTTTACCTCGAAAGTTTTCAAGGCGATCGGCCTGCCCGATCCCGATCATCCGGAGTACGAAATCAATTACAGCGAGCGTTCGCCGCTGGTCGTGCCGCCGAATCGTAATCTGCCGCCGCCGATTGCGACCGATAAGCCGCCCGCACCGAATTGGCCGCAGGACCCCGACTTCAAGAAACGCCAGGCAGGCACTACTAAGAAACCCGCCTCACCCTTCTCCGATCCAGTCATGGAAGAGGGCCGGCCGTTGCGGCCGGATGAGCTGATCCCACCTGGAAGCCATTCCAGTGCAGCGTCCACCTCGCCAGGAATCGAGACGAAAAAGGGAAATGGGCTATTGAGCCTCGATTGGTTCAAAAAAGAGGAATACGGCACGTTCACCGGCGAGCCACCCCGGGCGAACCTGACCGATCCACCGCCGGGCTACCAAACGCCGTCCCCGGATCAGCCATATGGAATTTCGCCAGATCGCACGCCCGCCAAACGGTCGACGCGGAATGACCTGCAGGAAGCGCCGAAATAACGTGTGACGTCTCCGCTTACACGATCGATGGGCGACGCAGCGCAACTGGATGAGTGCCGTGCGAGGATGAAGGTGAAATTTCTGTTGCTGGTTGCAGCGCTTGTGGTCGCGACTGCAAGCGCCGCCTATGCTGGCGCGGAGGTCAGCCATTTTACCCTCGCGAACGGGCTGGAAATCGTCGTTGTGCCGGATCATCGCGCGCCGGTGGTCACGCACATGATCTGGTACAAGGTAGGCGCCGCCGACGAGACTCCGGGCAAATCGGGTCTGGCGCATTTCCTCGAACATCTGATGTTCAAGGGCACGGAGAAAAATCCGGGTGAGGCATTCTCACGGCAGGTCGCTGAGATTGGCGGCCAGGAGAACGCATTCACCGCGAGCGACTATACTGGCTTCTTCCAGCGCGTCCCCCGCAATCACCTCAAAGAGATGATGGCGCTCGAAGCCGACCGCATTACCGGTCTGGTGCTCACCGACGATGTGGTGCGGCCTGAGCTCAATGTCGTGCTCGAAGAACAAAATATGCGGGTCGCCAACAATCCGGCGGCACGGCTCGGCGAACAGATGGACGCCGCGCTCTACCTCAATCATCCTTATGGCCGGCCGGTGATTGGCTGGCGTCCGGAAATCGAACAGCTCAACCGCGAAGACGCCTTGGCGTTCTATCGGCGCTTCTACAGCCCGAATAACGCGGTCGTCGTCGTTGCTGGCGACGTTACGGCGGAGGAGGTGAAAGCCGACGCCGAAGCGACCTACGGCAAGGTTGCCGATCGTGCCGAAGCCAATCCGCGACACCGGCCGATGGAGCCGCAGCAAGAGGCGCCGCGCACCGTCACGCTTTCCGATTTGCGGGTCGAACAACCGAGCATGAGCCGCGATTACCTCGTGCCGTCGGAAAACTCTGCCAAGCCGGGCGAAAGCGAGGCGCTCGAGGTGCTCGCGAACGTGCTCGGCAGCGGCGAAAATTGTCGCTTGTACCGCGGCCTGGTCGTCGAGCAGGGATTGGCGCTCAACGCCGGCGCCAATTATTCCGGCACCGCCGTCGACTACGCGAAATTTGCAGTCTTTGGTGCGCCGAGGCCCGGGGTCTCATTGCCCCAGCTTGAGGCGGCGATCGACGGCATCCTCGCCGAGGTGATCGCCCATGGCGTCAGCACCGATGAACTCGACCGCGCCAAGACCCGTCTGATCGCTGAGGCTGTCTATGCCGAGGATAACCAGGCGACTTTGGCGCGCTGGTATGGTTCCGCGCTCGCCATCGGGCAGACGGTCGAAGACGTCCGCGCTTGGCCGGACCGCATTCGCGCGGTTACGGCGGAGGCCGTGCAGAACGCCGCGCGCACGTGGCTCGATCGTCGGCGTTCCGTCACCGGCTATCTCGTCAAAACCGTGCAATCGGCGGAGAAGCGATCGTGAGAAGGATCCGTGTGGTTGGCCGCGTGGTCGGTCTCCTGGCGGCGATCGCGGCAACAGGCGTTATGTTTGCGGGCCGTGCCGGGGCGACCACGATCGAGCGCGTGGTAAGCTCGGGAGGGATCGAGGCCTGGCTAGTGCACGAGCGGGCAGTTCCGCTGATCGCGGTTGAATTTGCCTTTGCCGGCGGCGCCGCTCAGGACCCAGCCGGCAAAGCTGGCACGGCGACGCTCACGGCTTCGCTGCTGGATGCCGGCGCGGGCGATCTCGATTCCACTGCCTTTTCGGATCGCCTGGAACGCAAGGCGATCCAACTGAGTTTCTCGGCGCAGCGAGACACAATTCACGGCACGATGCGTACGCTCACCGAGAATCGCGACGATGCGTTCGAGCTTTTGCGCCTCGCCGTTACGGCGCCACGGTTCGATGCGAAAGATGTCGAGATCAGCCGCGCCCAGATACTCTCGCTCCTTCGTCGCGAGACGACGAGCCCGACCGATATTGCGAGCCAGCGCTGGTGGGAAACGGCCTTCGAGGGCCACCCGTATGGCCGGCCGGTGAACGGCACGTCAGACACCGTGTCCAGCATCTCGGTCGCAGACCTCAAATCCTATACGCATCGGGTCCTTGCGCGACAGAATTTGAAGATCGCGGTGGTCGGCGACATCGATGCCGAAACGCTAAAGGCGCTGCTCGACCGAACTTTCGGGGCCCTGCCGGAAAAGCCTGAACTATATCCGATCGCTAATGTGGCGCTGCGTGGGCTCGGGCGGCGGATCGAGGTTAGCCTTGACGTGCCGCAAACGGTCGTCGATTTCGGCGGGCCTGGAATTCCGCGCCAGGATCCGGACTTCATGGCCGCTTATTTGGTCAATCATATTCTCGGCGGCGGCTCGACGGATTCGCGCCTTTATCAGGAAGTCCGCGAAAAACGCGGGCTCGCTTATTCGGTCTCCGACAATCTGGTCTGGCTCGATCATGCAGCGGTGCTGCTCGGCGGCACCGCTACGCGGGCAGATCGTGCGGGCGAGACGGTCGATCTGATCGAAAGGGAAATCCACCACTTTGCCGATAACGGCCCGACCGAAGGCGAACTTATGGAGGCGAAGCGTTATCTCAGCAGCGCATTTGTCCTAAACCTTGACAGCTCGACGAAAATCGCGGGGCTGTTGGTGCAACTGCAGCTCGACGGTTTCGGCACCGATTATTTCAGTCGCCGCGCCGCCATGATCGAAGCGGTGACGCTGGACGACGCGCGCCGCGTCGCCAAGCGCCTGCTCGATAAGGGGTTGTTGGTAACGGTGGTTGGTAAGCCGCAGGGTTTTGCTTCAAGCAAGCCGAACTAACGCGCATCGCCCGTCCGCTACGGCGGAAGAAAAGGGCAGCCGAATGAACCAGGCGGGGATTACAGCGTCGCCAAGGCTGCGCGTCATCTTTCTCGCAGTCGCTGCCGCGATGCTTTTCCTCTGGGGCTGGAGTCTGATCCCGCCGATCAAGAACTGGAATAACCCGTACGAGGATGGCTTTTCCTACGTCGGCGTTTTCTACGCCACCATCGTCTGCCTGCCCACCGGCCTGTTCCTCTTGCTTGGAGCCATTGCCGGGCGCGGCCAGCACGTCGTGCGCGCCCGCGCGGCGTTGTTCGTGGGCGGCGGGACGCTGTTTATCGTGGTGGCGTTTTTAATCTTCCAGAAAATCGATTCGATGGGTGGTTTAGGGTTGGGCTGAGCGCGCCTGCCCTCTCGCTATTCTTGCGAAAGAGGCGACCAAGTCGCCGATCCTCACGCCAACGTCACTCTTTGGCTGGCACAGTGCGCAGATAGGCGACTATTGCGTCGAGGTCGTCCGAAGCGACTGTCTCATAATAATGGTAGCCCATGGGCGGTTTGAGCTTGCGGCCGTCGCGGCTGACACCTTGGGTGATCGCGCGCTTGATCTCGTCGTCGGTCCAGGCGCCGATCCCCTTGTCCTTGCTTGAGGTGATATTGGTCGACACCGAGACACCCCATGGTCCTGGGAACTCGAAGCCCCCGGCCCCGAGTCGAGCGTCGAATTCGCGCCCGCGGGGACCCATCGGCGTGTGGCATTCCATGCAATGCGCGACGGTGACAAGGTAAAAACCCCTGTTCTTTTTGTCGCTCAGTGTCGCCTCGTTGAACGGCTTGTCGCCGCCTGGCGGAATCGGATGCCCCTGCGGCATCTTGTAGACCGGATCGGGCACTGTGTTCGTGATCGGCTTGATCGTGTGCAGATAGGCGATCACTGCGTCGAGGTCGCCGTCGGTCATGATTTCATAGAATCCGCTCGGCATGATCATGGCGACGGGCACGCCATTACGCTTGATGCCCTTGCGTAGCACCTGCTTGAGTTCGGCGTCACTGTATTCGCCGATTCCGGTTTTCTTGTCCTGAGTGATGTTCGGCGCAGTCACCTTGAATGGCGGCTCATGCCAGCTCAGTCCGCCGGAAAATGCCTTGTCGGCGATGTCGCCGGTCGGTCCTTTTGGCGAATGGCAATTGCCGCACGTGAGAATGCCATTGACCAAATAACTGCCGCGTTTGACTAGATCGGTGTCGGCCCGCGCGCTGCCGAATGTGACGGCAAATGCAAAGACGAATGCAGCTGTGGTGTGGAGCAAAGCGGTCCCCCTCATATCTCTCGCGCGCGAGTATACATGCCATCAGCACGGCGACAATTCAGTGTGACACGAATTCGATTAAACGAATTGCCGCAGCTATTGCGGCGTGATCCCGGCGAGCTTCGCGGCCTCGCGCATGTTCTCATAATCGATACGAATGAACTCGGCGAAGCCTTTCGCGGTCATCTGCTCGGGCGAAGCGACTTCCGAGCCGAGGCTGATCAGCCGTTCCGCCGCCGGACTGCCCGAACTTAGGCCTTGGGCGATCGCCTGTTGCAGTTTGTCGACGACATCCGCCGGCGTCTTCGCCGGGGCCACGACGCCAATATAGCTTTGCGCGGTAAAACCTTTAACGCCGCTCTCGTCGAAAGTCGGAATGTCCAGCGCGAGCTTCGAGCGATGCAGCGCGGCGATCGCGATGATATGAGCCTGGCCACCTTGGTGCATCGGCAGCGCGGTCGAGAATTCGGTCATGGCGCCATCGACATTCCCGCTGATCAAATCGGGCATTAGCGCGCCGCCGCCGCGATAGGGAACATGAGTGAGATTGGCCCCGGTTGCGGCTTTCAGCCGCTCCAGCGTCATATGCGTGGCGCTGCCGATGCCGCTGGTGGCGACCGTCACTGCTGGATTCTTTGACTGTGCGACGAGCTCGGTCATGGCCTTGGCTTGGATTTTGTTGCTCAAGATGAGTGCATGCGGCACGTAGCTCGTCAGCGCGACGGCGGTGAAATCCTTCAGCGGGTCATAGCCAAGATTGGCGTGAAGCAGCGGATCGACCGTGAGCGGCCCGTTTGATCCGACCAGGAGCGTGTAGCCGTCAGCCGTCGCATGAGCGACGAATTCGGCGCCGATGCTGCCGCCGCCGCCGCCCCGATTTTCCACCACCACTGGCCGGCCCAACGCCTTGCTGATCAGATCGCCGGTTATGCGTCCGACAATGTCGGCATTCCCCCCGGCCGCAAACGGTACAATCAAATGAATTGGGCGGTCCGGATAGGCGGCCAAGGCGCGCTGCGCCTGCAAAGCAAGAATAGGCGCGGACCCAAGCGCGGCAATAAATATGCGGCGTGGAATACTCATCGCGGTCCTCCAAATCTGCCACTCTCAGTTCAACATCTCGACGGCGTCTAAGGTTCATCATTTTCCCGCCGATTTCACTTAAGCTCAATCCAGGGTAAGAAGCGGCGATGATTCCGGTCACTGCAAACATCGTGCTCGACGAAGGCGAGATTACCGAATCTTTTGTCCGCGCCTCCGGACCCGGTGGGCAAAACGTCAACAAAGTTGCGAGCGCGGTGCAGCTTCGTTTTGACGCGCGCCGCTCACCCTCACTACCCCCCGACGTTCGCAGCCGGCTGGAACGCTTGGCCGGTTCCCGCCTCACCCGCGATGGCGTCATCGTTATCACGGCGCAACGCCATCGGGCGCAAGCGCGCAACCGGGAAGACGCGCTCGCGCGTCTTTTGGACCTCATCCGCCGGGCCGCACATCCGCCGCTCAAGCGGCGGGCAACCAAGCCTCCGGCGGCGGCGCGCGAACGCCGTATCGAAAGCAAGAAGCGGCGGGCGCGCACCAAGCGGCTGCGGCAAGCAAAGCGGTCATTCGATTGAGCTACCGACTCTCATCCGCTGATCGCGTGATATTGCGCGGTTTCGAGCGCGAAGAGACCGGCGCCCAGAGCGGCAAACCCGAGCACCATCAGGACGATCGTGTAGACAAATAGCGACTTGTTCGCTCCCTCGCGACCGCGCTGCCGGCGTTGAGTAAGAAACAGCACACAGCCGATCGCGTACACGGCAACGCCGCAAGCCACCAGGATCGCTCCTGGTAAATACCGCTCCATCTACCCTCCACATCGCTCCACATCGCGGCAACATAGCAGCATAGGCGGCGCCCGCGATCCGGGCTACCGTTAGCCCCGAATCGCAAGTGAAGCCGCCGATCATGCCCGTTCGCCAACTCAGCGAAGCCGTGGTCAACCGCATTGCCGCGGGGGAGGTGGTCGAGCGCCCGGCGAGCGTGGTCAAGGAACTTGTCGAAAACGCGCTCGATGCCGGAGCGAGGCGCATCGATATTCTCACCGACGGTGGCGGCCGCCGGCTGATCCGCGTCACTGACGATGGCGAGGGCATGAGCCGCGCCGATCTGGCGCTCGCGGTGGAGCGGCACGCCACATCCAAGCTCGCCGACGACGATCTTGTCGCCATCCGTACGCTCGGCTTCCGCGGCGAAGCCTTGCCGTCGATCGGCGCGGCGGGACGGCTTGCGATCACAACCCGCCACGCCGATGAGCCGCATGCCTGGGCCATTGAAGTCGACGCCGGCGTCAAATCCGACGTGAAGCCGGCCGCGCTCGGCCGGGGCACGCGGGTCGACGTGCGCGATTTGTTTTATGCAACGCCCGCCCGGCTAAAGTTTCTGAAAAGCGATCGGACCGAAGCCGAAGCCGTACGCGATGTGGTGCGGCGTCTTGCAATGAGCCGGCCCGATGCCGCCTTCACGCTTTCCGGCGAGGAGCGCTCGCCGCTGCACTTTGCCGCTGTGCTGGCGGATTCCGCCGGCCGCCTGGTGCGGCTCGGCGATGTGCTTGGCGCCGAATTTCGTGCCAACGCGATCGAAGTCGCGGCTGAGCGCGAGGAGATCAGGGTCGAAGGCTTTGCCGCACTGCCGACGCTGACCCGCGCCAATTCGCTTGGCCAATATCTGTTCGTCAACGGCCGGCCGGTCCGCGACAAATTGTTGTTGGGCGCGGTCCGCGGGGCTTACGCCGACTATTTGCCGCGGGATCGGCATCCGCTGCTGGCGCTGTTCGTATCGCTGCCGCCGTCGGAAGTTGACGTCAACGTGCATCCGGCCAAAGCCGAAGTGCGCTTTCGCAATGCTGGATTGGTCCGCGCGCTGATCGTCCACGCGCTCAAGACCGCACTGGCGCGCGAGGCAACGCGCGCTTCGACGACCGGCGGCGCGGCGACGATTGCGGCCTTTCGCACCTCGCCTCGGCTGGGGCGTCCCGCCGCGGCTTGGCGAGAGTCAGCAATGCGCAGGAGCGATGTCAGTGTGACGCTCGCGCCGCTTCGTGGCGGTTTCGCCGCGCCATCGCAATCGGCATTTGCGGTCGGCGCTCCGGCCGCAAACCTGCGCAACGATTTTGACAACAACGTTGTGGATCGATCGGAAAAACAGTCGGACGACGGCGCGCTGCTCGATCATCCGCTCGGGGCGGCGCGCGCCCAGGTTCATGACACGTATATCGTGGCGCAGACCCAGGATGGCCTGGTGGTGATTGACCAACACGCCGCGCATGAACGCATCGTCTATGAACGGCTGAAGGAGGCGATCGCCAAGACCGGCGTACCCCGCCAGATCCTTCTCATTCCCGAGATCGTCGAACTCGATGAAGCCGGTGTCGAACGCCTCGTCGACCGCGCCGACGAGCTCTCACGCTTTGGCTTGGTGATTGAAGCGTTCGGTCCCGGCGCTGTGGCGTTGCGCGAAACACCCGCGCTCCTCGGCGAAATCGACGGCGCCGGCCTCATTCGCGATCTTGCCGAGCATATCGGCGAGTGGGATGAGACACTGCCGCTGGAGCGGCGCCTGATGCAGGTCGCATCCTCGATGGCCTGTCACGGCTCCGTGCGCGCCGGGCGACGGCTGAAGCCGGAGGAGATGAATGCGCTCCTTCGCGAAATGGAAAGAACGCCCAATTCCGGCCAGTGCAATCACGGCCGCCCGACTTACGTCGAATTAAAGCTTACCGATATTGAGCGGCTGTTCGGTCGCCGCTAGGAGAAAGTGTGGTACCTGCGCATTGAGCTACTACGTCGATCGCCGCCGCCGGCACTCAGCATTAGGTGAGGCGGCAGACGACAAATTCGGTATCGTCATAGACGCGCCGTTCCAGCTCGGAAAAACCCGGCGGTGGCGCAAAAGCCGATTTGGCGGCTTCTTCAACGACGATCAATGCGCCGGGCATGAACCAGCCGCCGTCGCGCGCCGCAATAAGCGCCGCCGCGGCCAGTCCCTGTCCGTAAGGCGGGTCTAAAAAAGCGAGCGAGAACGGCTCGACCGGATGCGCAGGCCCGAGCTTGGTGGCATCGCGACGAAAAATGCGCGTCACGCCGCCGAGTCCAAAGGCGGCGACGTTCTCGCGAATGAGCGCGCGTGCTTCGGCGCTGTCATCGACAAGCAATGCGAAGGAAGCGCCGCGCGACAGCGCCTCGATGCCGAGCGCGCCAGTCCCCGCGAACAGGTCGAGCACGCGAGCGCCGGTGATCGGGTCGTCGTAGGCATGCAACAAAATATTGAACAGCGACTCGCGCAGCCGATCGGCGGTCGGCCGAATGACCGGCGACTTCGGGCCGGCCAGGGCGCGCCCCCGCAATCGTCCGCCGACCACGCGCATCAGAGCATGATCCCGAAAAGTGGGTACCGGTTTTCGGAAAAGATCATGCTCAAATATAAAATGAAATTGCCAGCTGCCATTTCTTTTTAGCTTTTGTCTCGCGGCCGCCGCGGCGGCATACGAGACCTCCGCCCCGTCGGACGGTTTCGGTGATGATGGTCGGATTTGCGATGAAAGCTGCGTTCGTCTTGTCGCGCCGCTTCGGCTGGCGATGTTCGCGGATAGCGCTCGAGGGCCACCTGTCGGCCCTTGCGATCGGTCAGTATATCAGCCTGTGCCGGTTCATTTCGCGCCGGAACTTTCTCGCGCTTGCTGCGCGTACCATGAAATCGGCGGTGCATCTTTTTTGTGAGTTGGCCTTCTTCGTGGACGCGCCAGGCATGATCGGATGAAGTGCGATGTTTCGATCTTTCTCGCGGTTTTTTTTGCTGCGCGACAGGACGCGTTTCATCATGACGCATTCCATCATGACGCGTTTCATCCTGGCGCGCTTCATCATGCTTCGGCTTTCGCGGCGTTGGCGGGCGTGGCGCCGAGAAATCGGCCCCGGACAGCTTTGCCAGTTTATCGCCGAGCTGCTCGCGCAGTACCCGGGTGCGAACTTCTTCGACTTCGCCTTCGCCAAGCTCACCGAGCTGAAACGGCCCGAACGAGACGCGAATGAGCCGAGTGACGCTCAGTCCGAGATGGCCGAGCACATTGCGCACCTCGCGGTTCTTACCCTCGCGGATGCCGAGTGTGAGCCACACGTTGCTGCCCTGCACGCGATCAAGCGCGGCTTCGATCGGACCGTAATGCATACCATCGATAGTCACGCCGCGGTGCAAGCCGTGAAGCTTGTCTTGCGTGATCGAGCCGTGCGCACGCACGCGATAACGCCGCAGCCATCCCGTCGCGGGCAATTCCAAAAGTCGTGCCAGCGCGCCGTCATTGGTCAGAAGCAACAGGCCTTCGGTATTGAAATCGAGCCGCCCGACGCTGATCAGGCGCGGCAGATCGCGCGGCAGGTTTTGGAAAATCGTTGGCCGGCCTTGCGGATCGGCATGCGTCGTCATCAGCCCACGCGGCTTGTGATAAAGGAACAGACGGCTCCGTTGGCGGGCCGGCAGCGGTTCGCCGTCGACGGTAATCTGATCCGAGCCGGTGACATCGATCGCGGGCGAGGCGATAGTCGTGCCGTTGACCGCTATCCGCCCGGCGGCAATCCATGCTTCGGCTTCCCGCCGCGAGGCAAGACCGGCCCGCGCGATGACTTTCGCGATGCGCTGGCCGGTTTTGCGTTGGTTCGGTTGCTCTTTCATGTTCATCTTTGCTCGCGTAGCTGACGTGTATAAAGACGTGGATAGACGACACAAGACGTTAGCCCGACGAATTTCGATGACGTCCTTTATGGATATGGCGCTCGATGAGGCGCGCGATGCCGGCCGACGCGGCGAGGTGCCGGTCGGCTGCGTGCTGGTGCGCGGTGACGAGATCATCGCGCGCGCCGGCAATCGCACGCTGGCCGATCGCGACCCGACCGCGCATGCCGAAATGATCGCCATTCGTCATGCCGCGCATCGGCTCGGCTCCGAGCGTCTCGACGGTTGCGATGTCTATGTTACGCTCGAGCCCTGCGCGATGTGCGCAGCCGCGCTGTCATTCGCCCGTATTCGCCGCCTTTACTATGGCGCCGCCGACCCCAAGGGCGGAGCGGTCGAGAATGGGGTAAAATTTTTCACCTCGACAACCTGCCATCACCGGCCGGAAATTTACGGAGGATTGGGCGAAGCGGCGGCCGGGGATTTGCTCAAGCAATTTTTCAAGGAGCGTCGCTAAAGCGAAATACGGTATCATTTCGCTTTAGCTCGTTTTTGCGCATGATCGTTTCCGACCTGTTCGCCCGCCGAAGCATCAAATGGAACGGCAACCGGCAGCCACGGCTTCGCGCAGGCGGGAAACTGGTATCCACTTTTCGGGATCATGCGCCGAGCAGCGCGCCGAGTTTTTCCTTTATTTCGGCCTTTGCCGCTTCGGCGGAGCGGATAATTGCGCTCGCCTGCAGAAAACCTAGCGTGCGGAAGATGCTCACATTGGGTCGGATCACAAGATCAGGGGCGGCATGGTCGAGTTTCGCCGCGACGATGGCGCTGCCCATCACCATGACTGTCGTGTAAAGCGCTTCCCAGATATTCGGCACATCGAGGCGCTCGCCTTCGGGAATTCCATAAACATCAACGCCGACGACGCGATCGGCGCGTCCAGTGAGCTTGTCGAAGGGCAGGGGATTGGTGGCGCCGCCGTCGATCAGGACGCGGCTGTCAACGATCATCGGCCGGAACAAGCCGGGTATCGCGATCGAGGCGGCTAAGGCCGGGCGCAACGGGCCCGACGCAATGGCCAATTCGCTGCGGCGGTGCAGGTCGGTCGCCATGGCGATGAACGGAATGGCCAATGCTGAAAATTCGCCGGGCACTTGCGCCGGCATGAATTGTTCGCAAAATTTCTCGGGGTCGATCTGCGTGGCTTGGCTCAGTCGTCCGTACAACAAATCGCCGAGATTGCCGGTGCGTGCGGTCATTAGTCGGCGCCGCGTCTGGCCCCAATCGTGCGCGAAGCCGATGACGTGGTGGCGGATGTCCTTGCCGCGCATGCCTGCGGCGTAGGCCGCCCCGATGAGCGCGCCGATCGAGGTGCCGGCGATCGCGGTCGGCTTCACACCCATCTCGTCGAGCGCCTCGATGACCGCGATGTGGGCGAGCCCGCGCGCGCCGCCGCCGCCAAGTGCCAAAGCAAAACTTTTCATGCGCCAGCCTGGGAGGCGAACTCAAAAGCTTTCGCAGCAAGCGGCCGCACCGCTTGCGCCTTGCTGGCTGCAACTGCGCTGGTCGCGGTGCCGTCACGCACCCTTCCGGCAATGCCTTGCATGATCGCGGCCAGGCGAAAGAAGTTATAGGCAAAATAAACCGGCAAATGCGGCCGGGGATCGAGGCTGGTCCTCGCCACGTAGAGATCGATATAGGCATCAAGCGACGGGACGCCGAGCGCCCCGAGGTCGAATCCCGCGAGCGAACCGGTGCCGGCCTCCGAGTGTGGCATGTGCCACTGCATCAAATGGTACGAGAAGTCGGCCAGCGGATCGCCGAGCGTCGACAATTCCCAATCCAACACCGCAATGATCGTGGGCGCGTCGGCGGCGACGATCATGTTGTCGAGCCGATAGTCGCCGTGCACCAGGCGCGGTGTCTGCTCCGGCGGCAGATGCGCGGGGAGCCAGTCGATAAGCCGCTCCATGTCATCGATTCGTTCGGTCTCGGACGCGCGATATTGTTTCGACCAGCGCGCGACCTGCCGCGCTACATAATGTTCGCCGCGGCCGTAATCGCCAAGTCCGATCGCGGCGGGATCGAAAGCGTGGAGGCAGGCGAGCGTCGCGTTCATGCCGTCGTACACCTGCGCGCGTTCGGCCGGATAGGAATCCGGCATATGCGGCTCCCAAAACACCCGGCCCTCGGCGAACGCCATGAGAAAGAAAGCGGTGCCAACAATGCTTTCATCGGCGCAATAAAGCAGCGGCTCGGCTACCGGAAAGCCCTGCGCATAGAGCGCGCTGATCACGCGGTGTTCGCGGTCGACGGCGTGGGCGGACGGCAACAACTTGCCTGGCGGTTTGCGACGCAGCACATAGCGCCGCAGCGGCGTTTCGATCAGATAGGTCGGATTGGATTGCCCGCCTTTGAATTGGCCAACGAGTACGGGACCGGCGAAGCCCGGCACATGCGCGCTCAGATAGCTTTCCAGGCGTGCAACATCGAATCGCAGCCGTTCGGCGACCTCGCGCGTGCCGGAGAAAGCGCTTTGACGTTCGCTGCTCGTCATGTCCCGGGGTTGAAGAAGTCAAGCAAGGCCTGCGCCGTCGCCGCCGGATTCTCTTCGGGCAAATAGTGACCGCTCGCGACCGGCGACCCTCGCAAATCCGAGGCCCAGTCGCGCCAGCAGGCGAGCGGATCGAGGCCGGCAGCGGCCGGCAGGCCTTGCGCGCCCCACAAAGCGAGCACGGGGCAGCCGATCTTTTTGCCGGCGGCGCGATCGTCTTCATCGTGGTTCAGATCGCTGGTGCGGCCGGCGCGATAATCTTCGCACATGGCGTGGATCCGCTGCGGGTCCTGGTAGGCCGCATGATAGTGCGCGAGCGCGCGCGCATCGAAGAAATCCACGCTCTGCGCCTTGGCGCCCGCGGCAGCACGATAATCGAAAAAGAATTTGGGATCGTGTGCAATCAATGTTTCGGGAAACGGTTCCGCCAGAGCCAGAAACATCCAATGCCAGGCGCGTGCGGCAAGACGCGCATCCATTCGGTGCCACATGTCCCAGGTGCTGACGATGTCGAGGACCGCAAGCTGCTCCAGCCGGCCGGCATGGTCGAGCGCGAGCCGATAGCCAACGCGCCCGCCGCGATCATGGCCAGCCAAGCGGAAACGGACAAAACCCAGCGTCTCCATCGCTTCCACCATAGCCTGGGCCATGGCGCGCTTGGTGTAGGGCGCATGGTCGGGCTGCGCTCGCGGCGCCGCCGACCAGCCGTAGCCCGGCAGATCAGCGATCACGAGCGTAAAACGCTGCGCGAGCGTTGGCGCTACGCGGTGCCACATCACGTTACTCTGTGGATGACCATGAAGGAGCAGGAGCGGTGGGCCGCCGCCCTCGCTGACGCGGGCGAAAATCCGTCCAGCGGAGGTTTCGATCCAGCGCGACTCATAGCCGGGAAAGAGATCCGCGAGATCGGGCATCAGACGCGACTCTCCCGTTCTACGGCGCGCCAGCCGATGTCGCGCCGGTAAAAACCCTCGGGCCAACGGATGCGGGCGGTCGCCGCATAGGCGCGAGCCTGCGCCTCGCGCACGGTCTTTCCCGTCGCCGAGATGTCAAGAACGCGGCCGCCATTAGCAAGAATGCGGCCACCCTCGGCTTTGGTGCCGGCATGAAAGATTTGCACGCCTTCGACCGCCGCCGCTTCATCGAGGCCCTCGATGACGGTGCCGCGGCCATAATGTCCGGGATAGCCATTGGCTGCCATTACCACGGTCAGCGCCGGCGTCTCGTACCAGCGCAAGTCGAATGACTTCAACATGCCGTCGCGGCTTGCCAACAAAGCCGGCACCAGATCGGACATCAACCGCGGCATGAGCACTTGCGTTTCCGGATCGCCGAAGCGGGCATTGTATTCGATGAGCTTCGGGCCTTGCCGCGTGATCATCAGCCCGGCGTAAAGCACGCCTTTGTACGGCGCGCCCATTACCTTCATCGCCCGCATAGTCGGCGCGACGATGTCATTCATGATCCGGCCGCTCATTGCGGCGTCGATATTGGGCGCGGGCGAGTACGCGCCCATGCCGCCGGTATTGGGTCCCTTGTCGCCGTCAAAGGCGCGTTTATGATCCTGCGCCGTCGCCAATGGAATTGCTGTCTCGCCGTCGCACAGCGCGAAGAACGAGGCTTCCTCGCCGTCGAGAAACTCTTCGATAACGACCTCGCCGCCGGCTTCGCCCAAACGGCCGCCGAGCATCATGTCGACCGCCGCCCCGGCTTCGGCTTCGGTCCGCGCCACGATCACGCCCTTGCCGGCGGCAAGCCCGTCAGCTTTCACGACGATCGGCGCACCTTGATCGCGGATATAGGCCTTGGCTGCAGGCGCGTCCTTAAAGCGCGCATAGGCTGCGGTCGGGATCCGGTTGGCACCGCACAGATCTTTCGTGAAGCCCTTGGACCCTTCGAGCCGCGCGGCAGCGCGGCTCGGCCCGAATGCCTTGATCCCGGCGGACTCAAGATCGTCGACGATACCCGCGCAGAGCGGCGCTTCGGGTCCGACCACGACCAGGTCGATTCGGCGGTCGCGGCAAAAGGCGACGAGGGCGGCATGGTCGGTCAAATCGAGCGGTACACATTGCGCCTGTTGCGCAATGCCGGCATTGCCGGGGGCGCAATAAAGCCGCTCGGTCAGCGGACTATCCGCCATTTTCCAAGCCAAAGCGTGCTCTCGCCCACCTGAACCTAACAGTAGAATGTTCATCGATCAGAACGTGTTGCAGACCGCGGCAGGGCTTGACCCGAGCACGCAATGAACCGCACTAATCGCCATGGAGTTTACCCGTTCGTCAACCTTGCCGGGCCATAAGCCGCAATGAACGAGCCCCGCCTCAACCTGCCGGAATTGACGGTTTCCGAGCTGTCGACGGCGCTCAAGCGCACGATCGAAGAGGCTTATGGCTACGTGCGGGTGCGCGGCGAACTCGGCAAAGTCAGCTACCACGGCAACGGCCACGTCTATTTTGACCTTAAGGATGACCGCGCTTGCGTCGCCGGCGTGATCTGGCGCAGCACGGCGCTGCGCATTCAACTTCGGTTGGAAGCCGGGCTTGAAGTCGTCGTGACCGGGAGGCTCACTACTTATCCGGGCCGCTCCCAATATCAAATCATCGTCGAGACGCTCGAACCCGCCGGAATCGGCGCGCTGATGGCGCTGCTCGAAGAGCGCAAGCGAAAACTTGCCGCCGAAGGATTGTTCGATGAAGCGCGCAAACAGCTATTGCCGTTTTTGCCCACGATTGTCGGGGTCGTAACCTCGCCAACCGGCGCGGTCATTCGCGACATCCTGCACCGGCTCGCCGATCGATTTCCGCGCCGCGTCTTGCTGTGGCCGGTTAAGGTGCAGGGGGATGGCTCGGCTGCGGAAATCGCCGCGGCGATCGATGGCTTTAATGCGCTGCCCGAACGCGAGGGCGCGATCCTGCCGCCACGGCCGGACCTGATTATCGTCGCCCGCGGCGGCGGCTCGCTCGAGGATTTGTGGTCGTTCAACGAAGAGATCGTGGTGCGCGCCGCAGCTGCGAGCTTAATACCGCTGATCTCGGCGGTCGGCCATGAGACCGACGTCACGCTAATTGATTTTGCCGCTGACCGTCGCGCGCCGACGCCAACCGCGGCGGCGGAAATGGCCGTCCCAGTCCGCACCGAGCTCCTGCTCGACATCGAATCGCTATCGCGGCGCTCGCTCGCCTGCTGGCGACGCAATCAGGATGCGCGATGGGCCGAGTTGCGTTCGGCAAGCCGGGCACTGCCAAAGGCGGAAGAGGTAATGGCGGTGCCGCGGCAGCGGCTCGATCATGCCGCGGCCAGTCTCGACCGGGCGCTACGGACCAACGCGCATGTCCATCATGTCAAGTTCTCGCGGATCGCCGGACGGCTAAGCGACCGTTTGTTGCGTGCCAATATCGAGCGGCGGCGCGAACGGTACGGCAGTTTGTCGTCGCGACTGCGCGCCGGGGTCGCCGCCAATCTGGCCGTTCATCGCACCCGTATCGGGCAGGAGCGCGAACGAGTGACCGCCTTCGGCGAACGCGGCAGACGCGCAGTGCGCCAGCTTATTGCAGTGCGCGACTCGCGTGCCGAGCGCGGCGGCGAGCTCCTTGCGGCTTTCTCATATCGAGGCGTGTTGGCGCGTGGATTTGCACTGGTGCGCGATGCCAAGGGGCGCCCCTTGCGCACGGCCGTTGCGATTACCGCGGGTATGCCGCTCGAGATTGAATTTTCCGACGGCCGCATCGGTGCGCGGGCTGAAACCAGCCAGGCAACTGAACGTCCATCCGCTGCGTCCAAACTGCGCGCCCGCCGCGCTGGCACCCCCGGCCAAGGCGATTTGTTTTAGACAACTAGCACGGCTCATTGTGATCGTAGAAAATTGACGCGTTGGCTCGCGAACATTGTCAGCGAGTCAAAACGATTCTGACTATCCGTTCATGAAAGTGAAATCGATGTCATCCACGGAACCGCCATCAATGTTTGCGTGTTATGCGCTGGCAGAGGTTCGCGCCGGAGGAGAAGAACAAGGAGAATCAAAATGACACGGACTGTCTTTGCGATGGTGGTCGCAGGGTTGCTGATGTCGGCCGTCTCGGGGACATCGCAAGCCGCGCCGATTGCGCCTATCAGTGGGGCGGCTACCGCCGACCAAAGCAATGTGACGCCAGTCTATTGGTATCATC
>JBAQBC010000175.1:0-2878 GCA_049286035.1 Xanthobacteraceae bacterium
GCGCCAAGGGCTCGACCGCATCGATGCGGGCCCGCGCCGCAGCCGCGTAGTCGGCGTCGCGCTCGATGCCGATGAAGCGGCGGCGCAGGCGGTGGGCGACCGCGCCGGTAGTGCCGCTGCCGCAAAACGGATCGAGCACCAGATCGTCCGGACGCGAGGCGGAAAGCAGCACGCGCGCCAAGAGGGCTTCCGGTTTTTGCGTCGGATGCAGTTTCTTGCCGTCGCGGCCTTTGAGCCGTTCGTCGCCGGTGCACAGCGGAATGAACCAATCCGAGCGCATCTGAATGTCGTCATTGCCGGCCTTGAGCGCCTCGTAATTGAACGTGTAGTTGCGGTTGGCGCACTCGCGCGCGGCCCAGATCAGCGTCTCATGCGCATTGGTGAAGCGGCGGCCGCGGAAATTCGGCATCGGATTGGATTTACGCCAGACGATGTCGTTGAGGATCCAGAAGCCGAGGTCCTGAAGCAGCGTGCCGACACGAAAAATGTTGTGATACGAGCCGATTACCCACAGCGTGGCATTCGGCTTCATCACGCGGCGGCAGGCTACGAGCCAGGCGCGGGTGAAATCGTCGTAGGCGCCGAAACTTGCAAATTTGTCCCAGGCATCGTCGACGGCATCAACGCGCGAATCGTCCGGCCGCTTGAGGTCGCCTTGCAGCTGCAAGTTATAGGGCGGATCGGCAAAGACGAGATCGACACAAGCCGCCGGAAGCTTTTCCAGTTCGGCCACGCAATCGCCGACGACAACGCGCGCGGACGCGCTGGACCCAAAACGCTTGGACTCAAAACTGACGCGGGGCGTCCTGACGGACGCCCCGCGACGCGACACAACCATGACTCAGAACTCTGACTCTGGCGACGCGGTCGGCGACGCGGGACCTACAAACCGACGGCCGCGATGATGCCGGTACAAGGTAAAAAACGGCTTAATCGGAGAGGGCGCGCGCTAGGCAATAAATGCCGGGAAACACTTTGTTAATCGGCGCGAAAGGTGCTCTAATCAGGATCGCAAACATGTGGGACCATGGATGCCAGGGATCGATGAATCGAAACAACTCGTGCCGCTGAAATTCGCAGTACTGACCATCTCCGACACGCGCTCGCTCAAGGACGACAAATCGGGCGCGCTGCTGGTGCAGCGCATCGGCTCTGCCGGCCATTTCGTCTCCGAGCGCAGCCTCGTGCCCGACGACGTCGAGGCGATCCGCGCCCGGGTCAAGGCCTGGATCGCCGATCCGATGATCGACGTCATCATCACCACCGGCGGCACCGGGTTCACCGGCCGCGATGTCACGCCGGAAGCGATCGAGCCGCTATTCGAAAAGAAAATGGAAGCGTTTTCGGCGCTGTTTCTGGTCGTCAGTTTCCCGAAGATCGGCACTTCGGCGATCCAGTCGCGCGCCACCGCCGGCGTCGCCGGCTCGACGTACATTTTCTGCCTGCCCGGCTCGCCTGGCGCCTGCAAGGACGCCTGGGACGAAATTTTGGTGCACCAGCTCGATTACCGGCACGGCCCGTGTAACTTCGTCGAAATCATGCCGCGGCTCGACGAGCATCTGCGGCGCGAGAAGGCCAAGGGCGCGACGGTGTAGGGCCATCACTGCGAGCGTTGCGTTTCCCGGACGCGGTGCAGCGCGCTAGCGGTGCGCCGCAGATCCGGGATCGTTTCACACTCCGTGTATGTGAAGGTCCCGGTTCAGCAACGAATCATTTCACGCTGCGCTGCGCCCGGGACACGAAGCCAGGGATAAGTTTCTAGAACTCCAAATCCCAGTGCTCGCTCACGACCGGCCGCCCCCAGCTCTGATGCTCCTCGCTGCGCATCAATTTGAATCCGGCTTCTTGATAGATATGCCGCGCCGCGGTCAGCACGCTGTGAGTCCATAACGTGATCTTGCGATAGCCGGCGCCGCGGGCGAAGCAAACGGCTTCGTCGGTCAGCCGTGCGCCAATGCCAAGCCCGCGCGCTTTCGGCTCGACCAGAAGGAGCCGCACCCGCGCAACGCCGTCACCGTCGTCGGCGAGCATCACCGCGCCGACATTTTCGCCGCCGATCTCGGCGATCCAGCAGCGCTCGCGGCTCTCGTCGTATTTGTTGACGAAATCGGCGACGATTTGCGCGCAAACGCCTTCAAACGGCGCCACCCAGCCATAGTCCTGCGCGTAGAGTTCGGCGTTGCGCTTGACGATCCAGCCAAAATCGCCGGGCCGGGGAGGGCGCAGAATGTAACTTCGCTTCGACGCCGGCTGGTCCCGATCTTGCCCCTCGAGCAACGTTTCGATCGTGGCCATCGCCGCGGTCAGCCGCGCCTGATCGGCTGGCTTAAGCTTCGCCAGCATGGCCGCGGTATCGCGTTGCGAGCGCGCCTCGAGCGGCATGAAGGATTTTTGGCCGCGCGGGGTGAGCGTCAGATGGCTTTGCCGGCCGTCTTGCGGCGAGATGCGCCGGCGGATCAAGCCGCGTCTTTCGAATTTGCGCAGCACGCGGCTGAGATAACCGGCATCGAGATCGAGGTTACGGGCGATGTCGCTCGCGGTCGGCGCCCGGCGGCTGGCGATTTCATACAAAACGCGCGCTTCGCCGAGCGAGTAGGGGCTGTCGAGAAAGGTCTTTCGCAATACCCCGATCTGCCGCGTGTAATAACGGTTGAAGCGGCGCACCGCGGCGATCCGCGCATCGGCATTTTCCGCTGTCACGATCGTCATGCCGCCAGGGTCGAGCAAATACTTGACTAAGTCAAGTATTTGCGTCCAAGGTTTTTTTGCAGTCGTCGCCGCCACCCACGGGCAAATTGCAGGCTCCGGTAGTGTCTCAGTTTGAATTTAGGTGGTGTTGACGGCTGCTCGCCCCTCCCCATAGGTCGGCCTATAGTGG
>JBAQBC010000176.1:0-2687 GCA_049286035.1 Xanthobacteraceae bacterium
ACATCACGTGTACCCAGACTCGTAGCGACGGTGCCTATGCGTTGGTTCCTGGCTCAGCTGGTGCATTCATCATGCGCAGCATTTCTGGACCACCGGTTCTCATGAAACGCCGGACCAGCGCGGCTGCCAGCAGCAGAAAAATAATGTTGAGCCACGTCGTGTAATTCCATGTGATGGCAGCCTCGACGACGAGGGCGTTCCGCCCCTGCGGAATGAGGCCGAGCGAGCCAAATGCGATTTCAACGACGAACGCAGCCACCGCCATCGCGGCATAGAAAGTGACCAGCAGAAAGGCCGCCATCTTCAACCCGTAGTATTTGCGATAGATGTCCAGTATTGGCAGCACGATTAAATCCGCGAAGATGAAGGCGATCACGCCGCCGAAACTGATACCACCATTCCAAAGCACCGCAGCGAGCGGAATGTTGCCGACCGAGCAGACGAACGAAATGATTGCGACTACAGGCCCGATCAGAGGACCCCAAATTTTCGCCAGCAGCGGATGATCGACGAAGAAGAACGCCTGCCAGAATTCGTTCGGAACCCACGCGGCCAGCGCGCCGGCGATCAACAGGCCGCCGACGATGTCCATCCAGACCGAAGCCCAATCCATCACGAAGTAATGGCTGATCGCCGTCCGGCCCTCGTCAGACGTGATCCGCTGCCAGAGCGAGCCGCCCTCGGTAACCGCCATGTCCATCTAGGCGTGGCCTTCCATCCGGCCGGAAACGCCACGATCCGCTTGCTCCTTGGCTTCACGTATAAGGCGCGGCGAGAGAAACAAACGAAACAGCAGCACCAGGGCGGCGACCATGATTGGCGCACCGACGAACTCGGCCAGCGCAAACTGCCAGCCCATCAGCACGATGATGATGATGGTCAGTTCGAGTACGAGATTGGTCGAAGCCAACTCGAAAGCCATGGCCGCGGTGAAGTTGGCGCCTTTGCGAAACACCGACCGGGCGAGCGCTACGGCAACGTAGGAGCATGAGGAAGAAGCGGCGCCGAGGCCGAGCGCGATCGCGATCGACCGTGGGCGGTCGTCGGGAAGGAGGCGTCGCATCTCGCTGTGCGACACCACCGCTTGCACGATGCCCGAGAGCGTGAAGCCCAATATCAGCGGCCAGAGGATTTGCCAGCCCATGGCGAATGCCATAGTCAGAGCTTGGGTTGCCGCGTCGGTCATCGTTTCGTCCTTAGCATTCTGGCTTAATGAAACCGCTGATTTCGCTGGGCGCAGCGAAAATGATATCAGCGCGGTCGCCCATCATACCGGCGGGCACTAAGCCTGGCGCGTTCTTTTCTGGGCCGTCACTGCTCGAATCTGTTTTTAGGCGGATATTGCGCTCCCAAAATTTCCGTGTCTGACCGTTGGCCGTGCTGATCGTGTAGGTATCCTTGCAGTAGGTGACTGTTTGAACGCGCGCCGCCGGATCAGGGTGTCTTAGGTTGGGAACTTGACCGCCACCCATCATCCCGCCCATGCCGCCCATACCTCCCATTCCGTCTCGCTCGGCTGTTTGTGCAGTCTTCTTCGTCGCGCTCTTCAAGAACGCGAGCAGGTCGGCGCGCTGTTGGCCGTCTTTGATGCCAGCGAATGTCATTTGATTGCCGGGTATGAGATGCTGCGGATCGGCGACCCATTCATCGAGCGTCTTGTCGTTCCAAACGATGTTCGATGATTGCAGCGCAGGGGAGTACCGGTTGAAATTTGCCACACTGCCTGCCTTCCGGTTCCACAAGTCCGCGAGGCTTGGACCTGTCATGTTTTGGTCCGGCTGCAGGGAATGACAAGCCGCGCACGCGCCAAATATGCGCTGGCCTCGGTTCGGGTTACCGTCCGAACGGGCACCGACCACATAAAACGAGATCGTTACGAGAGTAGCGACAGCAAGCACATATGCGCGCTTCATGACCGAATCTCCGACGAGAATTGAGGATGAGCGCACGCACGCGCCTTTATCGCGCGTGCCGCACCATTAGCAGCTTGTAGAAACGTCAGGCCGGTGGGGGATGCGTCGGCGGCTTTCGTGCAACCCCGCGCGACATGTCATGCACAAGCGGCAATACGCGGCCGTCGCGCAGAGATGGCTGCGCAGCACTAGGCGTTCCGATAACTGCGCCGGGAAGCGTCATACACTTTTGAACGCAGGCGGTCGATTTGAAATTGTCCTGCTTGTCGCAACACGGACAGCAAGGCATGTCCGCTTGATCGCCGGTCATCGCCTCAACCGCTGACGATAACATGACCTGTTCGCCGATTGCCGGCGACATGGCAACCGAAATGGCAATGAGCGCGCCCATGACCGAGCGGATTAGAGGCATGTTCCTAGTTTCGTACTATTCGACAGGACCGACAACTTCGATGGCATCATTGGATGGTGAAGTCGGTGCGTTCGTGGCCCCGGTTTTGGCAGTCGCGACGACCCCAACTATTCGGGAAAATTCGCACTTATCTGCATTAGCGGCTGATGTCGATGCTGCAGTGCATGAGTCTCAGTTTGGCACAAAGCAGACATTCCCGTGCGCTCCATCAATGTCTGCTTTTGGGAGTAAAGCGGACATCGTGATTTCCGAATCTCATGTCTGCTTATGACCTAGCCTGTGTAAAAACGCGCTTGGTTATTTGATTCGCGCTGTATGATTCCGCCGCTTTTGGCGGAGGAATCGGATGAGGCGCTTCGTTG
>JBAQBC010000177.1:0-14881 GCA_049286035.1 Xanthobacteraceae bacterium
GCACTGACGCAGCTTTTGTGCCAAGACGGCCGTAGAAATCGAGCCCGAAAGGGGATTAATCGCCCTCGAGCTCCGGAAGTGAGGCGAGCCGTTGGACCAGCCGCAACCAGCATTGCTCCGCATCCAAGAAGCTTTGCCGAAGTGCAGGTTCTGATTGGGCCGCGGCTTTTCGCGCACACTCTTTGGCGTGCGCATAGCACTCGCGCACTTCATGGCTCAATCTTTGCAGCATGTTCACATTCTTGATAGGAGATTGCGAACTATTGAACAACGGACGCTGAAGACTCTTGTCTGAAGATAGCTCAACGATCGTATGTGAGAATACCGCAGCCAACCGAAAGAACGTGAAATTCTCTCATCATCTATGAAGTATTTTCATTGATCCGGAATCTGCGATGTTTCATGTCCGCTTCGCCAGAGGTTGAGTAGTCGCCAAGAGTAACCTTTTTGGGTCAACGTGCCGGCTCTCTGACTTTAACCCCTATCGCTCGCGATCGCCTTTGTACTGCTAATTATAGTCGGCTCGCCCGCATTGAAATGCTTATCCGAATGTGATTGGCCCAGTTGGTTGATCAATTCGCTCCAACGAGCAAGTCCCTGTTGCCGGGTGAAGCGCTCATCGAGCATTTGACGTGCGCGCATCCCCAGTGCGGCAATGGTCTGTGGCTCGGTCGACCAGTTCTGCAATACTTGGGCAAGCAGTCGGCTGTTATCGGACTTAATAACCGCGCCGCAGCCATAGTCCTGTACCAAGTTTGCAAGTTCGCCGTTTGGATCGCCAATCACAACGATCGGTTTGCCAGCCGCGGCAATGCCGTAGAATTTGCTCGGGACGATCAAGCCCTCCAGCTGTGGATTCAATGACAGCCAATGGGCATCGGGGACGCTCAAAGAGTACGGTAGCATTTCTTGCTGTTGGTACGGCATGAAGCGGAATGAGCCATCGAGGCCGCGCGCCTTGGCGGCAGTTCTCAGCTCGGCAAACCGATTACCACCGCCGACCACGAGAAAGATAATGTCTGTGGCATTGCGGAGTATTTCGGCGGCCCCCAACACCGTACCGTAGTCGTGGGCTCGTCCCAGATTGCCCGAATAGCCGAAGACAAACTTACCAAGTAGGCCCCACTGTTCCCGCAATGCGTTGGGCTGCCGAGCCATGGGTCTGATCGCTTCATCATTGCACCAGTTGGGGATGACACGGACCCGCGATGTCGGTGCCCCTAGCGTTTTGACACGGCGCGCCATGAGCTCGCCGACGACGACCGTAGCTTCGGCTTGTCGCAAGCAGCGATTCCGTATAGCGGCCAGCGCGCTGCCAACGGGGCCGCGCATCAAAGGCACGCCCAAAACCGCGGCGGTTTCCGGGTAAATATCCTGCAGCCAATTGATCAGGCGAGCGCCGCGCCGTCGTGCCGCGAAGTGCGCGACTACGGAAAGTAGCGGCGGATCCGTCTTGGCAATGATGATGTCATTCGGCTGTGTGATTTCGGCAAGGTATCGGCCAACAGGGCGATAAAACGACAAATAATCGAAAGCACGGCCGAGGAGACTGCCGCGGCCAAATTGCGTAGAGGTGAGACGATGCACCTGAACGCTGTTGACCGTTTCACGCGCTGGCAATGCTGCCTGCGGATCATCGTAGGATTGCCGAGACGTGATGACATGGACTTCATACCCGGCACCGGCCAAGTGAAACGTCAGGTCGGAGAGAATTTGACTCGTGGCGGAGTGATCGGGAAAGAAATACCTGTTGACGAAGATCAGCCGCTGCATAACGCGTGGGTATTAGGCTTCTGCAGTTTGATCGAGAGTGATGGACGCGCGCACGGTGCCGTCGCTCAGCAGTGCTTCAAAATATTCTATGGTCTGCGCAAGTCCGTCCGCTAATTCGGTCTTCGGCGCCCAAGAGAGAAGGTCATTGGCTTTCGAAATGTCGGGACGCCGTTGCCGCGGATCATCCTGCGGTCGCCGCCGATGCACGATGACGGAGCGTGAACCGGATAGCTCGATCACCAGGGATGCCAATTGTAAGATGGTGAACTCTTTGGGATTACCGAGATTGATGGGTCCAATTATGTCATGAGGCGTGTTCATGAGCCGCATGAGGCCGTCGATCAGATCGTCGACATAGCAGAAGGAGCGGGTCTGCAGACCGTCACCGAATACGGTTATGTCGCGTCCCAACAAGGCCTGTACGATAAAGTTCGAGACCACGCGGCCGTCGTTGGGGTGCATGCGCGGTCCGTAAGTGTTGAAGATCCGCGCGACCTTAATGGGCAATTTGTGCTGGCGCCAATAATCAAAGAACAGGGTTTCGGCGCAGCGCTTGCCTTCGTCGTAGCACGAGCGCGGGCCGATCGGATTGACATGGCCCCAATAATCCTCGCCTTGCGGATGGACGCTGGGATCGCCGTAAACCTCGGACGTCGAGGCCTGCAGAATCTTAGCGCGCACGCGCTTGGCCAAGCCCAACATATTGATGGCGCCATGCACGCTGGTTTTGGTGGTTTGCACCGGATCGTGCTGGTAGTGAATAGGGGAGGCCGGGCAGGCCAAATTGTAAATCTGATCAATCTCGAGATAGAGCGGAAACGTCACGTCGTGGCGAATGAGTTCGAAGCGATGATGATCAAGCATAGTTTCGATGTTGCGGCGTGTCCCGGTAAAATAATTATCGACGCAGATGATATTAGCGCCTTGCTTAAGCAATCGCTCGCAGAGATGCGAACCGAGAAATCCGGCACCGCCGGTGACCAGCATACGGGTTTCGAGATGCAAAAATGATCTCCTACAGCATCAACATATGGTGATGGCGAAAGTATTTCAAGTTGAGCGCAAAGCTGCCGTCGTCGCGCAGCGTGAGCAGCTTTTCGACTTCCGGTGAGCACGATGGATTCCCGTAGGCGGCCAGTCCCATTAATTTGTATTCGTCGTCATAGTGCGGGATACCGAGATATTGGGTCATGGCTTGGCAAAAGACGCCGAGCGAGTGCGAAAACAACACGCGGTCGTCGAGCGATAAGGCAGTGTCGTGTCCGCTGCCCCACGCTGCACTGGCGAAATCACCGAAGCCATCGACTGATACGACCGCCGCGTCGCGAAAGGGCGACGGATAGAATGCGGAAGCCAAGTAAGCCAGGTGGTGCTCGACGTATTCTATGACGCCGGTAAATGGCCGGCCATCGCGTAACCGGTCGAGCTCATCATCAATTTTCGCGACCTGCCTGCGATTCTGTAATTTGGCGAGCAGCAAACGGGGGCTTGGCCGCTGAAGCGCAACATAGCTAAGCCTACGAAAAAAATTGGCACGATTGTTGCGGTTGACGGCAACGTGGGTGACATCATCCAAATCAATGCCGGCTTCGCGCAGACAATATTTCACCGCCTGCGCTGGGAAGCCGGCCCAATGCTTAATACGCCGAAACCGCTCCTCCTCGGCCGCGAGTTTGCCGTAGCGCACAATACAAGCGGCGGCATCGGCATGATACGCATTGATGCCCAGAATGATCGAATCTGATGCCATCGTGAAATCGCCTCAGCAAATACAAGCCGATCTTATCGATTACCTCTTATCGAACACCATCACCTTGGAGACAAAAGCCTTCGCGTCACGAACAAACGTCATGCCGCAACCACCCGCGAGTGAACCAAAGTTCTCCTTGGTGTAACTTGAATAATACGGTTCGTGATAATTGCGGGGGAAGAGTTCCAACAGTCCCTCATAATCCGGCTGATCGCCGCGTTGCAATGAATCCAACAGCACCAGACGTCCGCCCGGCTTGAGCACCCGAGCGAATTCGCGCATGGCAAGGCGCCGCACTTTGGGCGGCAATTCGTGAAACAAGAAAATGCCCGTTACCGCATCCTGACTATTGTCAGGCACCGGGATCGCTTCAGCCTTGGCGACGATGAAATTGGTCCGGGCGCGTCTTAAATGGCGCTTGGCATAACGAATATAGGCCTCAGACATATCAAGCCCGAGGACTTGGAGTCGCGGCCAGGCCTGCTTGGCGAAATCGAGAAGTCGTCCGGTGCCACAGCCGGCATCAAGGAGTGTCAATTTGCGCTGATCGCGTCCGGCGAATGCTTCGTGCAGCGGCGGCAGCGCCTGCCGTCGCATGGCGTTGGCTGCGCCATTGAGCAGCACCTCGACCTGCGTGTCATAGCGCTCAGCGGAATCGTCCGTCATCCAGCCGCCGGACTGGAAGTGGAAATTCTGCAGATAATAGCGCGGGCGCTTGCCGCGCGTTTCTTCGCTCAGCACGTCGTTATAGGCGCGGCGCTGGCGTCGGCGATGGATTGCGGGGAGGTCTTCGAAGAAAAGTCGCGAGCGATGAATAAGGGTGAACAAGGCGCCGTCATGATCAGCGGGCAAGGGGTAAATGCCAGCCTCGACATTGGCGAGATCCTGCAAAAATAATTGCGCCATGTCAGCGTAAATTCGGCTGCGGTCAGGAACCGGCCCATCGACAGCGCGTCGCGCCTTTGCGCCATCACGCCGCCGCGCGGCCTCGGAAAGCCGGCGTAACAGAAGACCGTGCCCGACATACCAAGCAACGCGCGGCAACTGGGTGACACCATAAGCCACGCGGGTGATAAGGCTGGCAGCTGGACTCATGGGCTTGGTCCGATGCTTATTCATATTTTCGACATGAGTTAGCCGGTACCGGCGTCGTACGTGCGATGGAAGTGCCGGTCACGTGCCCAAATTGCGGTTCTCATCATTTCCGCCTTGTCGTCATGTTTTTGAACTCAATTTGCCTCATACGGCTCGTTTGAGTCGTACCTCTGGCCTTCGAGAGGGTTCGCTGGATGGCTGTGTCGGACGATGTTTCCTATCTCTCACGTTTCTTGGTGAAGTTCGTCGAGATCATCGCGGTTGGCCTCGCCACCGCGGTGAGTGGCTATCTGATCGCGCATCTCAGTGGGGCTTTGTCCTCTCCGACGCCAGCGCCACCGGGAGCAGCCGTTCAGGTCGCCCCGAACCCCAGCACGGTATCCCAGAGCTTGCCTACGCAACCTATCGCGCCCAATTCGATCGATAGCAATGCGCAGCTTCTGGCGCCGCCGCAGGGGACCAACGCTGCTGCCATTGCCCAACCGGCGACGTCGGAGGTCAATGCTCCCGCTGTTGCCCAACCGGTGGCGCCGCAGCAGGACGTTGATGCTCCTCCCCTTGCGCAACCCGCGCGCAGGAGCATGAACATGGCGAAGAGCACACCTGCGCATAAGCACATCGAGATCACGACGAGCGTGGTCGAGAGTAAGCGCGATCAGGAATCATTCGTAGCTCGGATCCGAGCCGCTCTGGGCAACGCTGACCGGACAGAGTCGCCCGACGTGCCGCCGCATCAAAGCGATGGTTCGCGTGGGCCCGCTGCAATGACCTCACAGCCAAAAGCGATTGCTAATCCTCCCGCTGCGGTGGCGGCCGCGCCCTCCGGTGCGGCTGAACTTCGGCCGGTTCTTGTACAGCAAGCACCGATCGAGCCCAATCCGCCCACGGCGATCGAGATTAAGTCGCGACCGGTTACTGCGATTCAATCCTCCTCGACGTCCGCGCCTGGAAAAGAAACCGGCGTGATTCCCGGCCTTGAAGAAATCCTGCGCCACGACCCGCTAGCGGGCGGCGACGACGCCCCGCGGCCACCCATGCCGGTTGGCCAGTGAAATCAGGGCCACGCTAATCGAGCGACGCGGTCGTCTAATTGTGCGTCACAGCGAAATCGGACCGCCGAGTTCCGTAGTGAGCCAATAAGCGAGATTCCAGCCGGTCAGCGCGATGTCTACTTTGCTCCTGATAGCAGACATCTTCGATCTCATAGCGTCCAAGTGCCAGAAAAGCTCGCGATTCTTGCCGAGGGCATTACCTGGCTGCGGATTAGGCTCGCGAAGGTGCTCACAGGGAGGCGCACGTGAAAACCTGCCCAGACTGCAACGGTGATGGCGTTATTGAAAAAGGCACGGACGATGAGCAGCAATGCCCAACGTGCGGCGGCAGTGGTTTCGTGCCCGATGACGATAATGACGAAGAAGTAACACGCACTGCCAGCGAAAAGCTGCGCTCCAAACTGCCGGGCATTCGGCCAGCAGAGCTGCGTTAGGTAGCCGCTTGCACGGCTAGGCGTTCGTTGACGGCCGGGATCGACAAGTGTCGCAGCCAGCGCTCGCAGGATGTGACGGTATTGATCATCAGCATGGCGACGGTCATCGGCCCAGCGCCGCCGGGCACCGGCGTGATGTGCGAGGCCTTTGCCGCGACGCCGGCAAAATCGACGTCGCCGACGAGTCGGCCGTCAGGAAGCCGGTTGATACTAACGTCGATCACTACGGCGCCTGTTCGCACCATCTGCGGCAAGATCAGATTCGGATGCCCGGCGGCGGCGACCAGCACGTCGGCGGGAAGCGTAAACTGAGCCAGATCGCGGGTCTTGGCGTGGCTGATGCAACGGTCGCTTCGTGCTGCATCAGCAATAATGCCATCGGCTTGTCGACGATGTTGCTGGCGCCGACCACGACGACGTTCCTGCCTTCAACGGGCTAACAGCCGTATAAGATAGGATCGGATCAAATCGCCGCTTGCGAGGTCTGAATGCCACAATTGGCTCTTCTGGCAGAAACAATTGGCTTTCCTGTGGCAAAGAAGATCAATAAGCTGATCCATCGACCGCCTTCCCGAGGATAAAGCGAATATCAGCCGATAATGCATCGGGCAGCGGGCACGGCGCGAACCGTGCCGCGAGGGTTAATGTCGTCAGCGTGTCCGTGTAACGTCCTCATGATCTATCCCCGCTTTGGGGCCGGTACATTTTGGAATTTCGCGGCGGCCTGTGAACTCTTCAACGCGCATTACCCGACGACGCCGCTCGGCCTCATCACGGTAGCAGCTCTGCTGCCGACGGCGTGGACCATCCGACTAGTCGACCGAAATACCGAGGCATTAGCCGACGCCGATCTTGAATGGGCCGACCTCGTCATGACCGGCGGCATGTTACCGCAATATTTCGACACGATCGAAGTCATCGAACTGTGCCGTGCGCGGGGCAAGCCGGTTGTTGTCGGCGGGCCGGGCGTGACCTCAGTTCCCCACCTTTACAGCAAGGCAAATTTTCAGGTTCTCGGTGAAGCCGAGGGCGTGATCGACAAATTCATCTCAGCATGGGAGGCAGGCGCGAAAGCGGGAGTCTTTGAGGCCGAAAAATTTAAAATCGACGTGACCAAGAGTCCCGTCCCCCGGTTCGATCTCTTGAAAGTCGAGCATTACCTGTACGTCGGAGTGCAATTTTCGCGCGGCTGTCCATTCACCTGCGAGTTTTGCGACATTATCGAGCTCTACGGGCGGGTGCCCCGCGCTAAGACCAACGCGCAAATGTTGCATGAGCTGGACGCGCTTTATCGTCTCGGTTACCGCGGCCATATCGACTTTGTCGACGATAATCTCATCGGCAACAAGAAGGCGGTCAAGGCGTTCCTGCCTGAACTAAAAACCTGGCTCGAGCAACACGACTATCCTTTCGAGTTCACGACCGAGGCGTCGCTTAATCTGGCCGACGACGCGGATTTATTGAAGCTGTTAAATCAGGCCAACTTCATCGGTGTGTTCGTGGGAATCGAGAGCCCCGACACCAGTACGCTCATCGCGATGCGCAAAAAGCAGAACACGCGGCGGGACATTGCTGAGAGCGTGCACAGGATCTACGCGGCTGGTCTCTACGTAACTGCAGGTTTCATCATCGGCTTCGACAGTGAGCAGGGATCGATCGCTGACGCCATCATCGCGCTCATCGAGGAGGCCGCTATTCCGGTCTGTATGGTCGGCCTGCTTTACGCGCTGCCAAACACCCAACTGACACGTCGGCTTGCCAGCGAGGCGCGCTTGCACGCGGAGCTTTTGTTCGATCCCGCTGCCGGCATGGATCAGTGCACGCAAGGTTTGAATTTCGATACCCTGCGGCCGCGACGCGAAATTCTGTCCGATTACAAGCGTGTGCTAGAGAGTGTCTACGAGCCTGCGGCCTATGCCAAGCGTCTGCAACGTTTGGCGGGTCTGCTCGGCAGCTCCAACCCCAATCGTCAAGTGCGGGCGAACGATTCCAGGAGCAAACTCGGCGGCTTGGAGGTTGTCCATCGGATTGTGTCCAAGCTGCCGGGCGCGCAAGACATCTTCCGGCAAACGATTATTCAATGTGCATCGCGAAATCCGCAATGGGCCCGGATTATCGTGCTGCTGACGGCGCTCTATCTTCATCTCGGCCCATTCTCACGGCACGTGATCGGCCAAATCGAGCAGCAACTTGATGGACCGCCGGATAACACGCGATCCAGGCTCACCGTAAAACGGCCCGACCTCGCCCCGACTGCGGCGTGACGGAAGCACACCCGCCGGGCTGATATTATAGTCCAGCGAGCGTCGTTGACCCTTATTGATGGAGATGTGGCTTTTGCCGGGTTACGGCAGCGGCCCAGGCGGGACTGGCAATCAGCTCGACACAGCCAACGCAGAACGCAGTTAAAAGAAGTCGTCGTTTAGTCGGGGTAGCTGTCCCAATTGGGTCATTTGGCCTAATGTTTTGTTTTCAAATGGGCCTGCAACTCTTGGGCGACATCGTCAGGATCCTAGACCGTGCTCGCGCCAGAGACGAGAGCATGGTCGATGGATCGACGTCGTTTGCTCCTGTGGACAATCATCAGCGGCATTGCCGGTACATACGAAGAAGTTCTGGGCCGGACAGATAAATTGTTGCGAGGCCGAGCCCGCCGTTGCGGCCGATCCACTGGCGAATTGGCATTGGATAGATGTTCCAAAGCGTGCGTGTGGCGGGATCATTAATGATCTCGAAGCCAAGAAAGCCAGGACGCCAGGCGGCGTGAAAACCGAGCACCGCGTTTTGCGTAACACAGATTCGATCAGGGGACACAATGCCGAGCACGAGCGTACAGGCCGACGAACAGGTGCCATCAATAATGATCTGCTCACCGGCATCACGAAGTGCCATATAGCGCGACCAATATGCGCCGATATTGCCACCGCGATCATCTGTGATGCGGACAGCCGCAACCGCGGTTTTGGTCAGCAGCCATGGCAACATCAAGACGAACGCCATTGTGAGCGCGATTTGCGCGCCAAGCACGGGTCTGCCGATGTTTTTCGAATAGGTAAACATATTGTGGCTGTGTATTCTCAAGCCGTCCCTGACCAGCGGTTGATCGGGCCAGACAAGAAGATACTCTGTCCTCGGAATCGTGGCGAGCAAAAGGAGCGCGCAGTGAGTGGGCGATCTAGGGCGAGCGAGGCCAAGGAGCGCTTGAAGTGCGTGGTACCGATGCCGCGAGCTCTCGCATGCGGCCGGAGGGTGTCATCGCATTAGCGATTGATTGTTCGCTTCTGGCCGCAAACTCGCCCACGCGGGGCCCATTTTAGTTTCAAAACTCCGCTTTGCATCAGACTCAACAAAATCCCGATGGCCGCAGCTTTTTCAAAGTTCAAATGTGTGCCTTGAGAAAATGGGTAATCATGTCCACTGTGAGAGTCTGATTACCCATCTCAGCGCGGACATCGATCTTGACGGCTGTTAGAGAGATGTCGAAGTGCGACGCCGGCGGCGAAAAGGAGTCTTTTTCGATTGCCGGTGACCAATCAAGGCTTCGACCTGCCGAACCACTAATTGAATGTCATCCGCACCTAGCTTGCGTCCCGCCTCAATCAATCGGGAAAGCCACTGATCATTTTCCAAATGTCGTGGTGACTTCCCAGCCTTCATTAATTTGCGCAGCTTCATGGCTCGCTGGCGATCGGATGGTATCAACCGCCCTATTTCGTGCACCAGCGCCTTGCCTCTGACGGTGAGGAACGTCTGCGTCCTGCGCCCGTCTTGCGGATCGATCACCTGCTGCACGAGGCTATAACCAGGTTCGCGCCCGCGACTGCGGGAGCTAAGGGCAAACAGGATGCGTGTCATTACTGCCTGAGTGGTCCCGGCGCATTTAGCGTATTCTGAAACGCTACGACCTTCCTCTAACGCCACAAAAAGGAAGGTATAGGCATGTTGCAACGGCATAACCCGGCGAATGGCTCGGAAGGCGTCCATGAGCAAGAGGCATTGATGGAGGACCGCATGGTCATCCTTGGTGATGGGAGATCTGCGCAAGACCTCGCTGCTCGCCAAAAGAAGCCCCCCTCGCATTACCTGAGCACTACAGTTCCGCCGATTTTAGCGTCCGAGTCAAAAGGCCTCCCCTGACATTACATCAAGCAGACTGAAGATCGGCAGGGGGCTCTCGCAAACTTGCGAGCGCACCACGAGCCGGTTACGCTCGAAACATGTGGGGGGTTATCGCCATTGCTACGCTTGTCGCTGTGACTTTGGCGGCCTGTGCTCGCCCGCAAACCGTCGCACTCGACGCATCGCCGCCCACGCCTGAGGCTCCGCAGTCAACTGGGTCTGTAGGGCAAGCACCTGCTCCCGTGGCGCAACCGCCCGCTCCTGGAGCGCAAGCGCCAATATCGCAACTGGCATGTTCGCATGAGCAAGCAGCCGAAATCGTGCGGGTGCAACACACATTGCAAGCCTCGAATGACGCTTGCGTCGTCTATTGGCGTTCAGTGGAGGTACGGCAGCATCCGGAGCGGTCATTTTATCTGGAGTGTAACGGATTAAAGGCTTACCCCGACCCGCAGTCGCCGGGCCATCCCATTTCGCTCGCGGAGTGCGACCGCAAACTTCGCGAACGTCAAGCACGAATGGGCGTCCCGGTTACCGGGATGAACGACGAGGAGAAAGCGACATACCGCGCCACATGGGGCGGCGGTTGATTGGTCGATTGCCCCACCGTCTGTCCAGCAACCGGTGATGCTCGATCCCGTATGGTCCGCGGTGCAGGCAAATCCGCGGTTGTGGCTTACTTCGAGGTCTATTGGCGCACCGTGGAGTCCAATCGGGAACGGCTTAGCGACCGTCGGTTACATCGGCTGCGTGCGATAAGCTGTGTCGGAAAATGCGGCTCTCTCGCCGACCGTGAAACTATAAGATCGTGAAGGTGACGATCGAAAAATTTCAAAACTAAAACTTATAATCGACGCCGAGGCGAATCAGGCTGGCGTTGAATTTGACGTTGACATTGGTGCCGACGATCGGTGTGAACGTCGAATTCTGCAGGTCGACGAAGAGATACTCGACTCGTGCCGTCCAGTGATCGGTGAAGGCGCCCTCGATGCCGGCGCCGCCGGTCCAGCCGGTCTTGTCGGCGCTTTGCCAATTGCTGGTGGTGTTGACGACGACGTCACCGAAAGCGACGCCGCCGGTCAGGTAGAATAGAGCACGATCCGCGGCGTAGCCGATGCGGGGACGGATGGTGGCGAGCCATTTGTTTTTGGTTTCGCATTGTACATCATTGAGGGGAGTACAGGCGGAGCTTTTGCCGTCGATCCACGAGCCGTCGAAATCGCCTTCGAGTCCTACGACCCAACCGTCGAACCACCAATTGTACCCTAACGTGCCGTGCCGGTCGCTTGGATCATCGCCGCAGGGAATCGGCGGGGCTTCGACACGCGCTAGTGACTTATTTCGATTATGCTTGGCGGAGCTGGATAGTGGGCCACGCCGCCATTTTCGCGTTAGAGAATGTCCGTTCCTGGCACTTAGCGGACATCAAGCTGTCGCCCGGCAATGTCCGCTTTCGGGAGCAAAGCGGTGCGTTTGACTGATGAAATGTCCGCTTATGACCCAAAGCGGATATTCGATCGCCTGTGGGGAGGAGGCCGACCGAAACTGGATGTACTGCTTCAGGGCCGCGTAGTCAGATCGTTGAGCGCGTAAACGTATGGCGCAACGCAGATGGCGACCCAAACAACTGCGCTCCAAACAAGGATTTGGTAGCTCACCCCGGATGCCGACATAAAAGGTGTTCCCCTACCATTCGCGACTGACTAAGCACGCTCATGACGCGGCGGCTGGCTCTTTGTCATACCAAGGCGCGTACAGTACGCGGTTGGCCTCGAGGTAGCTCTTGAGGCTGGAGAGCACGAGGGGCCAGCCTTTGCTGATCGCATCGAACACCTTGCTGCCTTCGGCGAAGTCGTCGTGCGTGACGGTGAGCTTGACTTGGTCCTTCTGTTTTTCGAGATCGATGACGACGCGCGAGGGTTGCTCGGCCCCATAGAAAGGTTCGTGCATCGAGTGGAACGTGTAGGACAGCCGCCGCGGCGGATCGTATTCCAGCACTTTGCCTTGCACGATCAGCTTGCCCTCGCGGCGAAATTCGACGGGCGCGCCGGTCTTCCAGTCAGAGATGATAGCATTACCGAACCAGAATTTAGCGGTCACGTCGGTATCGGTCGCGCCTTGAAGACTTTCTCGGGCGTCGACGCAATGTAGATCGTATAGACGAAAAAGGGCTTACTCATCACGAGCCTCCAGTCCTTTCTTGAGTTCACTCAGTGCCCGCAACCGATGGCGTTCGAATTTCCCGATCCAGCGCTCGGCGATGGCGTGGATCGGTACCGGGTTGAGGTAGTGCAGTTTCTCTCTACCCTGCTTCACAGTGGCGACCAGATTGGCCTCCTCCAGGATCCCCAAGTGTTTGCTGACCGCCTGCCGCGTCATGTCGAGGCACGTGCAGAGTTCGTTCAGCGTCTGGCCATTATTGGCGCGCAGCCGGTCAAGCAATTCCCTGCGGCTAGCATCGGCCAGGGCTTTGAAGACTTGATCCATACTCACAATATGCAACCTTTTGGTTGCCTGCCAAGGACGAAGTTCATAGGAGGCACATGTCCGCTATTGGCACAAAACGGACATCCAACTGTCGGCCGGCGATGTCCGCTTTTGCGGGTAAAGCGGACGCGGCGTTTTCAGAGCGGCATGTCCGCTTTTGACCCGAGGCGCCTCCGATTGAGCGATCTTTGGGCCATAATCCATCTCAACGTTTCCATTTGATCGAACAACCCATCGATGGAAGCTGCTCCTTCGGGCCATGGCCTGTCTCGGCGATCATTTTCATTGCTTCAAAAAGTTCGCGGCGTGTGTTCGCAATGGGCATCATCCGCGAGGCATCGAGTCGACCGCGGTATTGCAACTCGTCTTGTGCGTTGAAGCCGAAGAAATCGGGTGTGCACTGAGCATCGTAAGCGCGCGCCAATTCCTGGCTCGTATCAATCACGTAGGGAAAGGTAAAGCCGTGCTTCGCCGCGAACGCCTTCATGTTGTCGAAGGAGTCCTCGGGATAGCTCTCAGCGTCGTTTGGCATGATGGCAATTGTCCCGATGCCAATCTCACCTAGCGCCTTAGCCTCTGCCACGACGCGGTCGATGGACGCCTTCACGTAGGGACAGTGATTGCAGATAAACACCACTAGCGTGCCCTTCGGCCCGCGGACATGGCTAAGTGAATAGGTTTGGCCGTCGATGCCTTTAAGGGCGAAATCTCGCGCCTTCCGGCCTATCGCATTTGTTGTACCCAATGTCATTTCGCGTTCTCCATGAACTCCGGTGTCGAAGAGCCCGCGCTACGGCGGCGTGGTTGCAATCTTCCATCTGTGCGCGAATTCCCTTTGCAGTCCCGTATGGAACCGTGCATGACATGTAACGGTTGATTGCGCATGGAGAAGTGTCAGATCGAAGCGTCTTTGATCAGGTGAGAATTTGCTGGAATTCGTGAATATCTTGGATGGGGCAGAGATGCGCACCGACAATGGTGCGAAAAAGCCGTTTGGCCGGCAGCGCTAGCGGCCATGCGCTGGCCTGCGCGGCGATCAGACGATCCGGCTTCTCCTAGCCAAACAGACGTTCTGCCTTTCTATAGGGGCGGCCCGCAGCGGCTGGCCCGGATCGCTCTCGCCATCGCCTTGGCGCTGCTCGCAACGTGGATGTTGTGGGCTTTCCTGCCGGCGCTGGCGTGGGCGGCTGTGCTGGCCATCGCCACGTGGCCGCTCTACAGCCTCTGCCATCCCCACATTGGGAGAACCTGGACCGCAGCAGGGCTCGTGCTCGGTCTCGCGGCGGGTCTGTTGGTTCCGATCTACATCTTTGGGGCGGAGGCCGCGCGCGAAGCGGCGGCAGTCCTTGAATGGTTACAGCACCTCAAACCAAATGATGCTGTGATGCCCCAGTGGCTCGCAAAAACCCCTCTGATCGGCGCTCATATTGCCGCTTGGCCGCGCGAATTATCGGCAGGACTGAACATCGGCACGGTCGCCGAATGGGGACAGTCGCTGGGCGCCCAGCTGATTTCGCGTCTCCTAACGCTGTTCATTGCCATGGTGATCCTGTTCTGCATTTACCGCGACGGTGACTCTTTCCTCGAACAAACATCCACGGTCATTGACAGATTGTTCGGTCGAGCAGCCCAGCGGCTGGCGATTAACATGATTGCTACGGTGCGAGAGACCGTAAATGGGTCGCTCCTCATTGCTCTTGGTGAGGGGATCGCTTTCGGCGTTGGTTATGCCATTTGCGGGCTGCCTCACCCGGCATTGCTTGGGGCCCTGACCGGGGTATTGGCGATAGTGCCGTTTGGCGCGCCGCTGGTCATCGGAATTGCCGCGCTAACATTGTTCATCCAATCAAGTCCGATCGCGGCAATCGGCCTGGTGATCTTTGGCTCGCTCGTCATTGTCGCGGCCGACCACGTGCTGCGTCCGCTCTTGATCGGAGGCGCTGCCCGGCTCCCCTTTGTCTGGATTCTCCTAGGCATTTTCGGCGGGATCAGCGCCTTTGGGCTGGTCGGGCTGTTTCTCGGACCCGCAATCATAGCGGCGCTAATTGCGCTATGGCGCGATCTAGCAAGGCCCGCCCACCTGTAGGTGATGTTACGGGAATTGTTTCCACTGCCGAGAAACGCGCAGGTGTCCGCTCCTGGACGGACATCGTGACCATGCTGAACGATTT
>JBAQBC010000178.1:0-7447 GCA_049286035.1 Xanthobacteraceae bacterium
GCGGCGTCGGTCATGGTAGTGACGCCGAGCTTTTCGGCGAGTGAAGCGAGCGCCTTGCGCGAAGCTGCAGGCACGCACGCCGCAATCGGACTGCATCTGACGCTCACCGCGCCGTTTCATCCGCTGACTGATTTCGCGCCGCGGCGCAACGGCGCATTCCTGCCGCTTAACGGCATGGCCGGCCGCGCGCTGGTGCGCCGATTCGACCGGTCACGGCTCGAAGCTGAGATCAAAAACCAATTTGCGGCCTTTCGCAGTGCGTTCGGCCGCGCCCCCGATTACGTCGACGGCCATCAGCACATTCACGTCTTCCCGCAAATTAGCGACGCGCTCCTACGCGTGATCAAACAGGAAGCGCCGCAAGCGTGGCTGCGGCAATGCGGTCGGGCGGCTTCGGCGCCGAAGAACCTTGCCGACCCGAAAGGCTATATCCTCGACGCTTTGAGCGCGCGCTTGCGCCGGCTTGCTGCGCAGCACGGCGTGCGCACTAACCCGGCCTTTGCCGGCACCTATTCGTTTCGCCCCGATGCGGATTTCAGCACGCTCTTTGAGGAGTTTCTCGACGGACTGCCCGATGGCGGGCTCGTTATGTGTCATCCAGGAAAAGTCGATGAAGAATTACGCGAGCTCGATCCGCTGACTGACTTGCGCGAACGCGAATATGCATTTTTTCTCGGCGACCGTTATCCGCGGCTGTTGGCCAAGCGCGGCTGTGCACTGGCGCGCCTTGCTTAAATCACCACCACTTTGGTGCCGACCTTTACCCGCTGATAGAGATCGGTGACATCCTCGTTGCGCATGCGGATGCAGCCGGACGACACATTGGTACCGATGGTCCAGGGCTCGTTCGAGCCGTGGATGCGATACAGACTGGAGCCGAGATAAAGCGCGCGCGGGCCGAGCGGATTGTCGATGCCGCCTTGCATGAAACGCGGCAGGTCGGGTCGCCGTTGGAGCATTTCGGTAGGCGGCCGCCAGTCCGGCCATTCCCGCTTCGCGGTCACAGTTTTGACGCCGGCCCATAGAAAGCCTGGCCGGCCAACGCCAATGCCATAGCGCAACGCTCGGCCGCCATCCTCGATCAGATAAAGAAACTTGTTCGCGGTATCGACAATGATCGTGCCGGGCGCCTCACGGCCAGGATAGGCGACCTCCTGACGGAGAAATTTGGGATCGACCGGATCGTTACGGGGATCGGCTTGGTTTGGCGCCGCATAGGCCTGTGGCGCATAGGCGGGCGACACGGCGCCGGGCGGCGCCGCGTAATATGTCGATTCATTCGGCCGAAATGCGTGCGCCAACATGATCGGCCCGGCGAAAATGGTCGCGAAAAATTCCTGCAGGCCGCGGTTTGGCGGCACCGTCGTCCCAGGTGGCGACACGCCGTAAGGTTGTGCGGCGGCCGCGGCCTCGTTTTGCGGCGCGGTTGTTGAGCGCGCGGGCATGCTTTTTGGTGCGGGCTTTGGCGCGACGTTTCGTGCGTGGGCGACACGTTTGATCGATTCGCTGTACGCCGATTGGCTCGCGCCGTCCGGCGCATAAGATGGCCGCAGCGATTGCGCCAGCGCCGAGCCCGACAATGTGCCCGCCAAGATTACTGCCAAGATCGCTGCGATGATTGCCGCAATGCAGATGCGCCGCATGGCCGTACTCGTTGCACAGCGCCCGAGCTTGCCGGCAGCCACTCTGCGCGATCGCCGGATCGGGCATAAGGAACGAGTACAGGGGCAAAGCTCGACTGTTTGGTTAACAAATCCAAACGTCGCCGGATTTGCACCTCGGGCATCGAATTACGGTTGATTTTGCTTAAATGCTACGCGCTTCGAACTAAGCTGGCTGGCGGATCAGCGCGAAACAAAGAAGCGCAATCAAGGCGAACGCCGCCACCAAAGCGAGCCCGATCGCGTCGGAGGCGCGATCGGCGACAAAAGTGAGGACCACCGGCGCCAAGGCCTGAACCACAAGAAAAGGACCGCCGATCCGGCCCATAAGCCGGCCGTAACCGGCGGCGCCAAACAAAGCGAGCGGGACCGTGCCGCGGGCGATGGTCAAAAGCCCATTGGCCATTCCGTACATAACCGCGAAGATCGCCGCCAACATTGCGGAAAACGGCAACAGCGCCAGCAGCACGAAAGCCGCGACCAACAAGCCGACCGCAGAGCGCGCGATCCATAATGGATGCAGCCGCCGCGCAAACGAAAATTCACAGATCCGCGCCAAGACCTGCGCTGGACCAAACAACATGCCGATCGCGACGACGGTCGCGGGCGCCAGCCCGAAGCGGTGAAAAATTGCAAGGAGCTGGGCTGAGAGCGCCGAAGGCACGAAGGCATAGGAAGCAAAGCCAGCCGCCACCAGCACAAAAGCGAAACCATGCGAGGGGACGAAGACTTTTGTCTGCTTGTCGGAGAGCGCGGCATGGCGTGAAGCGCTGGCCGCTTGCTGGCGTGGCAGCGCAAAGGCATGTAGCGGCGCGGCCAGGCCCGCCAGCAGTGCCGCGTAGACCAGGTAAGCGCCGCGCCAGCCGACGGTTTGAATGAGAAATTGCGTTGCCGGCCAGCTCACGGTCGAGGCGAAGCCGCCGGCGAGCGTGAGCACGGTGATCGGCGCGCGCGCCGCGCTGCCGAAGATTCGGCCGAGCGTCGCAAAAGCCGGATCATAGAGCGATGCCGCCATGGCAATGCCGATCGTGATCCAGGCGGCGAAGTAGCTCGTGACGCCGGGCGCCCAAACCAGAGCGAGGAGCCCTGCGGCGCCGATCACCGAGCCGGCTGGCATCACCGCATGGCCGCCGAAGCGATCGATCGCGCCGCCCACATAGCGGGCGCACAGGCCGCCGACGAATAATCCGACGGAGAATCCGGCCATGGCGAAGGACGGCGACCAGCCGTGATCGGCCGCGATCAGCGGCACCGTCAGCACCGGCGGGTAAAACAGCGCCCCCCAGGACAGGATTTGGGTAAGGCCGAGCACGCTGACCGCGCGCCAGGGACCGAAGATAAATGCACTGGGACTGGGCACGGGACTTGGCACGAGACTTGGCATGAACGTCTGTCAGTTGGAGATACAGGCAGCAAACAGGCGACAGCCGGACGATGATGTGAGGAGCCCGGAATCGTTATAACACCGCGGATGTCATGGATCGCCGACTTGCCGGCGCGTGGCAATCGGCATTGACGATGCCCTGTTAGGCGGCAGGCTTGTTGCGCAGCTGGTTATTGCGCAGCTGGTTTGGGCTTGGCGCCGGCACGCGCCACGCCTTCTGGCGCGCAGCGCACATAGACGCCGGTGCCGTAGCGGCCAGCGACTTCCGGATCCATCCAGCGCAACACCATGGTGCGACCGTCGAACGACACGATCTCGCGATCTTGCGGGCCGCCGGCATTTCCCGGCGGACCGATATAGTTCTTGCCGGTGGTCGATCCTTTGAGCTGCAGCTCCTGCAACTGTGCACTGTCGGCGAGATACATCATCACCCCGCCACTGGTCCCGCGCGTGATTTCGACCGGCTGGCCGCATTGGCCGCGCGCCGCCGCAGATGTGCGCGCCAAGTCGCTCTCGTTATGGAAGGCGCCATAGCCCCAGCGGCCGACGACCTCTTCCGGGCGGTATTGCGAAGGAATTGCCGGCTGCGTCATGGGTGCGGTGGCCGCTGACTGCTCCAGGGGGGGCGTGTTGGACGTACAGGCCGCAAGCGCGAGCGCGGCAAAGGCCACGCCGCCGCAAGCACACTGCAATCGCGAGGCGCTCATGAAAATCTCCCCAAGGCCGGACCATCCGGCCGCAGCGCGGCTCATCAGGGGTGACCAGCCCTCCCCCGCCGGGCAGACTTCGCCCCGTGTTTTGTACCGCGGCGACCTTTCGAGTTTGTTTCAAACCGTCCCCGCAGCCGGCACCTTCGGCAAAGATTACGGCCCGGATTTGGCGGTTTGGCTTGCTCCGCGCCGGCTCGACCCATTGCGCCCCGCCCGCATTCCCGGCGCGCGCGATTTTGTCTTCGGGCGTGGATCGGCAAGCGCGGCTGATTTATGGATGCTCAGTCCCGGCATCAGGTCCGGATCGTCGAAAAAGTCGCTGTCGGCGCAGAGTTTCGCGGCATGAATGCCGGCAATCGCGCACAAATCGTCGAGCTCATTGGCATCGCCGGTGACCCCGACCGCGCCCAAAAGCTCGCCGGTCTTGTCGCGGATAAGTTGGCCGCCGCCTTCCAGAAATAGCGGGTAATCGGCAAGCCTCTCCAGGGACTGCATGAATAACGGCTTTTCCCGCGCCTTCTGCAGCACAAGTTTGGACGGCCGGCCGAGCGCCAAAGCGCCATAGGCTTTGCCGTAGCAAATCTCAAAGCGCAGCATCGATGCGCCGTCCTGCTTCTGAAATGCCTTCACGCGGCCGCCGGCATCGAGCACGATCGCGCTCATCGGCCGGCATTTGCGCATTTTGGCGGCGGCAAAGGTCGCCGCAACAATGGTATTGGCCTCTTCGAGGCTAAGTCCGCGCATTTCTTTTCCAGATTCTCGCTGCCCTGATGGCGGCATGGCGTAGAATAGACGTTCTCGTCGACCAAGCCACCGTTATCGGAGGCCAAGGCTCGTGCGCCAGAGCGAGCGCTTTGCTGCAGCCTCGCCTTGACACCCCGCCTCGGGCACCTTATTTCCCGATCGCCCACTTGGCACTCAGGTTTTCAGAGTGCTAAGGCACTCACATACCGAACCTTTTACAGGCTAGCGCCCGGTTTCTGCAGGAACACACCGCGCGGCAGACGAGGATCATCATGGCGAAAACCAAGTTCCGGCCACTCCACGACAGGGTGATTGTTAAGCGCGTCGAGGCCGAGGAAAAATCCAAAGGCGGCATCATCATTCCGGACACCGCCAAGGAGAAACCGCAACAGGGCGAGGTTGTTGCCGTGGGGCCAGGCGGCCGCGACGAGAACGGCAAGCTCATCCGGATGGATCTGAAGGCCGGCGATCGCGTGCTGTTCGGCAAATGGTCGGGCACCGAGGTCAAGCTCGACGGCGAAGAACTCCTGATCATGAAGGAGTCCGACATCATGGGCGTGATCGCGTGAGCGAGCGCCGACGATCTCCGACATCCGAATTCTGACATCAGAGGAAACACCAATGACTGCCAAAGACGTAAAATTTTCGGGCGAGGCGCGCGAGCGCATGCTCCGCGGCGTCGAGACGCTCGCCAATGCCGTGAAAGTGACGCTTGGCCCCAAGGGCCGCAACGTCGTCATTGAAAAATCATTCGGTGCGCCGCGCATCACCAAGGACGGCGTCACCGTCGCCAAAGAAATCGAGCTTGAGGACAAGTTCGAGAATATGGGCGCGCAAATGGTGCGCGAAGTCGCCCAGAAGACCAATGACCTGGCCGGCGACGGCACCACTACGGCAACGGTGTTGGCGCACGCCATCGTCAAGGAAGGCGCCAAGGCCGTTGCAGCCGGCATGAATCCGATGGATCTCAAGCGCGGCATCGATCTCGCGGTGAAAGCGGTCGTCGATGAAATCAAGGGCCGCGCGAAACGCGTGGGCTCATCGTCCGAGGTCGCTCAGGTCGGCACCATTTCATCGAACGGCGACACTAGCGTCGGCAAGATGATCGCGGCGGCAATGCAGAAGGTCGGCAACGAAGGTGTCATTACCGTCGAGGAGGCCAAGTCGCTGGAAACCGAGGTCGAAATCGTCGAGGGCATGCAGTTCGACCGCGGTTATGTATCGCCCTATTTCATCACCAACGCCGAGAAAATGGTGGCGGAATTAGAAGATGCCTATGTGCTGCTGCACGAGAAGAAGCTGTCGCAGCTGCAAGCAATGCTGCCGCTTCTCGAAGCGGTGGTGCAATCAGGCAAGCCGCTTTTGATCGTCGCCGAAGACATCGAAGGCGAGGCGCTCGCCACCCTGGTCGTCAACAAGCTGCGCGGCGGCTTGAAGGTCGCGGCGGTGAAGGCGCCAGGCTTCGGCGATCGCCGCAAGGCCATGCTTGAAGACATCGCCATTCTTACCGGCGGCCAACTCATCGCCGAGGATCTCGGCATCAAGCTCGAGAGTGTTACGCCGGCAATGCTCGGCCGCGCCAAGAAAGTCGTGATCGAGAAGGAAAAGACCACGATTGTCGACGGCGCCGGCAAGAAGAAGGACATCGAAGCCCGCGTCAACCAGATCAAGGCGCAGATCGAGGAGACTACGTCCGACTACGATCGCGAGAAATTGCAGGAACGGCTCGCCAAGCTCGCCGGCGGCGTCGCCGTGATCCGGGTCGGTGGCGCGACGGAGGTGGAAGTGAAGGAGAAGAAGGACCGGGTCGAGGACGCGCTCAATGCCACTCGCGCCGCGGTCGAGGAGGGTATCGTTGCCGGTGGCGGCGTTGCACTCCTGCGCGCCAAAAAAGCGATCGGTAAACTGCGCAGCGCCAATGCCGACGTGCAGGCCGGCATCAATATCGTGCTCAAGGCGGTGGAAGCTCCGGTACGGCAGATCGCCGAGAATTCCGGCTACGAAGGCTCGATCGTGGTCAACAAGATCCTGGAGAGCAAGTCAGAGACTTTCGGCTTCGACGCGCAGGGCGAGGATTATGTCGACATGTTCGACAAAGGTATCGTCGATCCGGCGAAGGTCGTGCGCGCGGCCCTGCAGGACGCGGCTTCAGTCGCTGGCTTGCTGGTCACCACCGAAGCCATGGTTGCGGAATTGCCGAAGGAAAAACCGGCAATGCCGGCCATGCCCGGCGGCATGGGCGGCATGGACTACTGACGCGAAGCAGATTTCCATATCTCGCTGACGCAATCGCGAAGGTACGGTCGCGAGAGTGATCGTCGATCACGACGATGCGCAGACGCGAGGCCGGATAAGTTTGCCCGACTCGATATTGGCGGCCTCATCGCGCGCCGGGACAATGACACGGCGACCTTTGGCGTGCGATCGGCCAGCGGCGGCTCGGCGGGGCCTGCAGACTTTGCAAAAGACCGCGCTGCTGGAAAGCGCGGGCGATCAGCCAGATCACGGCTGCAAGCCAAGTCCACGACAATAAGAGATCCACGGCTTCATCGCCCCGGGGAAGGCTGCAATTGGTGTCCGCTGCCTCAATCCCTAGCGGTTCCTTCGGGTTCCGTGCCGGGCCGATCGCGGTCTTTGTGTTTATCGCGATCAAGAAGCTTTATGTCCGCGAAGCGCTCGGCGAGCGGACGGTCTTGCCCGGCGAAGACAAGGCTCAAGCTTGATTCCTAATTCGTCATCAAGCGAAAGCGCAGCGGCGTTGCACCCAGGAGTTCGACGATCTCGCCATTGCGTCGCCAATTGGTGACCTGCGCCAGCGCCGCCAAAAGCTCCGCATCGCGCGATTGCCGGTCCGGTTCGCATTGTGTGTTCTGCAAATCGCCGGGAGAGATGCTGATCGAATTGTCGGCGACGACGGCTTGAGCGCGCGCACTGGCGCACCACAGATC
>JBAQBC010000179.1:0-13504 GCA_049286035.1 Xanthobacteraceae bacterium
ACGGCGGCCGAGGGCGGCCCGCCGCGGGCGCGCGAGCGGCATCTCGCGCGCGGCAAGCTTTTGCCTCGGCAGCGCGTCATGACGCTGATCGATTCAGGGGCGCCGTTTTTGGAATTATCGCCGCTCGCGGCGAACGACATGTATGAGGACGCCATTCACGGCGCCGGTCTGATCACCGGCATCGGCCGGGTGGCCAGTCGCGAATGCGTCATCGTTTGCAATGACTCGACCATCAAGGGCGGCACCTACTATCCGATGACGGTGAAAAAGCATTTGCGGGCGCAGGAGATTGCGCGCGAGAATCGGCTGCCTTGTATCTATCTCGTCGATTCCGGCGGCGCCAACCTGCCGCACCAGACCGAAGTATTCCCCGATCGCGACCATTTCGGCCGCATATTCTACAACCAAGCGACCATGTCAGCGGCGGGCATTCCCCAGATCGCGGTGGTGATGGGCTCATGCACGGCCGGCGGCGCCTATGTACCGGCGATGTCGGACGAGACCATCATCGTGCGCAATCAAGGCACGATTTTTCTTGGCGGGCCGCCGCTGGTCAAAGCAGCGACCGGCGAAGTGGTTACCGCCGAAGAGCTCGGCGGCGCTGACGTGCATGCGAGAAAATCCGGTGTTGCGGATTACTACGCCGAGAACGATCGCCATGCACTGGCGCTCTGTCGCCAGATAGTCGGTACTTTGAACGGCAGGAAAACACGCGATGTGAGTTTGCGAAAGCCAAGCGAGCCGCAATTCGAGGCCACCGAACTCGACGGCATCGTGCCGGTCGATCTGAAGAAGCAATACGACGTGCGGGAGGTCATTGCCCGGCTGGTCGATGTTTCCGAGTTCGACGAATTCAAGGCGCTCTACGGCACGACACTGGTCACCGGCTTTGCCCATATCCATGGCATTCCGGTCGGCATACTCGGCAACAACGGCATTCTATTTTCCGAAAGCGCGCTCAAAGCCGCGCATTTCATCGAACTGTGCTGTCAGCGCCGGCTGCCGCTTCTGTTCCTGCAAAATATCTCCGGCTTCATGGTCGGACGCGATTACGAGGCCGGCGGCATCGCCAAGGACGGCGCCAAGATGGTGACAGCAGTCGCCTGTGCACAAGTGCCGAAGATCACCGTCATCATCGGCGGCTCCTACGGCGCCGGCAATTACGGCATGTGCGGCCGCGCTTACGGCCCGCGTTTTCTGTTCACCTGGCCGAATGCGCGCATCTCGGTGATGGGCGGGGAGCAAGCGGCCTCGGTGCTCGCGACCGTGCGCCGCGAGAATATCGAAGCGGAAGGCAAAAAGTGGTCGGAGGTCGAGGAAGAAGAGTTCAAGCAACCGATCCGCGAGCAATACGACGCCGAAGGCAATCCCTATTACGCCACGGCGCGGCTGTGGGACGACGGCATCATCACCCCGACCGAAACGCGCCGTGTGCTCGCTCTATGTTTTTCCGCGACGCTGAACGCGCCGATCCCCGAGACCAGGTTCGGCGTGTTTCGGATGTGATTGCCGATCTCTTGTTATGGTTTACAAGGAGCGCGAGATGCCCAAAACCATCGAGCACGTGCATTGGCCGGACGCACCGGATTTGTGGATGCCCTATGCGCCGGCGATCAAGGTGAAGGGCGGAACGACCGTCTATCTCGCCGGCGTCACCGCGGCGCCGGTTTATCATCATCATCCGCATCGGCCGGAGGAGTTTGACGCCATCCCACGCGATATGGCGGGGCAGGCGAGGGCGGCGTTGGAAAATCTCAAGCGCGGGCTCGACGCTGTGGGCGCCGCTTTTGCCGACGTTGTCACGGCCGACCGCTTCGTTACCGATCTGACCGACCAAGACGCGCTCAACCGGGTCTGGGGCGAATATTTCCGCGACGCCAAGCCGGCGACGACCACTGTTCAAGTCGTGCGACTTGCCACCGATCCGCGCTGCCTGGTCGAGATCAACGCTGTCGCCGTGATCGATTGACTATCAACGGTTAAGTAGCCACATCAGAGCGCTGAGCACGATGCTGATAATGATGCAGGTCACGAGAGGAAAGTAAAAGCTTGTGCTGCCGCGCTGGATCATGATGTCGCCGGGCAAGCGGCCGAGCCCGATGCGCGACAAAAGCGGCCAGGCAATCCCGGCGAGCACCAGCGCAAGCCCAATTCCAATCAGCAAACGCTGCATGGCGTTCTAACCCCGTTTTGGCAGGTGGGTAGATCAACGGTGGGGAGATCGGCTGCGGCAATCAAGAGGAAATCATGGCGGAGCATGGGTATCGGACAGCGTTGATCGTAGGTGTGGGTTCGGGAGTGTCCGCCTCGCTGGCGCGGGTTTTCAACAAAGCGGGCATCAAAGTCGCGCTCGCCGCCCGGCGGGCCGGCAATCTCGCCGATCTCGCCAAGGAAACGGGTGCGATGGCCCTTGCCTGCGACGCCACCGACCGCAGCCGGGTGACCAAGCTATTTGCTCAACTCGACGAAGGGTTCGGCGCGCCCGACGTCGTCGTCTACAATGCCAGCTATCGTACCCGCGGACCGTTCGTCAGCCTCGATCCGGCCGAAGTTGAAAAATCGATGACGGTCACCGCCTTTGGCGGGTTTCTAATTGCCCAGGAAGCAGTCAAGCGCATGCTGCCGCGCGGCCATGGCGCGATCTTGTTTACCGGTGCCTCGGCGAGTGTGAAGGGCTATGCCCAGTCAGCGCCCTTCGCGATGGGCAAATTCGCGCTGCGAGGCCTGGCGCAAAGCATGGCGCGCGAATTGTCACCGCAGGGCATTCACGTCGGCCACGTCGTGATCGACGGTGGCATCCGCAGTCAAACGCGACCTGTCCCATCGGACAAGCCTGATAGCCTGCTCGATCCGGATGCTATCGCGCAGGCTTACATGGATCTATTGCGGCAACCGCGAAGCGCGTGGGCTTGGGAGATCGAGTTGCGGCCTTGGGTCGAGAAATTCTGAACCGGTCTATATTGAGCCCCCGTAAAGCTCTCGCTGAAACGCTCCCAGATGAGAAGAACAACCGCTGCCAGACTTGTTCTCATCCTTGCTGCGGCGCTGGTCGCGGCCAGTGTGAACGCGCAGACGCGGCACCGGCGTGAACGCGAGCCCAAAGAAACTGAGCGACCGGCGCCGGCCATTTCGATCGATAAGCGGGATACCACGGTGACGCTGCCGGCCGCGTTCGCCGGGAAATCATATTGGTTGGCACTCGCGCAATGCGGCGGCGCCTATTTCAAGCTCAACGTCCTCTACACGGCGCTTGCGGTGCAAGCGCGCGCCGTCAAACCTGATCCAAAACTCAATACCGAGTACACCAAGAAGCTCAATGATGCGATCAAAACAGCGACCGCTTTCTTCACGGGAGCGGAGCGGTTCTTGATGACCGACCGTGGCATCGAACGCATTGACGCGGTGTTGATTTACAACGAGCAGTCGCGCGCGGTGGCGGAGCGAATCAAAACGATTGATGCGGCGCTTAATGCGGCAAAGGCCTGCCCTGCGCTCTACCAGGCCTGCCAAGATGCTCATGCGAAAGCCTGCAGCGAATCGCTGGCGCCGGTCGGCTAGCGATGGCGCCGGTGCGGAGATTGCAATGAAGTCGCTGTTTGCCGCGCTGCTTGCAGCACTGATGCTCGCCGCAGGCCTCGCTTGCGCGCAAGACAGCGGCAAACAGGAGGATGGTTCCGCAGAGGAGGCGGAAGGCTTGCCGCATTTGAGCGATATCATGGTGAAGCAGCAAATGCGCCACATCAAATTGTGGTTTGCCGGTGATGCCGGCAATTGGCCATTGGCGGATCACGAAATCGACCAACTGAAGGATGGTTTTGACGACGTCGCCAAGCTTCTCGGCGGCGACATAGCGCAACAGCACGTCGGTGGCGCTATTTCTCGATTAGAAAAGGCGATCGAGGGTAAGGATCACGAGGCATTTGTGTCCGCATTCGATGGGTTAAGCACCGGCTGCAATGCGTGCCACCGCACGCTCGATCACGCCTTCATCGTGATCCAGCGCCCGGTCCTGCTGCCTTACGGCGATCAGAATTTCTCTCCCCAGCAATAAGCTGCTCTTGAGGTCCTCGCATTGGCTGCGACCCACGACCGGCCGTTTCGCCCGGTTGGGTGGTCATGGAACTCGGCCGCTCATTGCCCGCCGTGGCCGTAAAGCCATGTTGGGATTGTGTTTCTTCGCCGCCCGCGAAGATCTGCGACGAACGGCTTTGTTCTTGAATTATCGGCCAATACGGCCATACTGCGCGCATTGTGCCGTGCAGCACGGGGTGGGGATCTCTTGGAACAGCAGCGCAGTGACATCGCAACTTTGCCGGCGACGACCGCTTGCAATGTGCTCATGATCTATCCGCGCTTTATGACGGATTCCTTCTGGAACTTTTCCGAAGCCTGCGAGCTCGTCGGCGCGCGTTATCCGGCGATTCCGCTCGGCCTGATCACGGTCGCGGCACTATTGCCCAAATCGTGGAATGTCCGGCTGGTCAATTGTAACACCGAGGAGCTTGCGGAGAGCGATCTCGCCTGGGCCGATATGGTGATGACCGGCGGCATGCTGTTTCAGCAGGCCGACACGCTCGATCTCATCGAAATGTGCCGCGCCCGTGGTTTGCCGGTCGCCGTCGGCGGACCGGACGTCAGTTCGAGCCCGCACCGCTACGCCGCGGCAAATTTCCGGGTAATCGGCGAGGCCGAGGGTATCCTCGACAAATTCATCGCCGCCTGGGAGGAGGGCCAGCGCGAGGGCACTTTCGAGTCGCCGAAATTCCAGGTCGACGTAACCAAGACGCCGATTCCACGCTTCGACCTTCTGAAATTCGAGCAGTATCTCTATATCGGCGTGCAATTCTCGCGCGGCTGCCCATTCACATGTGAGTTCTGCGACATAATCGAACTCTATGGCCGCGCACCGCGCACCAAAACCCATGCGCAAATGCTCGCCGAGCTCGAAGCGCTTTACCGGCTCGGCTATCGGGGTCATGTCGATTTTGTCGACGACAATCTGATCGGCAACAAAAAAGCCATCAAGGCATTCCTGCCAGTGCTCGAAAATTGGATCAAGGAGCACGATTATCCGTTCGAATTCACGACCGAGGCGTCGCTCAATCTCGCCGACGATCAAGACCTGTTGCAGATGCTGCGACGGAGCAATTTCTTCGCGATTTTCGTCGGCATCGAGAGTCCGGACGAGGAGACACTCGCCGCGATGCGCAAGAAGCAAAACATGAGGCGCAGCATCGCCGACAGCGTCCATAAGATTTACCGCGCCGGCATGTCGGTCACTGCCGGCTTCATCGTCGGTTTCGACACCGAGAAGGGATCGGTTGCACAGCCGATGATCGATCTTATCGAGGAAGCCAACATTCCGATCGCGATGGTGGGCTTGCTTTACGCGCTGCCGAATACCCAGCTCACGCGCCGGCTGGCGCGTGAGGGCCGCTTATATGTCGACCATGACGCGGCGCCGGCCGGCAAAGGCGATCAGTGCACCGCCGGGGTGAATTACGAGACCAAGCGGTCGCGTTTGGACATCCTGCGCGACTACAGGAAGATCTTAGAGCGCATTTACGATCCGGATGCATTTTGCGGACGCTTGGAGCGTCTCGCCGCGATGCTTGACTGCTCGGATCGGCGCAAAGAACTGCCGAAGGGTGATATCCGCGGCAGAGTGAGCACGATAAAGCTCGTGCATGACCTGATGTCGCGACTGCCCGAAGGGCGCGAGCGGTTTTGGAAAGCATTCACCACCTGCATGTCGAACAATCCAAATTCGGTTCGCGGCATCGTCACGCTGATGGCGTTTTACCTCCATGTCGGACCATATTCCCGCTATGTGATGAAACAGATCGATCGGCAGATCGAAGACATCGAGCAGGGACGTTTCGTTACGCCGAAATTGCTGCCGCCGACCGAGGCCGAGCCGATTGCGGTCAACGCTTAAGGCTACCACGTCCGCCGGCTAATGCAGCTTGCGGTCGCGCGGGCGTGAAGAAATCAATAATTCGTCTGTTCGATTCCGGGCACAGTCAGCAGCGAAGAGATTGACCGGCCGCGCAGGTCATACAATCGGGCGTAGACGACGCCTTCGCGCACGATGTCAAAAATGACCGGCGCATCGAGCTTGGCGCAATAGAATTCACCGACCACCATGGCGAAATCCGCCTCTTTCGGATTCCAGGTCGTGGTGAATTGCGGCCCGAGCGCGACCGCCACCGGCGGATGCGGCCCGCACACGGCGATTTTCCACCGGCCGTGAGGGGGCCGCTCATGGCGATCGGCAATATCCGCCGATAGCTGTCGTGACGCCTGGGTCAGCGACAGGCCCCAATAGTCGAGCATGTAGTTTTGCCGCGCGCGGGAGACACCGCCGGCGAGATGGTTGTAATCCGTGTACTCGTAGGGATGAAGTCTCGTCATGTCGACAATGGGAGAGGTGGTGCCGGCCACAAGGACCAGAATGCCCGCGCCGACAGCGACCTTCCCGTAATGGCGAAGGCGTTCGGCAATATGCGCGCCCGCCAATCCGGCGAGTGCCGCGAAGGGCGGCATCACGAAGACGAAGTGGCGGATACCGTTATACATCGCCGGCCGGGTCACAACGGTGACCAGCACTGGCAGAACGACGGCAAGCACGGTCGCCAGTAGTGCCGCGCGACGGCCGGCGCCAGCCGTGCTGCGATCGGCATTCCTGACAATGGCAAAAATCGCGCCGGCTGTGCCACAAAGACCGAGCGCCAACAGCAATTCCGGCACCTGAACCGCGAACAATGTCGGTACATAAGATCGGGGCATATCGATCACAGGGATCAATTGGCCGTCGAAAAGTTCACGCCAAGGCTTCTCAAAGAAATTCGAGAAATACTCGACCGCGCGGAACGGATTGAGTGGCGAAAGTACGCTCCAGGGCCAGACCAGGCCCATCACGAGATAAGCGAGGATCGCCGCGGGCAAGAGCGGTTCGAGAAACGCTCCGCACTCGCTTAACGCGGGTTTTGCGCCGATTGCGCGCCAGCGAACCGCCGCGATGAGGGGAAGCGGCAATAGCGCATTCGCCACCGCGAAGCCGCCCAGGACACGCGCTCCGATGGCGAGGCCGATGCCGGTGCCACACAGCGCGATGGTTGCTGGCGTGGCGCGCGGATATTCTTGAAAGGCGCGAACGAGGCCGAGCAGCGCGATCGCCATGACCGCAGCGAACGGTCCATCCTTGGCGTTGATGAACATATGGCCGTAGTACAGTGGACATGTGGCGAGCAGGGCGATCGCCAATAGGCCGGTAAGCGGCCCGCCGAGCCGGCGACCAAGACGCCACGTTGCAAACAGACCCACCAGCCCGACCACAGCGCCAAGCAGGCGTCGCGTTTCGAATAGGCCGAACGGGAGAATTTTAGCGGCGAGCGTAGCCAGGATATCGAAACCGCCGCCGTACATGTACAGGTTGACGAACGAAAGCGCCCGCTGATCGGCGAAGTTCGACTGATAGAGCGAGACTAGAAGCGCGCCATATTGCGAATGCGTATAGTCGTCCCAGCCGAGGCCGTAGTCGCGGAAAGTGGCAAACGCGATCGCCGCGGTGACGGCAAGCACCCCGATCGCCAGCCCATCCAGCCAGCTCGCAGATTGGTTTGCCCCTGATTGCAGGCGCAGCGGCGTCGCTGCAGCTTGATGCACGGTCGGCCCCGGTCAGATCTGTGGCTCAAGTCATGAAGAGCATTTATGGCCCTGACAATGCGTCAATGCGCAGCGATGCTGAATTACGCTCGCTAGGGTCGGCGGCGCGCCCGGATGCAACAAGCGGGGCTCGAAGCCCCGCTTGGAACATGACCCGCACGCGACGGTGTCACTTCATCGCGGCCTCAAACATTTCGCCGACGTGGTCCCAGTTCACCAGGTGGTCAAAGAACGCTTTCAGGTAGTCGGGACGGCGATTGCGGTAATCGATGTAATAAGAATGCTCCCACACGTCGCAGCCGAGTATTGGCTTGGCGCCGTGTACCAGCGGATTCTCGCCGTTCGGCGTTTTCATGATTGTCAGTTTGCCGTCCTTCACGGCGAGCCAGCACCAGCCGGAACCGAATTGCGTGACGCCAGCTTGGATCAAGTCTTCCTTGACCTTGGCCAATGGGCCAATGTCCGAGGTGAGTTGTTTCTCGAGCTGGCCCGGCAATTTGTCACCGCCGCCGCCCTTCTTCATCCATTTCCAAAAATGAATGTGATTGAAGTGCTGAGCCGCGTTGTTGAACAACCCAGGATTTTTGCCGAACGTACCCTTCACGACCTCTTCTACCGGTTTGTTTTCCCATTCCGTGCCTTTGGCCAGATTGTTAGCGGTGTTCACGTAGGCCTGATGATGTTTGTCGTGATGGAATTCGAGTGTCTCGCGTGACATGTGCGGCGCGAGGGCGTCGTACGGATAGGGAAGATCGGGCAGGGTGAATGCCATTGGTGTGCTCCTCAATGTGAACTTGGGCTGGATATTTGGTTGCAACCGCCGGGAAACCTGAAAGGTTCCTCTAGAGAGGAGCAAGTCAATAGGCCCAAGTAAGCGGCTCGGCAACGTCCCCGCGGTTCGCCCCGGAAAACGATTGGGCAGAATAAGGCTTGCATGCTATGCGGGTCGCGTCACAATATCGACGCAAATTAATTCGGCGCCGCCCTGCAAAATGAGGATTGGCGTATGTATTTGCTTTTGTTGGTGTTTGGTGGGTTGCTCGGTGCTGCTGGGGTGGTCCTTGCCGGATCGGGCATGTCGCTGCGTGATGGCACTTTCGATGCCCCGATCCTTACGCCCGGGATCGTTGCTGCGGCTGGTGGGCTCCTGCTGATCGGGCTCGGCGCCGGATTGCGAACGCTGCAGCGCATCGAGCGAACGTTGGCTGCACGACCGATGCCACGTGCGCTTGCGATCGCAGAGAGCGCGAAAGCTGCTGAGAGTGTCGACACATCACGCGAGCCGGCGCGGATTCCATTCGCACCGAAGGCAGGCCACGAATCTCAGCCGGGCGTCGCTGCACGCGACATTTTGGGAGACAAGTCGTCGGAGGCCGCGTCCGGTTCGGACAAAACATCGTCACCCGTTCCTGCAAGCGCGCTCGCGGCTATTCATGACGCGAATGCCGAAACCAGTGGACAGCGGTCCGGCAAAAGCGGCAACGGTGCGGCGGGAGTGCCGACCGGGCTCCGCCTATCGGCGAATTTGCGGCGTGCAAGTGCAGGCGAACGGCAAAGCGAACCGTCCCTCGATGCGCTGTGGCCGAAAGGCCAACGTCCATCGCGTGCCGTCGAAGGGGCCCGCGCTCCGATCGCCCAGAACACCGGCGTGACGCCGACCCAGTCGCAACAAAGCACCGACGCGCCCAATGCGCCGGCGCCTTCGAGCAATCCGGTCAGCGCGGGTGGGGTGGCGGTGCTGAAGTCGGGCGTCGTCAACGGCATGCCTTACACGCTCTACTCGGATGGGTCGATCGAAGCACAGTTGCCGGAGGGCATGCTGCGTTTCGGTTCGATTACCGAATTGCGCAATCACATCGAACAAAGCGCTTGAAGATAAATGCCTGGAGGCGCGCTCGCGCCGCTAAGCGGCTGCAGCGAGCGCGGCACGGGCGTCGCAGCGAATGCGCTCCACCATGGAGCGGAAGCCATTCGAGCGCTGCGGCGTGAGATGTTCGCGCAAACCCATGCCTTCGAACAATTTGACGGCATCGGTGTTGAGGATTTCCCTTGCGCTCTTGCCCGAATAGACAGCGAACAAGATCGCAATCAATCCACGCACGATATGGGCATCGCTATCGCCGGCAAAAGTCAGCATTGGGCCGCCCGCGCCGTTAGGGCGCACTGTGGTATCGAGCCAGACTTGGCTCGCGCAGCCCTGAACCTTGTTGGCATCGCTATGCGCCGCCTCCGCCAGCGGCGACAGCTCGCGCCCCAACTCGATCAGGTAGCGATAGCGATCGTCCCAGTCGTCCAGGACCGCAAAATTGCCGATGATCTCGTCAATGTCAGCCATTAGGTCCAAGCTCGAGCACTGGTTACTCGCATCGGCCTTTATATAGAGAGCGACACCGTGGAGGTCGATATCTCGCCGGGGGCCGTGAGGCTTGGACGATCACGGCCAGGCTTGCGCGGCCAGGCTTGCATGGCCGGGCTTGCGACGTTACACCGCGTGTCGGGTATCCTTCCGCGGCGCCGGGGCCCGCCACGGGGCTGCAAGATCGGCGGGGGTCAGCGTATTCTGCGAATCTTTGTCCGCTATGGCGCGGTCTGCGGCTGGTTTGGCCTCCCGACCGGCATTGTCGCTGCCGCCCTCTTTCCGCTTCAGAGTTTCGGTCACAAACTCATAAAGCATCCTGGCGCCGGCCTGCGCTCGTGAGCCGAGCTGACTCGCGACGTGGGAGCCGACCACGCAGGCGTCCGGCTGACGCGCGCAAAATTGACGGAGATCGCCTACGGTCGCGGACGCGGCCGAAATGGCGTCCGTTGCAGCGACCTGACTGCCTTGAGGCTGTTGTGAAGAGCCGCTCGGCAACAGGACGAGTACGAGCCCGAGCCAGAACGTCATACGCAATAGAAAGAACATGACACCCAATCCCCTGCGGCACATCCCTTGCCTGCAGTCACAAGGCTAGCAGGGAGCTTTGAAGCCGGCGTTGCCGCGGCCGGTCGAGTTTTGTCCAGATTTGACGAGAATACGCCGCAAATTTTCGAACAAATGGAAAACCTTTGTTTAGGTTAATATTCGAACGAAACGGGTTCCGCTCCAGGGCACCCCGGCGTTTTGCCAATGGTTCTTCTTCCGATATCGCCTAGTTTTTGCATCACATCGGACTTCGCTACCCGATATCAGCGATCATCCTGCCGGTTACGGTGGTGCGGAAGTGAGGTTTCCCCTTAGCGTTCGCTTAAGCGGGCTTTGTCACCATTGACGCAGTCAAAGGCGGGGAGGGCGTCAGCGTGCCTAGGCGGCGGCAACAGTCGTTTCTTGTGCGCATCGTAAGCGCGGTCGGCGCCTTCGGCTTTCGGGCCTGGGATCCCATAGCGCGACGCCCAGTAGACTCGATTGCCATCATCGTCGCGGTCGCTACAGCTCTTGTTATTGTCGTGAACGCAATCTTCTTGCAGTCCAGCACGCACGCGCCGCCGTTCGTCGAGGCCAAACCATCGGCCGCAAAAAGCGATTCGCTCAAACCGCTTATAACCGGGACGCCCGCACGTCCTGTCGCAACCTCGCCCGCGCCGCAGCCGGTCGCGGCCCGGCGCAACGACGCGATTAGCGAATTGATCGGTCCATCGCCGCGGATCGCCGCGGTGCAACGAGCCCTGGCCGAATTCGGCTACGGACAAGTCAAAGCATCTGGATTATTGGACGATGCGACGAGCGCTGCGATCGTGAAGTTCGAGCGCGACCACAACCTGCCGAACAGCGGTCGCGTTTCCGATCGTCTGGTCAAAGAGCTCACCGCGATGGTCGGGCACCCGATCGATTAGATCGTTTGGCGGCGAGTGGGTTGGAAATCGGCCGCGATCATTTTCTGGAAAATCGCCCGCTTGCCAGAATAGCTTGGATTGACGAAAAGCCGCTCCTAAGCAAGGAGCTATTAGCGCTCTCTGCCAGCGTCGGCTACCCTCGGCTAGCCTATCCGTAAAGTGCTGTAATTTGACAGAGATTCGCGTTTTTGCGATCTTCCGGCCTCGCTGGACCTCGACACCAACCGACAATTTTTTCATGGGTAGATCATGGGTAGCAACGGCAGCGGGAAATTGACGGCGCTGTTTGTAGAGCGGCACAGAACCCCCGGCACATACGGCGACGGCGGCGGTCTGTACCTTCAGGTCTCATCGCCCACCGCGAAATCTTGGGTCTTCAGGTTCTGGGACGGCGGCCGCACGCGCGAGAGGGGTCTAGGGTCTTCGCATCTGGTCAGTCTCGCGCAGGCGCGCGATCTCGCGCATGAATGCCGTCAACTACGTCAACGAGGTATTGATCCGATTGACGCCGAACGCGCGACCCGGACGCAACAGCGATTGCAGGCCGTCAAGGCGATCACATTCGCAGAATGCTTTGACGCCTATACCGCCGCCCATAGCGCCGGATGGAAGCCCAAGCACGCCGCGTTGTGGCGTAGCTCGGTGACGCAACATGCGCTGCCGGTGCTCGGCAGCTTGCCAGTCCAGGCAATCGACACCGCAGCCGTTTTGCGGGTGTTGACGCCGATATGGACGACGAAACCGGAAACGGCGGCCAAGCTACGTGCCAGGATCGAAAGTGTCTTGGATCAGGCACGAGTCCTCGGCCACCGCGACGGCGAGAACCCGGCCAGATGGCGCGGCCACCTCGACAAGCTCCTAGCCGCGCCCGGAAAGGTACGAACGGTAGAGCACCGTGCGGCGATGCCATACGCCAAGATTCCAGAATTCATGGCGCAGCTTCACGCGCGCGAGGGTATCGACGCCCGGGCGCTGGAGTTTTGCATCCTGACGGCGGCGAGAAGCGCCGAAGTGCTCGGCGCTCGACGGCACGAATTTGACCTCGACAAAGCGGTGTGGACGGTTCCGGCCGAACGGATGAAAGCCGGTGCTGCACATCGCGTTCCACTATCCCCGGCGGCGCTCACGATCATCAAGGCCGTGGAATTGGCCGACGATTTGATCTTCCCCGTTGGCGACCAATACGGGCGGGCATTGTACCGAGAATTGAAACGAATGGGGGTGGATGCGAGCGTGCATGGCTTTCGGTCAAGCTTCCGCGACTGGGCCGCCGACCAGACCACCGTTCCGAACCACGTCATCGAGCAAGCGCTGGCGCACAGCATCGGCAAGGTCGAGGCCGCCTATAGGAGAACTGATCTACTCGAACAACGCCGCAAGCTGATGAGCGCTTGGGCGCGGTTCTGCGCCGACACAGGCGATGCCGATGTGGTGCCGCTGCGAGCGAAGCGAGGCTAGGAGCATCGCCGAAAAAGCGCTTGCATTCTCGCCCGCGTCGCACACATGTTAGAGCGACAGACGGTCCAAGACCGCAGTGTCACACGTCGGACGATAATCCGAACCACAGAGAATGGTGCTGTGCCAGCGCAATGAGGCGCTGCACGATCTCTCTTGGTTTAGGATTATTAATCCGATGCTCAAATCAGAAGTCACCGGCCGCGAGATTCGCGGCGACCAATCCGCCGAAACCCGGCCGCTCGTTGTCTCCATAGCGAAAGCTAGGGTTCTGCTCGATTGCGGCCACGATCAGATTTACGACCTGATCAAAGCGGGCGAACTCGACTCCTACACTGAGTCAAACCGCCGCAAGATCGTGATGGCGTCGATTGAGGCGCTTGTTGCGAAGCGCTCAGCCGCCACGGGCGGCGAGTACCGACGCGGTCCTCAGGTTCCACCACTTCCGAAAAAGAAAGCTGAAGCCTCGAAGGATGCGGCGTGATGTTGCAAACCAGCACCGCGACCGTTCTCGGCACAACGCGATGGCCGACACTCAAAACCGTCCGTGAGGCGGCCACTGCTATCG
>JBAQBC010000180.1:0-7295 GCA_049286035.1 Xanthobacteraceae bacterium
AGCTGCTGCGCAGATAAACCCGACTTTCTTGTAGATTGTCGACATGTTGTTCTCCTTAGATTGTAAAGGCCCTAGGATCGATAAACGTCATCTAGGACAAGTTCCTTTCGTAGGCGGCGGTGTGAGCCTTGTTAACATCACCATACACGGATTGGTGATGACGACTGTGGTAGGGGTCGCGCGAGTCGCAGGTGCAAAGAAAATCTCTCACCCTTCGCTGTATTTGATCGCTGTCATGGTCCCGACGGTTTCGATTTTAATGATCACGCATGCCATTGAAGTGATCGTTTGGTCTTTACTGTATTGGACAGTCGAGGCTGCGCCACCTGGCGCTAATCTCACTTATTTTGCGTTCGTAAACTATACGACACTGGGCTACGGCGACGTGCTACCGGCCCAGGATTGGCGCTTGCTGGGCCCTATAACCGCGATGAATGGCGTATTGTTGTTTGGATGGTCGACTGCAATCATTTTTGAAGTGTTGCGAAGAGGATTAGCGCGCATCGGCAACCTGTCGACCGACTGACATCATATGCACGCCCAGAGCAAGGGAACTGCAACCGCCCCATGTCCGCTATTGGCACAAAGCGGACATCACGACGGTGCCGAGGAATGTCCGCTTTTGGATGAAGACCAGACATTGGGGAACGGCGCCCCCGCCGTCCGCTTCTGACCCAATTCGGATTATCCAGTGGTGGCTGAAACAGGAATGAGAAGGAACGAAATCATGAATCAAGTGAACCAGCTTATTCTTTATGTTTGGAAGACCGTCCCGTTCCGAAGCGATATCGACCGTCATTTAATTCGCGCGGCGATGGTTTTTACGTTCTTCGCCTTCAGCATCCAAAAGTGGAGCCAGTACACCGCCGAGATGCTAGTCCCCCTCATCAGCCACAGCCCCGTCGTCTTCTGGCTGCTTCCAGCCTTCGGTGTTCGGGGGGCAGGCTACTTCCTCGGGACGACCGAGATGATCTTCGGCTCTCTCATTTTACTTGGCTATTGGAGCCCGAGGCTTGGCATCTTGGGCGCGCTTGGGTCGATCGTGACCTTCATCGGCACCACGAGCATTATTCCTTTCCTACCCGATGCCTGGGCCCACGAGGCAGGCGGATTTCCGATCATGACCTTGCCGCTCGGTTTCCTGATCAAGGACGTCCTGTTCCTCGTCGCTTCATTCTATCTGCTCAAGCAGGATCTGACGCGTGCGGCGCTGGAGATAACACGGAGCTGAGACTCGCATGGGCGGCTCGCGTCCTGTGAGAAAGTGAATGCGGCTATGGAGCGCAACGATGAACCGCCGAACAAGCGCGTCACTCCCTTTCCCATTATGGTCGCCAATGCGGCACTCCATTGTGGAATCGGCTGCGTTTTAGGAGACATTTGCGCAGAGTAGTTAGCATTTGCCTTCCCTGCTATTGCCGTCGCCTTTCGGCTGGCATTCCATCTTCGGCGACGCCTGTCCCCTCTTGCCGTCACCAACTTTCATCGATAGGTCGAGCGGGTGAGACAGCCAAGTGTGAGGTGGGAGGATTGAGATGTCGACCGATCCCTTACAGTCAATCGGTCAACTGCGGAGAACGCCATGCAAACACTTCAAGCTGACTACTTTGCCGCGTATCGCCATTTGAAACTGTCACGTGATGACAAAGGTGTGCTGGTTGCCGAGTTCCATAGGGACGGCGGCCCGTACATCATGAACGCGCAAGGTCACACGGAGTTCGTTGATGCCTTTCACAGAATTGGCCAGGACCGAACGAACAAGATTGTCATCATGACAGGCGCGGGAGGGAATTTCATTGGTGATGTAGATTGGTCGTCATTTGGAGATGTTACCGATCCGGGCATCTGGAGCAGAATTCACGACGAAGGCCTCCAGGTTTTGGAGAACATTGCCAACATCCGGGTTCCGGTGATCGCGGCCGTCGAGGGACGCGCCCATATTCACTCAGACTACGCGCTCCTCGCTAACGTCATCGTGGCGGCTGAGGCTGCGACATTCCAGGACGTCGGCCACTTTGCCGTGGGAGTCACCCCGGGGGACGGAATCTTTACAACGTGGAGTTATCGGGCTGGGCCAGGTCGAGCCGAGGCATTCCTGCTCAACCCACAACCACTGCCGGCGCGCGGCGCATACGAATGGGGAGTGGTTGCAGAGGTAGTACCGAACGGGAAAGCAGTGGCACGCTCTCGCGAACTGGCCGATTTGTACTTGCGGGCTCCGGAAGTGACGCGCCGGAATACGCGCATTCACTTCATTCAACCACTGAAGGAGCGCATCGTGCGGGAAGTCGGTTATGGATTATCGCTCGAAGGAGCGTCATCGGCCGACCTGGCAAAATCGAAACGTTGAAGAGTGGGGCCGTGATGAAGAGGAGGCCGACGCCAAAACACACTTGCGCGAGGTCACGATAGTGCAAACGGCCATACCAGCTTGTCATTAGCCCCAAGACTGCAGCCGCAAGACTGCAAAAACACTCGGTTTCGACGTGCCGGCATCGCTGCTCGCGCGCGTCGGCCGGGTGACCGAATAAAGAAGCTTTTGCTGCGCCGCACTTGGTCCGGAATTGGCGCAAAGCAGACATTTCGCGGCTGGGTTCCAATGTCCGTTTTTGAGGGTAATGCGGACAAGGTCCGCAGGCCCTGAGCCATACCTTCGAAATTTCACTGGAAATGCGCGAAGGCGTGCCCCAATTGAGTTAGGATCTCAGCAGCAGCGCATTTCTTTGATCTCCAATTAACCATTTTGTGCCTTAATAGAAATTCTCAGTGTGTCTTTGCAGCACTAGTGGCGGCGTCATTCCGCCGATTACGATTTCCTCTGTCATGACAAAAGGAGGGTGCCATGAAAGCACTCGCTCTACTGACGGCAGCGGCGTTGACTCTCTTTAGCGTCGCGGCCTCCGCACAAACCTACGGAGCACCGTACGGCAAGGGCAAAGCTCCGCCGCCGCCGCCGGTTGTTACGAAAGGCTAGGCAAGCAAATTGAGGGGACCGGCCATTGTGCCGGTCCCTTTCTTTTTGGAGGCCCGTAGGCCGAGGATGTCTGCTTCATCGGAAAAATCGCCGGTCCGTCACGTTAGGAAACTTCCCGACCGGCCGCGTCACTCCGACTTGATGCCCGCGAATTTTATTACCTTCGCCCATTTTTCGGTCTCATCGCTGACGAGTTTGCCAAAATCAGCAGGTGAACCGGGAACCATCATACCGCCAAGATCCACAAGCCGCGCTTGGAGCGCCGGATCGGCCAGGCCAGCATTGATCTCGCTGTTGAGCTTACCGATGACTGCTTTCGGGGTGTTCCGCGGCGCGCTGACGCCGTACCAGGCGCTCGCCTCATAGCCGGGAATGAATTCGGCAAGCGCCGGAATATCAGGGAGCACGGGCGAACGTGTTGTCGTGGTGACGGCCAAAGGGCGGAGCTTGCCTTGGCGTATAAATCCAATCGAACCTGGCAGGTTATCAAAGGTCACCTGCACCCGATTCATCATCAGATCTGTGTATGCAAGCGCAAGCCCGCGGTAGGTCACGTTGAGAATGTCGGTCTTGGTCATCAACTTGAACAGTTCGGCGGACATATGCACCGAAGTGCCGTTTCCGCCCGTTGCATAGCTAAGCTTGCCCGGATTTGCTTTCACCAGCTCGATGAACTCGGGCACGGTCTTGGCGGACAACAAAGGGCTGATCTCCATGACGTTGGGCACGCGCATGATTCCGGCAACCGGTGCACTGTCGCGGATGAAATTGTAGGGCAAATTCTCGTAATAGGTGGCGTTGATGGCGTTGGTCGGATTGGCAAGGAGTAGCGTGTAGCCGTCGGGTTCAGATTTCAGCACATATTCCGTGGCGATATTGTTGCCGGCGCCGGGACGATTCTCGACGACACATTGCTGGCCGAAGCGTTCCGATAGCCACTGCGCGATGAGCCGCGCGACGATATCGACAGCGCCGCCCGCGGCGAAGCCGACGACGATCCTGACCGGGCGCGTTGGATAGTCGTCCGCCGAAGCGACAAGAGATAAGTTTGGGAGCGTCGCAGCTCCGGCTGCGAGATGCAGGAATTTTCGGCGGGGAAGTTTCACAGTCATACCCCGCGAGTTCGAGCGCCTTCCAAGGCGCACTATCAATCATATCCAACAATCGTCTGAATGTCCGCTATTGGCACGTCGGAGACATCGCGCGATGTCCGATTTGAGCCCGCTATCAGAAGCTAAACGGACCTAACGCGGACATCGGCTTTCGTCCGGGTCTGATCTACAGCGTCATTGACCGATCGGCGTTCGCGTAGCGGGATTTGTGAGGCCCGACGTGGCCCGCCCTCGTGCTGCGCCGCGACCTTGGCTGACGCGCGGGGGCGAACTCACTAAAATAAATCGCGGGCAATGGAGAACCGATGGATCGGGAGGGAACTGCTATGAGGGCGAAGGAATTGCGGCGCGCCGCTTTGGCTGTCGCGCTCGTGCTGGCTGTGTGGCCCGCCGGGAGCGTCCGGGCACTGGCGGCGGGCTACCCGGACCGTCCGATCAAGCTTCTCGTCGGCTTCGGTGCCGGCGGCGGCAGCGACATCGTCGCCCGCATCCTCGCGTCGAAAATGTCCGAAAGCCTCGGCCAATCGGTCATCGTTGAGAACCGTACCGGCGCGAGCAGCATGGTCGCAGCGGCCGACGTGGCGAAGTCGCCGCCCGATGGCTACACGCTCATGATGGGCACCCAAACCACGTTCGCGGTCGCCCCGATCCTTTATCGCAAGACGGTTACGCTCGATCCGGCCAAGGATTTTGCCGCCGTGACGCTGACCGGCGCCTCGCCGCTCATGCTCGTGGCGAATCCCGCATTCGCCGCGCATACGATTGCCGACGTCATTACCATGGCCAAAGCCAATCCGGGCAAGATCAATTTCGGCACTGGCGGGGTCGGAACGACGCCGCACATGACCGCCGAACTTTTTGAGCACGATGCCGGTATCCGGATGGTGCACGTCGCCTATCGGGGCGAAGCGCCGGCGATCAACGATGCGGTTGCCGGACAGGTTCCGTTGATGTTTGCCAACCTGTCGGCGGTCATGGGCCATCTCAAAGGCGGTACGTTGCGCGGGATTGCCGTCACAAGCGCGCAGCGCGCGCCGACCGCGCCCGGCATCCCGACGGTTGCGGAAACCATCCCAGGCTTCGCGGCCGAAACCTGGTTCGGCATCGTCGCGCCCGCGGGAACGGCGCGCGATATTCTGGAAAGACTCAATGCCGCCGCCCGCGAGGCGCTCGCCTCGGCCGACACCAAGGCGCGCCTCGCCCAGCTCGGCATGAGCAACGGCAGTTCCAGTCCAGAGGAATTCGACGCCTATATTAAGTCAGAGATCACCAAATGGGGCCGAGTGATCGAGGACGCCCATATAGAGGCGGCAAACTAGCCTCAACAGCTTGGTATCTGATCGGAGATAATCTCTTTTATTATGTCAATGTTGATGGCCAATTCCATTATGAGCGCATCCTGATCCCTCACATGGCCAATGAAGCGCCAGAATGATCATCGCATTTGGGAGTAAAACTGATTGTCGATTAACGACCGCTGACTTGCCGAGACAAAGACAAATGTTGACGATCAAGTAGGTGATCAACGGTTTATCGCGCATTGGGAGACCGTTGTTACCCAACTGAGACGTTAACGGCTGAGAACTGGACCAGAAGAATTCCACCGCAGATTATGTGACAGTTCGGTGAATGATCTAGCGCAATGTCCGTCATCATCTCAACCGTGAACGAAATTCTCCACGCGTGCTTGCGCTTTGCTTTCGGCACCACAGCTACACAAGTGTTGGTAGGTAGTGGCTTGCCCGAGAGCCGCCCACGAAACGGCGACATGCCGAAGTCTGCACAAGCATAAAGCGTGGAAAGGCTTACCGATGCCAAAATTAAAATACATCTCGTCACCAACCGAGATTCCTGCTGGTCAAAATTACGTGCTGGTCGAGTATGGCGAGGAGTACGGCCAAACAAGACACCCCCTTGGACTTACCATTACAGTTGCCCGCCAACAGTCAAAGACCGTAAGCGAGCTCTCCTTCTTGACGGCAGTTCATACGGCAAAGGGAATCGCTAAGCAGGAGGGCATACCCACGATTTTTGCCTTCAAATAGTTGGTATGTTCAGAACGAACTCTTCACGGCACGCATGCCGCCGTGGTCTGCCGAAGTAACGTGCTGGCATTCAGGCGGCGACAGGCTGGGCATCAACAAAAGAACCATCGCCAACACCCCTAATTCCCCTTATCCGCATGTGGTCCTCAATGAGACGGCGAGCCTCCGTCACGCCTACTTTGCTGCGCAGTTCCTGGTACATATCCCGCAGCTGTGCTGGCGGCTGATAGGACATGCCTGCGAATGGAATGAATTGCGGACCGCGTTCGCGTTGCTGCAAACCAGCACGCTTAGCCATATGGGATATTAGACAGCTCGATACGGCGAACTCCGCAGCAAGGGCCTTATATGTTACTGCCCAAGTGCCATCCGGGTTCTTCACCTGAATACGACGTACGATATCCGCTTTTTGCGTCGAACTGATCTTCATTTTTTCCTCGCCATCACTTCATAATCAACGGACGGCATGACAGTTTGGGGCAGCGAAGGGCGCAGCTGCGTGCTTTTGAGCCGGGCCCGGGCGATCCGCAGCTAAGTTGCCCAGCAGAGATGAGGCACGGGGATTGCGGCGAATATCGCCAAGCTGCCAGATTTGCTAAGCCGCTAAGCGACCCATTTGCGCCTTTCGCTTCCTGCGCCAGCCGTCAAACGGGAGGCCGAAGAGGAGTGGGGAAAAAAAGGTGCTTGCCTCGCAGAAACCGCTCCGTGCCAGCCCACAGGGTCAACACGATGAGAAAGCTAATGGCGATGTAATCGGCAATGAGCATGGCATCCCCACCGCGCAGATTGCGCCGAATCGCTTAGTCTCATGGGGATATTCCCCACCGCTCTCATGCTTACTTTGGGCCGGCGACTATTCTGAATCTGTATAAAATTGGTCACTCTGAATCGACGGTGGATAACTCGCCTAGCGCCAAACTGTGAGCGCGCGGCGGATCGCGGCGAACATCGCCAAGGTGCCGGGGCTGCTACTCCGGAGATAGGAAGTCCGCTTTCCGGGCACTGCGGGTTGTCAGCAAGCGCCTTGGCTCGCCCTACCGATCCGGGCGCTCGGCGCATTGGGTAAAGGTCAAAAACCCCAAAGCGCCCGCAGTCGGACGCGAAGCCGAAGAGAATGATGCCAACCACGAAATCACGTTTTCCTTTACTTGTGGCGGTGCCTAA
>JBAQBC010000181.1:0-1974 GCA_049286035.1 Xanthobacteraceae bacterium
ATGTCGGACATCACATGTACACAGATGCTGTCCTTGACGCCTCCGGCCGGGAGATCCCGGAGGGCATTCTGGACGCAGCCGTCACAGTGCTGACTGCGATGCGTGATCTCTCCGGCACCCTTACCCACCGCAACAGCCGAACCGGCTCGATTTATATCGTCAAACCGAAAATGCACGGACCCGATGAGGTGGCCTTCGCCAACGAGCTATTTGGGCGCGTCGAGGACATGCTGGGCCTGCCCCGCTACACGCTCAAGATCGGCATTATGGACGAAGAGCGGCGCACGTCTGTCAATCTTAAGCAGTGCATCTGCGCCGCTGCCGATCGTGTTGTCTTCATCAACACCGGTTTTCTCGATCGCACCGGCGACGAGATTCACACCTCGATGGAAGCGGGGCCGATGGTTCGCAAGAACGAGATGAAGAACACGGCGTGGATCAAAGCTTACGAGGATTCCAACGTCGATGTGGGCCTCGCCTGTGGGTTTCCCGGCCGGGCACAGATCGGCAAGGGAATGTGGGCGGCGCCCGACAAGATGGCGGCAATGCTGGCCGAGAAGATCGCCCAACCCTTAGCGGGAGCGAATACCGCCTGGGTACCCTCGCCGACGGCCGCCACATTGCACGCACTGCATTACCACGAGGTCGATGTTGCTGCGCGCCAGCGCGAGCTGAAGGGGCGGTCGCCGGCCTCGCTTTCTGCTCTCCTTACAGTGCCCGTCGCCCGGTCCAATTTTTCGCCGGAGGCCGTGCAGCAGGAGCTCGATAACAATTGCCAGAGCATGCTCGGCTACGTGGTACGCTGGATCGATCAGGGGATAGGCTGCTCCAAGGTTCCCGATATTCATGACGTCGGTCTGATGGAAGACCGCGCCACATTGCGCATATCGAGCCAGCACATCGCCAATTGGCTGCGTCACGGCATTATCGATGAGGAACAGGTGCACAAGACCTTGCGGCGCATGGCCGTGATCGTCGACCGGCAGAATGCCGGCGATCCCGCCTATCGGCCTATGGCGCCGGATTTTGATGGCGTGGCGTTCAAGGCTGCCTGTGACCTCATCTTTAAGGGACGTTCGCAGCCGAACGGCTATACCGAATGGATTTTGCATCGCCGCAGGCGCGAGGCTAAGGCTTTCGCACGACCGTCGTCTGATGTTGGATGAAACGCACGTTGGTCGAACGACCGCGTGTATGCGAGCGGCGCGCCATGGCAAACCTGACCGTCTGGCAACAAATTACAGCTGAATTTAGCGGCCATCCGCTCAGCGGATCGTACGCGATTGAGGACGGTATGGTGAAAGTGAAAACCCCGCACGGCGAAAAAGCCACTCAAAGGGCTGCTTTCTTTTCCTCTATGCTCTCCCTTCTTCGGCCAACTCCTGCAATAGCCGTGTCAAACGCAATGTCCGCTATTCCCTCGAAAGCGGACATCGCCGGACGACAGTTGGATGTCCGCTTTGCGCCACAAACGGACTCACGCACCGCCACAAGCGCTCTGTTTTATTTTGGCTGTCCGATGGGAGTTACGCGGGTAAAGATCAGCCGGCGCAAAATCGTCCGTCAGCAAATCACCTCCGAACGGGGCCGCTTTGGTGACTCGCTTGGCAACGACGTCGGCCAATGAATAGCGGAAATGGAACTCTTGCTGCAGTGCAAGGGTGCCCGATGAAACTATGCTTAAACCGTCTTTATCTCCCCCAAGAAAAACGCATTGATGGCGCAACATTTTCATCGCGATGGCGACCACCGATTACCGCTGCACCCCATGCCGCCGCTGCTCCAGCTGCCAGTGCGGCGGCCAAAGTGAATGCTAGAATAACGGCACTTTCACGAGCCTTCGCGGCCGCATCACGGGATTCCGATAGGACCTGGGCCACGCGACGATCTGCGTCCGCAGCAGGAAGGCCGGTTCGAGCTGACACAAGCTGCACGAGATGGTCATGATCGTCTTTCGCAAGCTCTTTCTTACCC
>JBAQBC010000182.1:0-23485 GCA_049286035.1 Xanthobacteraceae bacterium
CGTAGTCCATCATGCCGCGGATGATTGAAATGTGCAGCTCGATGCCAACGCGAAACCCGCCTTTTAGCGGAAGCACGGCGCGACCTCCTCGCACATGAGCTGCAGCGAGCGCATGACTTTTTCATTGCCGAGCAGACCGCCGCAATTGAGCTCGGCCAGGACGCCATTGAGGCCGAGCTTGTCGATCAGATACTGGAGGCGCATCGCCACCGACGCTGGAGTTCCGATGATCACTTTATTGCGCAGCGCATCTTCATAGCTGATGGTCTGCAACGCGTGGCCGCGCTCGGCGCGTTCCTCGCCCGCGCCCATGCCGGGTCTCTTCGCCGCGCCCTCGAGTTGCAGTCCGAGCGTCCGGTAGAACTGCATAATTGATGGCTCGGGATCTGCTCGTGCCGAAGCTTCGGTCTCTGCAACATAGATCGGGACTCGCAAATAAACCTCGCCTTGCCCGGCATGACCGGCCGACTGATAGGCCTCGCGATAGGCCGCTACGCTGGGACCCAGTTCTTCGAATGTACCGAGGCGGACGGCAACGAAGATGGGCAAGCCCATGGCGCCGATCGCGCGATAGGTGTCTGCGCTTGTCGCTGCGATGCGCAACGGCGGATATGGCTTCTGCAACGGCCTCGGAACGATTGTGACATTGTGAAACCTGTGAAACTTCCCCTCGAAGGAGAAGCGCTCCTCAGCCCAACAGCGCTTGAGGATTTCGAGCACTTCGGCGAAGCGCTCGCGGCTCTCGCCGTAAGGTATGCCATAGGCCTCGTAGGTGTGGGGAAAGCCGCTGCGGCCCACACCGAAAACAAGGCGTCCATGGCTGATGTGATCAAGCGTTGCGACTTCCTCGGCCAAGCGCAATGGATGGCACAGCGGCAGCACCTGCACCGCAATGCCGATTTTCATGCGGCGGGTCTGCGAAGCGATGGCGCTAGCGATTAGCAGCGGAGCGGACGCGACCGATCGCTGCGGCAGGAAGTGCAATTCCGCGATCCAGATGACGTCGAGACCCCAACGCTCAGCCGCGTCCACCTGGGCGAAGGATTGCGTGAATGCCTCTGCATCCGTCACCCCTGCGTAGCGCGGAAACTCGTGAAAGACACCGAACTCGAATGACATGCTGCCTCCCCGCGCGGCGCTATCGCGAACGGCTGTCCTTCGCGAAAATCATATTCGCTGGTCGCGATGGTGCCAATCGGGGCTGGCGTGAGGACGATAGCTGAGCTGCACAAACTTCTGAGAGGCGGATGTCTCAAATGGGTCAAAAGCAGACATGACACGGCGAATTTGCGATGTCTGCTTTGCCCCCAAAAACAGACATCAAGCGTTTATGAGCAAACGCCCCAGAGATTGGGAAACTAGCGCCGCCCCTACTGCCTACTCGCCGTTCGCTACTCGCTTCTCACCGTCGTAAGCCCACGTCAGATACACCCCGCCCCAGGTAAAGCCGCCGCCGAAAGCGGCAAGGATCAGCCGGTCGCCCGGCTTGAGACGGTTTTCATAGTCCCACAGGCAAAGCGGGATCGTCGCCGCCGTCGTGTTCCCGTATTTATGGATCGTGACCATCACCCGCTCGGGGCGAAGCTTCATGCGCTCGGCGGTCGCCTCGATGATGCGACGATTGGCTTGGTGCGGCACCAGCCAATCGACGTCTTCGCTCATGAGCCGGTTGCGCTTCATCAGTTCGGTGGCGACCTCGGCCATGCGGGCGACCGCGAATTTGTACACGGCCGCGCCTTCCTGATGCACGTAATGCAAACGCTTGGCCACGCTCTCCGCGGTCGGCGGCATCCGGCTGCCGCCAGCCTTCTGATGCAAATGCGGCATGCCGGAACCGTCGGACGAGATCAGCGTGTCGATGATTCCGAATTTTTTGTTTGGTTCGAGCATGACCGCGCCGGCGCCGTCGCCGAACAGCACGCAGGTCGCCCGGTCGGTGTAATCGATGATCGCCGACATCTTGTCGGCGCCGACGACGACGATCTTCCGCGCTTTGCCATTTTCGATGAACTGCGCGGCGACGGTGAGCGCATAGACGAAGCCGGAGCATGCGGCTTGCACGTCGAAGCTGCCAATCGAGCGGATGCCGCACATCTCGCAGATCAGATTGGCGGTCGACGGAAAGACAAAATCCGGCGTCGTGGTCGCACAGATCAGAAGATCGACCTCCCGCGGCGCGGTTTTTGTCTTGGCCAACAGCGCTTCCACCGCCTGCGCGCCCATATGCGAGGTGCCGAGGCCCTTCCCCTTAAGGATGCGCCGTTCTTTGATTCCGGTCCGCTCGACGATCCATTCGTCGCTGGTATCGACCATCTGCGCCAGCTCGGCATTGGTCAGCACGTCCGGCGGCAAATAACCGTGCACGCCGGTGATCGCGGCTTTCACCTTCCGCATTGTTGCTTTTGGCTTGTTCACACTCGGACGCTTCGACGTATGGCCTGTCGGAACTTGCGGATCGCAATGGGCAGGATCGCCGCCGCAGTGGTAGGAAAGCGGCGGCGCATGCCGGGTTAACCCGAGGATGGTGCCTCGATCAAGGCGGAAACGCCAAGTCGGCAATACCCCTGCGGCCAAACCCGGCGGCCTTGAGCACAAGGCCGGCCGCTTGGGCGCTCGGTGAGGTTCCGCCGATCTTCATGATCTGGTCGAGCCGCCGGAACCCCTCGATCTGGCGCCGGCGTTGCTCGGTATCGCCAACGACCGCCGCTAGCGCGTCGGCGAGCTTTTCGGGCGTGCAATCCTCCTGCAACAGCTCCGGAACGACATTCTCGCCGATGACCAGATTGGCAAGGATGACGCTCGGCAGCCGCGCCCGCAGCCGTATCGCCCGCGCCACCACGGCCTCGATGACGTGCAGCCGATAGGCCGCCACCGTGGGCACTCCGGCAAGCGCAAGCTCCAGCGTGACGGTGCCCGATGCGGCCAAAGCCGCCCGCGCGCCACGGAACGCGGCCCACTTTTCCGACGGGTCAACGACAATTTTCGGCTGCACCGCCCAGCCGGCGACGTCGTCGCGCACTTGGCGTTCAATGTGAGGAACGGTCGGCAGTACGGGCTCGATCGGTCCGATACGGGCGCGCAGGCGCTCGATTGCCGCGCCGAACACGCCCGTGAGCCGGCTCACCTCCCCGGAGCGGCTGCCGGGCAAGACCAAAATAATAGGCGGGTCGGCAAGCCGCCGTGCCGCCTCATCGGCGCCCGGCCGCAATTCGGCAATGCGCTCCACCAGCGGATGTCCGACATAGGTGCAGGCCGGACCGCCGAGCCGGCGATGCGCTTCCGGCTCGAATGGCAAGATCGCCAGCACGTGATCGATGTAGCCCCGCATGGCACGCGCGCGTCCCGGCCGCCACGCCCATACCGAGGGCGAGACGTAATCAAGGATCGGGATTTCGGGCGCGCTGCGACGGACGCGGCGCGCGACCCTGTGGGTGAAATCCGGACTGTCGATGACGACGAGCGCCTGCGGGCGCGCTTTGACGATCGCGTCGGCGGTCTCGCGGATGCGGCGCAGAATCGTCGGCAACCGCCGCGGTATAGCGGTGAGCCCGATGATCGCAAGCTCATCGATCGGAAACGGGCTGGCGATCCCAGCCGCCTTCATCGCGCTGCCGCCTACGCCCGATAGTTGCACGGTGCTGTCCGCCTTGACGAGCGCGCGCGCCAATGCGGCGCCCAGAGCGTCACCGGATTCCTCCGCGGCCACGATTGCAATCGCGAGCGGTTGCGAAGAGCGCTGCGGAGCGGCCGTCATTGCGCACCGGCGCCGGGACCGGGCTCGCGCACACCGACCACGAAAATCCTTTCACGGTCGGCCGCGGCGATCGCCGCTTCCGCCTCGGCAATCATCGTCGAGCCGGCGGTGACCGCCAATCCGGCAAGCCCGGCGCCCGCGACCAGTTCGATCGTGCGCGGGCCGATCGATGGCAGGTCGAAGCGCCGATCTTGTCCGGGCTTCGGCGCCTTGACCAATACGCCGACGCCGGGTGGCGTGCTGACGCGGCCGAGCCGCCGCAATTCGGCAATCCGCGCCAGCATGTGATCGGTGCCCTCGGCGGCCTCGACGGCGATGACGTGGCCGTCGGCCACCACAGCCGCCTGGCCGACATCGAATGGCCCGAGCGTGGCAATAAGCTTAAGCGCGTGGCCGATGTCGCCATAGTCGCGCGCCGACGGCCGCTGCGCGCCCAGCACGCCTTCGGGCACGAACAATTCGGGCGCGACATCTTTGACGCCGACAACGCGCAGGCCGCCGCTTTCCACCACCCCGGCAACGCCCGACAAGAGCTTGTCATCGCCGCCACGAAAGAAGCGAATGACCCGCGGCATCAGCTTAATCGTGTGCCAATCGAGCCGCAGCGCGCTGAGCGGCGGCCGCAAAACCGTGCCGATAAACAGCACTTCGCTGCAGTTCTCGGCTTTGGCGAGCCGGAGGAACCGCCCGGCCTGACCGAGCGCGATCCAGTGATGCACATAGCGGCCGATCACGGCCGCATCGGCCCAGCCTTTAATGCCGAACATCACCGGCTGGCGTCCGCGCGCCGCCACCGCATCGGCGACCGCGCCGGGAAAGCTGCCGCCGCCGCAAATGATGGCAAGCGGAGCGCCGCCGGGCGCGTCAGCCATGATCGACTTCGTCGGCTTGGTTCATCAGCCCTCCGCGTCGCCGCGCGCCGCGTCGCCCCTCGCTCGCGGGCGCATCAGCGGACGCTTGCCGCCGGCGCGCACAAAGGCGACGATCTTGCCGACCAAGGGGTCGTCGGCAAATTCGTGCGTCAGCGTCTCAACGCGTTCGGCAAGCCGCCCCTCGGTAAAGAACAACAGGCGATAGGCGCGGCGCAGCCGATGCATGTCGGCCCGCGTTGCGCCGCGCCGGCGCAAGCCGACCACATTGAGTCCAACCAGCGCCCCGGTTTGGCCGAGCGCGAAGCCGAACGGAATAATATCATCGCGCGCCGCCGACATCCCAGCCATCATCACGCCCTCGCCGATCCGCACAAATTGATGGATGGCGACATGCCCGCCCAGGAAGGCGTAATCGCCGACGCTGACATGGCCGCCGAGCACCACATTGTTGGCGAAAGTGACGTCGTTGCCGACGGTGCAATCGTGTCCGACGTGGGAGCCGACCATGAACGAGCAGCGGTCGCCTACCCGGGTGATGCCGGCGCCGTCTTCGGTCCCGGTATTCATGGTCACGCCTTCGCGCAATTCGCAAGCCGCGCCGATCACGAGCCTGGTTTCGCCGCCGCGATAATGGACCGATTGCGGCGGCGTTCCGAGCGAGGAGAACGGGTAGACGACCGTCTCTTCGCCGATCGTGGTCGCGCCGGTGACGTTGATGTGAGCGAGGAGCCGCACGCCGCTTTTGAGCTCGACCCTCGGGCCGACCAGGCAATAAGGTCCGATCTCAACGGACGCAGCAATACGCGCGCTCTCGGCCACGCGCGCCGTCGGATCGATCGCCATCTAAGCCTCGGAGATCACAGCGCCGACTTCGGCCTCGGCGATCAGCACATCGCCGACTTTGGCCTCGGCGCGATACCACCAGATGTTGCGCCGACGGGCAATCTTGTCGACGTGATAAGCGATGGTATCGCCAGGCACCGCGGGCTTGCGGAATTTGGCCTTGTCGATCGTGAGAAAGTAGAACACCGCGCTTTTCCGCGTGGCCTCATTCATCTGGCGCAAACACAACACGCCCGCAGTCTGCGCCATGCCCTCGATCAGAAGCACGCCCGGCATGACCGGGTTATCGGGGAAATGACCGAGAAAATGCGGCTCGTTGAAGGTGACGTTTTTGATCCCGATACCGTGATCTTCGCCGCGAATGTCGATGATCCGGTCGATCATGACAAAAGGATAGCGATGCGGTAGAAGCCGCAAGATCTCGCGGATATCGGCGCTCTCGAGAGTCTCGCCGCTCATTCCTCCGTCCCTTCGCTCTCGTCCTTGCGTGCGGCCTTGTTGCGCTTGACGAGCCGCCGGACGATGGCCTGACCGCGCTTCCAGTCAATCGCGGGCTCGGCAGGAAAGCCGCCCCAACGGCCCCCGGCGGGCACGTTGGACATGACTCCGGCCCTGGCCCCGAGCATCGCGCCTTCACCGATCGTCACATGGTCGGCGATGCCGACTTGCCCGCCCAGCATCGCGAAATCTCCGACGGTCACGCTGCCCGATATGCCGACTTGGGAAACGATCAGGCAATGCCGGCCGATCGAAACGTTGTGTCCGATTTGCACGAGATTGTCGATCTTGGTCCCTTCGCCGATGATGGTGTCGCGGGTCGCGCCACGGTCGATCGTGGTATTGGCGCCGATCTCGACGTCATCCTGGACGATCACGCGGCGGGTCTGCGGAATTTTCTGATGACCCTGCGGCGACGGCAAAAAGCCAAATCCGTCCTGACCGATGCGCACGCCAGGATGGATGATGACGCGGTCGCCGATCAAGGCATGAAGAATCGAAGCATGCGCGCCGACGGTGCATTGCCGGCCGATGCGAACGTCCGATCCGATCACGGCGCCCGGCCCGATCAGGCTGCCGGTTCCGATCTCGGCGCGCGCGCCAATCACCGCGAGCGGATCGACGGTAACGCTCGCTTCTAGGCGCGCGGTCGGATCGATCTGCGCGCTCGCTGCGCGCCCGGTCGTGCCGAACAGCGAGGTGGGACGGAGCAGACTGCCAAATAATTTGCGCGTGACCGCGACGAAGGCCGGGTACGGCTGCGGCGTCTCCAGCACCACAAGATGGCGGGGCGCCTGTTCGACAAAGCGCGGCGCGATCAAGCAGACGCCGGCGCGGGTTGTCGCCAATGCCGACGCATATTTTGAATTGTCGAGAAAGCTCAAGTCGGATGCGCCGGCGGTATCGAGGGGCGCGATATTGCGGATTGGTCGCTCGGCGGGGTCGCCGGCGCGAAGCTTGGCGCCCGTCAACGCAGCGATGGCGCCGGCGGTGAGTTCGCAATCCGCTATGACAAAATCCCGCATGTCGCCGGCGTCGTTTGAGGGCCGCGATCAGAATTTCGTGCCGCCGCCGAACGAAAAGAATTGAGTGCGGTCGTAGGATTGCTTGAGGAATGGATAGGCGAAATCAAAGCGCAGCGGCCCGAACGGCGAATCCCAGAGGATACTGGCGCCGGCGGAGGCGCGCACCGCCGGGCTGTCGGCAAATTGCAAGGCGCACTGGCAGAAGAAAGAGCCCGTTGTTACTGGAGGTCCGGGATTGGTCGCGGTGATCTGACCGTTGATTTCGCCGGTCGCTGGGTTCTGCGTTTCGCCCCGATAGCCCCACACCGATCCGGAATCGACGAAGATAGCGCCGCGGAAGCCGCTGTCCTTGGGCAGGAAGTACAGCGGATACTGCATTTCGATACTGGCGCCCCAATACATGGTGCCGCCGAGCGCGTCGTTGGTCGTTCCGGGTGTGATGTCGCGCGGACCGATGCCGGCCGGCTGGAAGCCGCGAACCAGGTTTGGTCCCATCTTGAAGTCATCGAGCAGACGGACGTAGCCGTTGCCCGCACAACCATTTGTGATGGGACAGCTCTTGAACCCGATCATGTCGCCGCCCTGCAAATGAAACAGACTGATCAGATCGGGGACGATCTCATAATAAGCGCGCATATCGACGGTCGAACGCAAATACGACACAGCGCCACCGACGCCGGCAAAATCCTGGCCGAAACCGACATAGAGGCCGCTGGTGGGCAGCTTGTTGTTGTCGAGCGAATTATAAACGAGGCCGTAGCCGATACTGGATGTCAGATAAGCGCCTTGCTGAAGCTCGACGCGAATGGGAAGCGAAGCTTGGCCGAGCGCGAAGCAGCTGGGGGTCCCCGCCAGAAAGGGCGAGCCGGGTGTGTTAATTGCATTTGGCACCGGAAATGTCGTCGACAGATCTGGATTGAGGTTGTTGCAGTTGTCCAATGTGGTCGGCAGTGTGATTTTTTGCTCGAAGGCCGAATAGCGCAACTGCAGCGCCAGATCCTCGCGCAGCGGCAGTCCCCATTTCAATGTGCCGCCGTAGGATTCCGTGCCGTATGAAAGAAAGCTGCTGGCGAGCGTCTGTTTCGCGAACAGATCGACGCCCATGCTGGATCGATAATCGAGAAAATACGGCTCCGCGTAATTGAGCTCGACGCCGCGGACGAACTGACCGTAGGTCACGCTAGCTCTGGCAAAGCGCCCGGTGCCTAGGAGGTTGCGTTCGGTCACCGAAACTTCCGCCAGCCAGCCGTTGGCAGTCGAATAGCCGCCCTGAACCGAAAAGTCGCCGGTCGGCTGCTCCTCGACGTCGACATTGATGACGACGCGATCGGGCGCCGAGCCCGGCTCGTTGGTGATTTTCACGTTCTTGAAGTAGTTCAGATTTTTGATGCGCCGCTCGGCGCGGTCGACTAGCGCGCGATTGTACGGATCGCCTTCGTTGATATCGAATTCGCGACGGATCACATAATCGCGGGTCCGATAATTGCCGCGGATATTGATGCGCTCGATATAGGCTCGCGTGCCCTCGTCGACGACGAACAGCACGCCGATTGTCCTGGCTGAGGGATTGCGATCGCCACGCGGCCGCACCTGGCCGAACGGATAGCCGCGCCGCGCCAGCTCGACCGTCATCTCTTCGACGGTCTTTTCGACCGCTTCACCGTTGTAGATCTGCCCCGCCCCCATCCGCAAAATCGGACGCAGCGACTGCCCGCTGACGAGGCGGACGTTGGACTGAATGTCAACAGCGCCGAAACGGTAAAGCGCCCCCTCCTCGATGGTGAAGGTTACGACGAAGCCTTTTTTGGCTGGATCGTACACGCCGGTGGCGGACACCACCTGTACGTCGGCATATCCGTGTTTGAGATAGAAGCGCCGGATCAGATCGCGATCGGCTTCGATGCGGTCGGGATCGTAGACGTCGGTTGTCTGCAGGAAGCTTAAGAATGTGGATTCGGAGGTCTTGATCACCTCCTTCAAACGCCACGCCGAGTAGGCTTTGTTGCCGACGAAAACGAGCGATTTGATGCCGGTCTTTTCGCCTTCATTGATCTCAAACACGAGATCGACGCGGTTGTTCGGCCGATCAATGATCTTGGGCACTACCGAAACGTCGAAACGGCCGTTGCGCTGATAAATCTCGAGGATGCGCTGCACGTCCGCCTGGACTGCGGCGCGCGACAGCGCACCGCGTTCCTTGGACTGGATTTCCTGCAGCAGTTGCTCGTCCTTGAGCCGATGATTGCCTTCGAACGCAATCTTGTTGACTACCGGCGCCTCGACCACGGTGACGATCAGTTTGCCGCCGGATTGGCTGATGCGAACGTCCTGAAATAGGCCGGTCCCGTACAGCGCTTTGAGCGCCGCATCGATTTTGGCGGCGTCGAGATGCTCCCCTGGAGCTACTTTGAAGTAAGAGCGGACGGTATCGGCTTCGACGCGGCGATTGCCTTCGACCACGATGGAGCTCGCGGTGAGGACGGTCTCCGCCCGGGCCGGCGCGCCAAGCGCGGCCGACAGGGCGAGAAAAGCCGCCAGGAGCAAACCGGCCCCGGCCAGCCCCCGTCTTACCCGCACACACATGCCCATCCGCAACGCGCCCTCTACCCCTCGTAGCCGCCCCCAGTGGCGGGTTAGTGCTCCGCGTTTCTCCTTGCGCGCAATCGAATTCTGCTTGCCCGTTTCGCCATTTTCATTCCCCCGCGGCGACCATCCCCATCGCCGTTCTGCTGTGCCCCAATTCACGCTTTAGGAAGTCGTCAGATGAACGATGTCATTGAAAGTTGCAAATATCATCAACATGACGACGATCGCGAGCCCGATACGAAACCCGACCTCCTGGGCGCGTTCCGAAAGCGGCCGGCCACGCACGGCCTCGATCGCATAGAACAAAAGGTGACCGCCGTCCAATAGCGGGATCGGAAACAGGTTGAGGAGGCCGATGGAGACCGAGAGCACCGCGGCCAGGTGCACGAGCGCGGCAAAACCGATGGTCGCGACCTGGCCCGAGATCTGGGCGATCCGAATCGGTCCGCCGAGTTGATCGGCGGCTTCGCGGCCGACGATGACGCCGCCGATATAGCTCAGCGTCCGATCGACAACGAACCAGGTTTCCTGTCCCCCGAGCCAGATCGCCTGAGCCGGCGAAACCGGCTCGAATTTGACGTCGCCGGGTGCCATAGAGCGGCTGATGCCGAGGATCCCGATGCGGTGGGGGTTGCCGAAAGCGTCCTTGACCTCCTTGAGGGCGGGGGTCGCTTTGAGCACAAGCTGCGCGCCGCCACGGTCGATCTTGATGGCGAGCGAGCGGCCGGCGCTGTCGCTCACGACGCGCTGCATATCGGCAAAATTGTCGATCTGCTGACCGTCGATGGACAAGACGATATCGCCGGGCGCAAAACCGGCCGCGGCGGCGGCGCTGTCGGCCTGGACTGCGTCCACCCGCGCGCTCATCGTCTGCTTGCCATAGATCATGAAGATCGCAGCAAAGATCACTATGGCCAAAAGGAAATTCGCCAACGGGCCGGCGACGACTATGGCCGCCCTTTTCCACACCGGCTGGAAATGAAAACTCAGCGCGCGTTCGCCGGGATTCATCGTCTGCAATCGCGACGCATCGGGCGCGCTGCCGGCATTCTCGTCGCCAAAGAACTTCACATAACCGCCGAGCGGAATGGCGGCAATTTTCCAGCGTGTGCCGTACCGATCATTGAATCCGGCGAGCTCCGGACCAAAGCCGATGGAAAAAGTCAGGATCCGAACGCCGCACAGCCGCGCGACCAGGAAATGGCCGAGCTCATGGAAGAAAACGACCAAGCTGAGGACGAATAAAAAAGGGACGACGTAGCCGGCCACCCCTCCCCCCAAAGCGTGGATATGCGACAGAAGATAAGACCCCATGATGTGGCCGAAGCCCCCTATCTGTGTTCTTGTGTCCTCGCCAGATTTGCTAGCGCTAACATGCCATTGCGGCAATTTCGGGCAAGAGGTCTGCGGCCAGCCTTCTGGCCGTATGGTCAATGCGGAGCGCCTCTTCGACTGAGGCCGGCTCACCGGTCACGCCCCGGCGGTGCGCCGCTTCGAGGGTGGCCTCCACCAAGACCGGGATACCACAGAAACCCAATCGTCCACTGACGAATTCGTGAACGGCAACCTCATTCGCCGCATTAAGCACAGTCGGCGCCGCTCCACCGGCGGCAAGCGCCCGCCGGGCAATCGCCAGCGCCGGAAAGCGCGTCAAATCCGGCTCTTCGAAGCTCAAGCTCGCGATCTGCGCCAGATCCAATCGCGGTGCCGGCGTGCCCATCCGCACAGGCCAGGCCAGGCAATGCGAAATCGGTATGCGCATATCCGGCGAGCCAAGCTGGGCGATCACCGAGCCGTCGCGGAACTCGACGAGCCCATGGATGATCGATTGCGGATGCACGAGCACATCGAGTTCCTCGGGGGCGAGCGCAAACAAGTGATGCGCTTCGATCAGTTCGAGGCCTTTGTTCATCAGCGTCGCCGAATCGATCGTCACCTTCGGTCCCATCGACCAGGTCGGATGTTTCAGCGCCTGCTCGACCGTCACTTTGCGGATGGCATCCGCCGGCCAGGTGCGGAACGGACCGCCGGAGGCCGTGAGCACGATGCGCCGGATGTCCTCGCGCCGGCCGGCACTGAGCGCCTGGAAAATGGCATTGTGCTCGGAATCGACCGGCAGCACGGTGGCGCCTTTGGCGGCGGCACGCCGCATAAACAGCGCACCCGCGCAGACCAAACACTCCTTATTGGCCAGCGCGACGGTGGCGCCGCGCTCGGCGGCAGCGAGCGTCGGCGCAAGACTGGCTGCGCCGGTGATCGCCGCCATCACCCAATCGGCTGGCCGCTTCGCGGCCTCGATCATCGCGGCCTCGCCGGCGGCGGCTTCGATTCCCGAGCCCGCAAGTTCGGATTTGAGTTCATTGTAAGCGGCCGGATCGGCGACCGCCGCAAACCGCGCACCGAGTTCGCGGGCGAGCCGCGCCAGCGCCGCGGCATCGTGATGCGCGGTCACCGCTTCGACGGCATAGCGGGCGGGATCCCGCCGCAGCAAATCCGCCGTGCTGGAGCCGATCGAGCCGGTGGCGCCCAGCAACGTGACTGTTCGCGGCAGCGGCAGTGGTACCGCTTTCGCCACCAAGCGCTTTTCTTTCATTGCGCGAACCATCAAGCGGCTACCATAGCAAGAGACCTCCCGCAGGTGATGCCGTACCGAACCGCAACACGCCTATCAAAACCGCGACCAAGGCCGCGAGCAAAAGACCATCGACGCGGTCCATGACCCCGCCATGTCCGGGGATCAGCGCGCTTGCATCCTTGGCGTCAAACCGCCGCTTGACCGCGGACTCCAGAAGGTCGCCGCCCTGGGCGGCAATCGACAGGATCAGAGCTAGAACTCCGCCCACGACCGGGTGGGTCCCTGTGCTCGCATAGGCCACGATGGAACCGGCGACAACCCCCCCGGCGAGACCGCCGACAGCGCCAGCCCAGGTCTTTTTCGGACTGACCGCCGGCCACAGCAGCGGCCCGCCTATTTTGCGGCCGACCAAATAGGCAAAAATGTCGGTGGACCAGACAGTTGCGAAGAGAACTAGAAGTATTGCGAAACCTGCTTGGGGATCACGGCGCAGCATGACGGGACAGATCGCCACAATCGCTGCATAAACGATCCCGGCCGCGGCCCAACCAGGCGCGTTGGCCAGGCGGTCACGGCGCGGCGGCGCTAACATCGTCATCGCGGCGAGGAATGCGCCGGCCGCTACGAGGGCGATCGCAATTGCCGGGATTCGCGCCTGGGTAAAAACTGCCGCCGCGAACAGGGCTGGCAATCCCGGCCCTAAAACGCGCCAAGCGTTGTCGCTGCGCATCATCAGTCCGGTCCATTCCCAAAGGACCACCATTGCGGTCGCCGCGCAGGCGGCGGCAAAAATCCAGCCGCCCTGATACGCGACCAAGATCGCGAGCGGCGCCAGCACCAAAGCCGAAGCGGTGCGGCGGAGAAAGTTATGCCTGTTGGATGATCCGGCCTTCTCGTTTCCGCCGGGGCCGCGCCGGTCCGGAACGATCACGATCCGGTCTGCGCGATCAACCCGCCAAAGCGCCGCTCGCGCCGGCGGTATTCGGCAATCGCGCTCTCAAGCGCGGCGTGATCGAAATCGGGCCAATTGATCGGCAGGAAGACAAGCTCGCTATAGGCGGCCTGCCAGAGCAGGAAATTCGACAGCCGCTGTTCCCCGCTGGTGCGGATGATCACATCGGGATCCGGCAGATCCGGCTCGTCGAGATACCGCGCCAACAATTCGGGCGTGATCGCATCGGCCAGGAGCCGTCCCTCGCGCACTTCGATAGCAAGCCGCCGCGCCGCGCGCGCGATTTCCTGCCGCGCGCCATAATTGAAAGCGACGACGAGCATCAGGCCGTCATTGCGCTTGGTCAGTTCTTCGGCTTCTTCAAGCAGTGCCCGGATATCGGCCGGCAGGTCCTCGCGCTCGCCGATGACCCGCACGCGCACATTGCTTTTGTGCAGATCGGCAAGATCGTTGCGGATGAAGCGGCGAAGCAGCGCCAGCAAGTCGCGAATTTCCGACTGCGGCCGCGACCAGTTCTCGGAGCTGAACGAAAAGATGGTGAGCACGGAAATGCCGAGGTCGCTCGCGGCGCGCACCGTCTTGCGCAACGCTTCGACCCCGCGGCGGTGACCTTCCACGCGCGGCAAACCGCGCGCCGCGGCCCAGCGCCCGTTGCCGTCCATGATGATGGCAACGTGCCGTGGCGTGTCGTAGCCGCCGCTGTCGGCAAGCGGTTCTGCCAGTTTGCTCGTCGATATGGCTGCGTCGCTCAAACCGTCATGATCTCCTTTTCCTTGGCGCCGAGGAGCTTCTCCACTTCCGCAATCATCGAATCGGTTGCCTTCTGCACCTCGTCGTGCTGCCGATTGTGCTCGTCTTCGCTGATCTTGTGGTCCTTTTCGAGCTTCTTGAGAAGATCAAGACCATCGCGGCGAACATGGCGTACCGCCACGCGCGCAGCTTCGGCATATTTATGCGCGACCTTCACGAGTTCGCGGCGCCGTTCCTCATTGAGTTCGGGAATGCGCAGGCGCAGGACCTGGCCTTCGGTTGACGGCGTCAGACCGAGATTGGCGGCCGAGATCGCTTTTTCCACGGCGTGAACCATGGATCGGTCCCAGACCTGAACGTTGAGCAGTCGCGGCTCCGGCACACTGATCGTGGCGAGCTGATTGAGCGGCATATGCGTGCCATAGGCGTCAACCTGCACATGATCGAGTAAAGCCGTCGACGCGCGTCCGGTGCGCAGCCCTGACATTTCCTGCTTAAGCGCGCCGATCGCACCCTGCATGCGGCGCTTTAAATCGTTCATGTCGAATGTCGTCGTAGCCATGGTACCCTCCGTGGCACCTTATCCGGCAGACATCCGCGGCAACCGCCCGCGGCAGTGATCCGACTTCGTGGCGACCTCTGTTCATACGCGGCAGCGCGAGCGCTAGCCGACGGTCGTGAAGTGCCCTTTTCCGCACAAAACGTTCTCGATCGCGCCATGCTCGCGGATCGAGAACACGATGATAGGCATACGGTTTTCCTGGGCAAGCGCGAACGCGGCCGCGTCCATGATCTTCAAGCGGCGATCCATGGCTTCCTGATGGTCCAGGTGGTCGAAACGCTTGGCCTTGGGATCATGTTTCGGATCTGCAGTATAGACGCCGTCGACATCGGTAGCCTTGAGAACGGCCTCGCACTGCATTTCGGCGGCGCGCAGAATCGCCGTCGTGTCGGTGGTGAAATAAGGATTCCCGGTGCCACCGGCAAACACAATGATCCGGTTGTCCTCCAAGTGACGGAGCGCCCGCTGCCGTTCATAGGTTTCGCATACCTGTGGCATTGTGAGCGCGGACATGGCGCGGGCGCTCACGCCTGCGCGCTCGATCGCGGCTTCCAAGACCAGCGCGTTCATGACTGTCGCCAGCATACCCATCGCGTCCGCGGTCGGCCGGGAGATGCCATCCTCGGAGACTTTCGCACCGCGCAAGACGTTGCCGCCGCCGACCACCACGCCGAGCGCGATACCGAGCTTGTGGGCGGCGACGAGGTCAGCTGCAAAACGATCGATGGTCGGTTGATGAATCCCGAATTTTTCTGGGCCGCTCAGCGCCTCGCCGGACAATTTGACGATGACGCGCCGGTATTTCGGTTTCGTCATTGGGATGTCCCGCCCCTCGTCGCGGCCGATTCTCTTAAAGATACGGCTAACACAGGCGTAAGCGAAAACAATTCGCCGCGGTGTTAGTGCGCCGCCGCGCGCTCGATACCCTCGCCCAGGGCGAACCGGACAAATCCCGCGACTTTGATCGGCGCGCCGGCTTTAACTTCAGCTTCCTTCACCGCCTGCGCTACCGACTTCTTGTCATCGAAGATGAAACCCTGGTCCAACAGGCAAACTTCTTTGTAGAAGGTTTTCAGGCCAGATTCGACGATCTTGTCGATGACGTTGGCGGGCTTGCCTTGCGCCTTGGCCTTGTCGCTAAGGACCGCCTTCTCGCGTTCGACGGCCGCTGCATCCAATCCGGACGGGTCGATCGCTTGCGGGTTGGCCGAGGCAACATGCATCGCCACCATGCGGCCGAAGGCTTTCAGCTCATCGCTCTTGCCGGTTGATTCGAGCGCAACCAGAACGCCGATCCGTCCCAAGCCATCGCTCACCGCATTGTGCACGTAACTGCCAATCGCGCCTTTGCCGACTGAAAGTTCGGCGGCCCGCCGCAAGCTCATGTTCTCGCCGACCTTGGCGATGGTGTCGGCAATCGCGTCATTGATGGTAATGCTGCCGGCTTTGGCGGCGAGAATTTTATCGACGTTCGACCCCGCATCGAGCGCCGCATCCGCGACCATCTTGACCAGGCCCTGGAACAGATCGTTGCGCGCAACGAAGTCGGTTTCCGAATTGACTTCGACCACAATGCCCTTGGTTGCCCTGACGGCAACGCCGACGAGGCCCTCGGCCGCGACGCGGCCGGCTTTCTTGGCGGCCTTGGACAAGCCTTTCTTGCGCAGCCAATCGACAGCCGCTTCGAGATTGCCGCCGGTCTCGCTGAGCGCGGCCTTGCAATCCATCATTCCGGCTCCGGTCTGGTCCCGGAGCTCCTTCACCATGGTTGCGCTGACATTCGCCATTTAGAATCGCCTCCAGGGTCCTAGACTTCTTCGGCCGTCAATTCCTTGGCCTTGGCGATCCAGCTTTCCACGCGGCCGGGGAGCCCGACCTCCTCGCCGACATTATGCGCTGCGGTCGGCGACAGTTCCGCGATCTGCTGGAAGTGGAAAATGCCGAGATCGTTGAGTTGCTTCTCTATCGCCGGCGAAACGGCGGGGAGCTTCTTGAGATCGTCGGCAACCCCGCGCGGACCCGATAGCGGCTCGAAACCGAGCTTGTTCTCAACCGCCGCCGGCACCTCTTCGGCGATCGGTTCGGCTTGCGCGCCAATGTCGATGCCTTGCGTGCCTTGCGCCCGGGAAATCCCGTCGATCGCCGCCTTGGCGGCGAGATCGCAGTAAAGGGTAATAGCGCGGCTGGCATCGTCGTTGCCGGGAACGACGTAGGTAATGCCGTCCGGATCAGAATTGGTGTCGACGATGGCGGCGACCGGAACGTTAAGCCGCCGCGCCTCCTTGATCGCGATGTCTTCCTTGTTGGTGTCGATGACAAAGACGAGATCGGGAAGGCCGCCCATGTCCTTGATGCCGCCGAGCGCCCGATCGAGCTTGTCGCGCTCGCGCTGCAGCGTCAGGCGCTCCTTCTTGGTGTAGCCTTGGGCTTCGTTCGAACCGAGCATTTCCTCAAGCGCGCGCAGCCGCTTGATCGAATTCGACACGGTCTTCCAGTTGGTCAGCGTGCCGCCGAGCCAGCGTGAATTGACGTAATATTGCGCCGACCGCTTGGCGGCCTCGGCAATGGCGTCCTGGGCCTGGCGTTTGGTGCCGACAAAGAGGATGCGCCCGCCTTGCGCGACCGTGTCGCTGATCGCCTGCAGCGCGCGATGCATCATCGGCACCGACAGCGTCAGATCGATGATGTGAATGTTGTTGCGGGTGCCGAAGATGTATTCCGACATCTTCGGGTTCCAACGATGAGACTGATGACCGAAATGAACGCCAGCTTCCAACAGCTGGCGCATGCTGAAGTCTGGCAGCGCCATAGGATATTCTCCGGTTGATCCGCCGCGGACCGCGAGCCCGGTCTTTAGGACCGGACACCGGACGGCTAAAAGCCAAGGTCCGCGTGTGAAGTTAGGCCGGGCTTATATAGACAGTGCGGCACGGGTGCAACAACGGCTGGCGTAACTAACGTCTGGCGCGTCAAAGGCAGGCGCTACAAAGCGCCGGTGCTACAGCGCTTCCACAGTCACGACCCCGGAAACCGCCTTGATCGCGCCGGCGATCTGCGGCGAGACCTTGAACCGCCCGGGCAGCTTGACCTCAACCTCGCTGCCGTTTCGCAACAAAAGCACCATGCTGACCTCGCCCTCGGCAGCCTCGGCGCCGTTGCCGTTCCCACCCTTCTGCGACGCTTCGAGCCGGCGCGCCACGCCGGCGAGCGGCTCGGCATCGCGCAGGAAGACCCGCAAGCCGCGATGCATCCGGGCCGCCGCCTCGTCGAGCGGCTCGACCGATTGAATGCGGGCGCGGACCTCGTCGCCCTGCACCTCGGCGGTGAGAAACAACAGTACGGCGCTGCCCGGCTCCAACAGATCGCGATATTGCGCGAGCCCCTCGGCAAAGAGCACCGCTTCGTAATGCCCGCTCGGATCCGAAAGCCCGATTATGCCCATCTTGCTGCCGCTTTTGGTGCGCCGTTCGGTCCGCGACACGACCGTGCCGGCAACGCGACCTGCGCCGGCCCCGGTTTTGACGGCGCGAGCAAATTCCGCCCACGACTGCACCCGCAGGCGTTTGAGGGCGGCGGCATAATCGTCGAGCGGATGGCCGCTTAAAAAGAAACCGACCGCCTCGTATTCGCGCTGCAGGCGCTCTGCCGGCAGCCATGGCTCGAGCGCCGGCGCGGCGATGGATGAATGCGCCGGCGCGCCGGCGAAGAGCTCGGATTGGCCGCGCGCCACGTCGTCTTGGGTGCGCTGCGCGGTCGCCAAGATCGCGTCCACCGCCGCAGAGGCGCGCGCGCGGTTTCCTTCGATGCAATCGAACGCGCCAGCGGCGGCGAGGCTCTCCAGAACCCGCTTATTGACGGCGCGCGGATTGATGCGCCGGCCGAAATCGGAAAGGTCGACGAAGGGGTGCTCGCCGCGCGCTGCGACGACAGTCTCGACCGCTTGCCGGCCCACCCCCCGCAGTGCGGCCAAAGCGTAATGGATGGTGTTGCCTTCGACCTCGAATTCGACGTCGGAGCGGTTGACCGATGGCGGCTCGACCTTGATGCCGAGCCGCTCGGCCTCATCGCGAAATTCGGCGAGCTTGTCGGTATTGCCCATTTCGAGCGTCATGGAAGCGGCCATGAACTCGACCGGGTAATTGGCCTTCATATAGGCGGTCTGATACGTGAGTAGCGCGTACGGCGCCGAATGGGATTTGTTGAAGCCGTATTCCGCGAATTTCGCACACGTATCGAAAATGGCTACCGCATCCGCGCGTCCGATACTGCGCGCCACCGCGCCAGCAACGAAACTGTCGCGTTGCGCGGCCATCTCCTTCCTGTCTTTCTTGCCCATGGCGCGGCGCAGAATGTCGGCCTTGCCAAGACTGTAGCCGGCAAGATCGCGTGCGATCTGCTGCACTTGCTCCTGATAGGTGATGATTCCGTAAGTTGCCCTCAGGATCGGCTCGAGCTTGGGATGCAAATAATCAGTGCGCTCGTGGCCGAGCTTGCGCGCGCAATACGTCGGAATGTTCGCCATCGGGCCGGGCCGATACAGCGCCACCAGCACGATCAGATCCTCGAATCGGTCGGGGCGCATGTCGATGAGCGCGCGGCGCATGCCGGCGCTTTCCACCTGGAACACCCCGACCGTCTCGCCGCGCGCCAGCATCTGATAGGTTTGCGCGTCATCGAGCGGCAGATTGGATAGATCGATCTCGATGCCGCGCCGGCGTACGAGCTTGACCGCGCGATCGAGCACAGTGAGCGTTTTCAAACCGAGGAAATCGAATTTCACCAGCCCCGCAGGTTCGACCCATTTCATGTTGAACTGGGTCACCGGCATCAGCGATTTCGGATCGCGGTAGAGCGGCACAAGTTCGGTGAGCGGCCGGTCGCCGATGACGATGCCAGCGGCGTGGGTCGAGGCATGGCGGGTCAGCCCTTCGAGCTTTTGTGCGATATCAAAGGCTCGGCGCGTCACGGGATCGCGATCCCGTTCGGCTTGCAATCGCGGCTCGTCTTCGATGGCGCGGCCGAGTGAAATCGGATTCGCCGGATTCTGCGGCACAAGCTTGCACAAGCGGTCGACCTGACCGTAGGGCATCTGCAACACGCGACCGACATCGCGTAACACGCCGCGCGCCTGGAGCGTGCCGAAGGTGATGATCTGCGCGACCTGGTCGCGGCCGTATTTCTCCTGCACGTAGCGGATGACTTCGTCGCGCCGGTCCTGGCAGAAATCGACGTCGAAATCCGGCATCGAGATGCGTTCCGGATTGAGGAACCGCTCGAACAAAAGACCGAAGCGGATCGGATCGAGATCGGTGATGGTCAGCGCGTAGGCGACCAGCGAGCCCGCTCCCGAGCCGCGCCCGGGGCCGACCGGAATGTCTTGCGCCTTAGCCCATTGGATGAAATCGGCGACGATCAGAAAATAGCCGGCATAATGCATGTTGACGATGACGCCGAGTTCGAATTCGAGCCGCTCGTTGTAATCCTCGACACTCTGACCTGGCGCGGTGCCGTAGCGCTGCAAGCGCCGCTGCAGCCCCGACCGCGCGGCGCGGCGCAGCTCTTGCGCCTCTTCCGCGTCTTCCGCTTCTTGCACCGGTTGCCGCGGCTGGCCCGGCTGCTCTTTGTCTTCGCCCGCCAAACCGGCGCGATCATTTCGGCCAGCAGCAAAGCGCGGCAAGATCGGCGCCAGCGTGCACGGGCGAAATACGCAACGCTGCGCAATTTCGATCGTCGTGACGAGCGCCTCGGGCAAATCGGCGAACAAAGCGGCCATCTCGGCGCGGGTCTTGAAGCGATGCTCGGGCGTGAGCTGACGGCGCTCGCCGTCGGCGATCAGCTTGCCCTCGGCGATGCACAGAAGCGCATCGTGCGCTTCGTAATCCTCGCGCGTGGCGAAGAAGGGCTCGTTGGCGGCGACGAGCGGCAGGCCGTGTGCATAAGCAAGATCAATCAGCTGCGGCTCGGCGAGCCGCTCACCCGCCATGCCGTGGCGCTGCAATTCAATGTAGAGACGGTCGCCGAACAGCCGTTGCAGCACCTGGCAGCGCGACGCCGCGACAGGATGCTGCCCGGCGACGAGCGCGCCGTCGAGTGGTCCATTGGGACCGCCGGACAGCGCAATCAAGCCGCTAGTGGCGTCATCAAGCCAGGATACCTTGATGTGCGGCCGCTCCTGCGCCGCGGTTTCAAGATACGCGCGCGAACACAGCCGCATCAGGCTGCGGTAGCCGCTCTCATCGGCCGCGAGCAAAACAACGCGCGGCCAATTGTGTTCGATGTTGCGGTTTTCGATGTCGCCGAAATCGACCGCCATGGCGCAGCCGACGATCGGCTGAATCCCGGAGCTTGCCAGCTTTTCCGAGAACTCCAGCGCGCCGAACATATTGTCGGTATCGGTCAAGGCGAGCGCCGGTTGCCGATCCTTCTTCGCGAGCTCGGCCAGGCGCGCAATCGGTAACGCGCCTTCGAGCAGCGAGTAGGACGAATGAATGTGCAGATGCACGAATGCCGGTTCAGCAGACATCACATTTACGTCCGTGGGCTAACGCCCTCTTCGTTCCGAAAACTCACGCGTGATGAGAATGGCGATTTGCGATTCTCGCCCGATCAACCATGCGGGATCGGAAACGACGCTGTCTATCGCCACGCACGCGATGCGCCCATAGGCAACGGGTTTTCCCCAATATGCCCGGCCTTAACCGCTTGCGGTGCGAGCCGGACGCGGCGGCGTGCCGTTCGGCACCGTTGCCGACCCCGCCAGCCAGCCACCGCCAACGGCCAGCCCTAGAGCATCCCAAGAACCTGCGCCCATACCGCCACGGTGGCGAGAAACAGGCTCAACGAGGCCAGCGCGACCGCTTCTTCCAAGACTGACCGGACCATGACTGCACCCTAATCTTAGAACGTACAGAGAACATAGTTCCCTTATTGTTCACGGTCAAGCCTGCGGGCGACGTTACACTTGACAACCCCAATCACCAGGTATAGGGTTGAGTCCATAGGAGAATTTGCCATGGCTAAGCCCGTTTTGACCGCCCCCCATTTTCACAATGACGAAGCCGCTTTCGCCTATGTCGAGGGCCATCTGTGGCCGGAAGGGCCGATTTGCCCGCATTGCGGCAATTGTGACGGCAAGCGGATTGGCCGCCTGACCGGCAAGACCAGCCGCCCCGGCCTTCGCAAGTGCTATGCTTGCCGCAAAACCTTTACCGTGCGGATCAGCAGCATTTTTGAGGATAGCCACTTCCCGCTGCATCTGTGGCTTCAGGCCATCCAACTTATCGCTGGCAGCAAGAAGGGCATTAGCACTCGCCAGATACAACGGACCTTCAATTGCAGCATGAAAACCGCGTGGTTTCTCACCCATCGCATCCGCGAGATTTTGAAGCCTCGCGACGACACTTCGCCGCTTGGGGGTGAGGGCAAGACCATTGAAGCGGACGTGACCTACGTTGGCCGCAAGGCTTTTACCAAGCCCAAGCGTGGCGGCGGCGGTCACATGAACCCTGTCTTGGCTTTGATTGAGCGGGACGGCACCGCGCGGTCTGTCCACATGCCCGATGTAACCGCTCACAATATTGGCGCGGCACTGGACAATCTCGCATCGCCTAAAAGCACTCTTATGACCGATGAGGCCCGCTCTTTCCAGGAGATCGGCTGGAACTTTGCTTCGCACCAATCCGTCACCCACAGCAAAGACGAATACTGCGCCGCGAGGGTGAGCGCGTCATCACCACCAACGCGGTTGAAGGATTTTTCTCGATCCTGAAGCGCGGCGTTTATGGCGTATATCAGCACGTTAGCGAAGCACACTTGCATCGCTATCTGTATGAATTTGATTTCCGCTACAGCACTCGCGAGCGGCTTGGCATCAATGATACTAACCGCGCGTCGATTGCCTTGAAGGGTGCAAAGGGTCGTCGCCTGACTTATGAAACAACTCTGTTCAATGGGCGCTAAGAACGAGCGATATGGTGGCCGTCGCAAGCGCCAATGGCACTTGCGAGACGACCCGCGACAGCTTAAATTGCCTTTCGATAAAGGTGATTGATTCATGCCGCGCAAGCCGACGAAGCCTGATAATCCTGAGCAATCCAAGCGGTTCATTGAGGCCGCTGAAGAGGTCGGCGCGGACACCGACGACGAAGCTTTGGAGCGCGCGCTCAAAGGGATTGCTCGAAAATCTCGGCGGAAGGATTCCAACTCGAACCGAGCTGGACGGTGAATGTCTTTTCGCGCTGGCGAAATCCCTCCGCCAGCCTGTCGTGCGACTTTGCTTCAAGCCCATTCCACGTTCTATTGATCGCGTGGCATACGAAGTCTGCCGCTTGAAGGGGCATCACGTCTCTTGGGTCAAAAATCCCGCATCCCATCAGGCTATTGTCCCAGTTGAAATTCGTGAAATAGCGAAGCAAAAGCCAGGGCGGCATATGGGGATGACGCGCTAAGATCACATACGCTGGATCTTCCCGAAAAACCCTTCGAGACATTGCATTGAGAGCGCGGAGAGCGCCGTCCTGATACGCGCGCTTGAATACGGCTTTCTCGCTGTTGTTGACTGATACGGTAGCCGTAAAAGCGACGGCTTCTTCGACGTGCGTAGTAATGATGTCGGCAAGCCGATCACGAAATGCCGCATGCCGAGGCCAATCTTTCTCTCCCTCGGCAGCGAACCATTCAAATTCCTTTCGGAAGCTGTAGAAATCCTTCGCGTGGAAGGCGCTGACTTTCTCATCAGCAAGCGCCTGCTGCCATGCAGGCTCAAACGCCTTCCACTTATCCAGCGAGCTGACGCAGCCGCCAACTATTAGCTGATCGGGAACATATTGCGCAGGCTTTCCACCATCGGCCTCAACCTTCCGGTGAGTGACCGTCTCGTCAAAGTATGACCATGCCATCACGAACCTCCGGGCACGCGCAGGCGCTCGGCCAATCATGTTCGCAAGGTAGGCAACGGGGTTTGGCCGCGCGTCCGTAGGTGGGGCCGCCAAGTGTAACGTCGCCAGCCTGCGCACTGACCGACGACCCGGCCGCAGGACTGCCCGGTTAATCGGAGCCTAACGTCTCGG
>JBAQBC010000183.1:0-1907 GCA_049286035.1 Xanthobacteraceae bacterium
CGAGGCCGGAGATGGACTGTGCCTACGCCGATTATCTGGAGGGAAATTACGACCGTATTTAAAGGCCGCGTTGTTCGCGGATCATATGCGGTTGAAGACGGAACGGTGAAAGTAAGAACGCCGCACGGCGAAAAGGCAACGCAGCTCAGGGGCACTAACGCGATTTGGGCAGCTTGGCGTTTGTTGCGTGAGCTGGCGGCGGAGGGAAAAGCGTAAGGCAAAAGAAAGCGGCCCCAAGCCGGAGCCGCAAGTTCGAGATCACAGCTTGCTTAGCCTTTGGTAACAACCGGTGGCGGCGGAGGCGCTTTGCCCTTGCCGTACGGTGTTCCGTAGGTTTGTGCAGAGGCCGCGACACTAAAGAGAGTCACCGCCGCTGCCGTCAGTAGAGCGAGTGCTTTCATGGCACCCTCCTCTTTTTGTCACGACAAACGAAAGTAACCGACGAGATGACGCCGGCACTAGTACTCCAAAGACACACTGAACATTTCAATTGAGGCAGATCATGGTTAATTAGGTGATCAAAGAAATGCACTGCCGCTATCTGACGAAGATCATCTCCGACGGCGTGCAGAAACTCCCAGCCGTTTCGAGATCATTAGATAACTGACCGCGCCCTATTCTTTGACTGTAGCAGCAGCTCCGGCAGCTTGGCGATATTCGCCGATGTCCGAAATGCGTCGCATAACGGACGCAGCGCTGCAGGCTAGGTCGGCACAATGTTTGCCGCTTATCCATTGAATCTAGCCGCCGTGAGTGGCGAGGTAGTGAAGCGCCTTGATACCCGGAAGGAAGAAATAGGCGCCGCCCCTTACGGTCGTGAAAGCGGGCAGGCCCTTTATCTTTCGTCGAATTGGCCGTTTCGGGATCGTCATATCGTAGGTGCCGTCTTGAGCGCCGATCATCGGATCGCGTTCATTGCCTAACTCGTGGAAATTTGGGTCATTTGCCCAAACGTTCTGGGCGAACTCGAATTGACGGATGAGACTTGCGCAGATCACGAACACCGCAATACCGCGATCGATACCATCCTCGGGAGCACCTTCCGGCAAAGGGGCTCCGTATGTCGCCCCACGACGGATCATTTTGCGCCGCTCGATATTGACGGCCGTGTCGCGTGGGTTCATCCGGCGAATATGCGCGCCCAGCGGGACAGCGTAACCTTGGGGATCCATCTTCGCGTAGTTGAAGTTATTGTTGCGCTGAGGGTCGTCCGCGAGCGATGGATCGTCTTTGTCAGGCGCAAGCACAAGGGGGGCGCCACTTCGCCAGCGGCCCATCAGTTTTGCTGCAAGCAGCTCCTGGTCATCTGCGGCCGGCCCGCCCTGCTCGCGCAAAAAGTCGCGGAAGGCGCCCACGTGCTGCTGTAGCCGCCGATATGCCATGTAGCTGCCGTTACGAGACAGAATTTCCGGTTGCGGCAACTTCGAGGGAGCGCCGTCTTCATCGGGATAGCCAAGGATGAATTCGCCGGCTTTGATGGGCGGCCCGGAGCCAGGTGTCGGTTCAATTCCAGTGCCCTCAATTACCGGGGCCGTGAGCCGATCGCGGTAGCCAAAATGTTCACGCACATATTGGAATGGCGGTATTGCCTCCAAGTCCAACGACGACAGCACCTCTACGCCGGGAGTGCGTGCCAAAAATGCCTTATGCTCGCGAACACTCCGGTCTCTTTCAGCGGCATCGCGAGCAAAGAGAATGGCGATCGCGTGTAGCCGTGGCCCCACAAGGCCACCGACCCAATTATCAGGATGGTTCGTGCCAGTGTCACCGAGGACCTGCCACCGAGCCGCCATGCCTTGCCGGAATTCCTCTGGAAATGTCGCGAGTGACGCCTCATCCACTCCGAGTGCGCGCAATCCGTTCCAGGTGAACGCCACGGACACCCATCGTTTTTCCAGGTCGGCCCT
>JBAQBC010000184.1:0-13604 GCA_049286035.1 Xanthobacteraceae bacterium
TTGTCGGAAAACCGGCTTCCACTTTTCCGGATCATGCGCTGGGCCCGTGTGGCGGAACTGGTAGACGCGCACGACTCAAAATCGTGTTCCGCAAGGAGTGGGGGTTCGATTCCCTCCACGGGCACCAACGCTGAAACTCGATTTTGATTCTGCTTAGCTTCGGCAAAGGTGGGACCAAACAAGTTATTGATAAATTTTGCTTTAGCTGCCTCCTCCACGGGCACCAACGCGGCACGCAGGTTAGACGCCGCACTAAATTCCGCGATTCCAATAATCGTAATAGCGCTCGATGTTCATCGGCAGGAAGTTTTTGTAGTTGGGCCACGCGGCGTATTTCGGCAACGAGATATCTTTGATCGCGTCGTCGTAGGATTTGCCTTGGGCGACCTGCTGCTTCACCGCAGCCGACAGGTCCTGCAAATAGGCGAGCTGATCGCGGGCATTATCCTTGGTGCCGGTCTGCTTGCCGCCCGGTCCGGGATGGCCGGGGATCAGCGTCTCCCAGTCCATCGCGATCACCTTTTTCAGGCCTTCCTCGATGTCGGGAATGTACGTGTCGTCCATGATGCGGAACTGCACGCCCTGAATCGGGATCCAATCGACGGTGAAGATGATCTTCTCCTTCGGCAGCCGCATCACCAGCGTCGAGTTGGAATGGTTCTTGCCAACGTAAAGCAGTTCGAGCGTGGTGCCGCCAAGCGTGATCACCTTGCGGTCGTCGACGACCTGGTCGGGCACGACGACATCCGGCGGCTTAAGCGCTTGGATGCGCTCTTTGGCATTGCGATGCGCCACGAAAGTCGCGCCTAAATCCTTGAACGGCTGGCCGCCGGCTGAGTGGTCGAAATGGCTGTGGCTGTAGATGACGTATTTGATCGGCGCCTTAGTCACGGCTTGAATGGCGTCGATATACGGTTTTGCCGGCCGCCGCAGGCTGATCGGATCGGTGGCGATCACGCCTGCCGGCGTGACGATGAACATCGCCTGGTGACCGACATAGCGGAAGATGTAGACGTTGTCGGTGACCTTGGTAGTCGCGGTCGGTGGCGGAGCGGACGTCGCGGCTGGAGCCGGCGCAGGCGTAGGGGGCTGGGCCGGTGTCGGCGCTTGTGCCTCTGCGACCAGTACGCCGGCAATCAAAGCCGCGGTCGCGCCGAAGTAATGAAGTCGCATGGTCGTCCTCCCCGCGCCGTTAGGTAACCCGGTAAAACACCGCGCGATGCGAAACAGAATCCAATTGAGCGGTTGGGCGTCGCGCGCGCGGGCGTAAATTAGCGCAGCGTGATCACCAACCCGTTGAGGTCGGCGGCGACGATCAGGCCGGTTTGGCGGCCCGCCAGCGTCAGCACTGCGCCGTTCTGGTTGGTCAATACGATCCCGCCCGCGCCGGGCCCGACCGCGACGCCCGCGCCGGCAGCGCCGTATACGCCATTAACATCGGTCGGCCTTCGGATGTTGCTGACTGTGCCGACAAAATCGGTCGCTGAGGCGCCGAAGGTAAATCCGTAACTCACTCCGCCGATCGAAAGCGGATAGCTCCGTCCCTGGAACACCAGCGTCCCGCTGCCGCCGGAGCCGCCCACAACAAACCCGGCCTTGATAACGTTAAAACGGATGCTGCCGCTGTCGGCGTAGGCGGCCATGAGCCCGGCGCCGGTTACGGTCAAAGCAATCAGTGCGGCACGAATGACGGATGACAATTGCATAAGAAAATCCCCCTAGATGACGTTTGCCACATTTGCCGAGGTGACGACCCCGACCACCAAGATGCGACGAATCGAAGAGGCAGACAAGTTTGAATTTGTTCGCAGAATCACCCTGACTGGCGATCAGGCCCGCGGGTAAGCCCATGAAGACTCAAGGCGAGTGAGACGTCAGAAATTTTATGACCCCATTCATGGAACTTTGACCCGGACCCGCGACTTTAGATGGGCGCGGTTTTCCGGGGAACTTCCATGGCCACAGTGCTGCTTGCCGAAGACGACGACCAGGTCCGTGTGCTGGCCGAATCCTATCTGGAGGAGCACGGACACGAGGTCCTGTCCGCGGGTACGGCGCCGGGCGCGATCGCGCTGCTGGACAAGAGCTCGCAGATTGATCTGCTTTTCACCAATATTGATCTCAAGGGTGAAATCGCCGCCGGCATCGAACTCGCCCATGAAGCGGTCAATCGGATACCGAATTTGAAAGTGCTTTACACGACCAAACGCAGTCTGACCGACGGCATGAAGGCGCGATTTGTCAAAAACTCGGCCTTCCTCCCCAAACCCTACACAGTCGAACAATTGCTGGCGACGCTGTCCGTGCATTTCCGCATCAGCCCGCAGCAACGGCGCCAGCCGGTGAGCGCCTAGTTTGCGAGTGACTTCATTTCTTCGCGTCAGGGAAACTTGAAGTTTACGCCTGCCCGGATGAGGTTGTCGTGAACATTGCCAGTCTCGGTAATGGTCCCACCCACGACTGGAATTGCACCACTCTGGCTCACGTTCGTGGCCACGTAGAGATATTCAACTCGAGCGGTCCAGTTTTGTGCAAACGCCCATTCGGCGCCAGCTCCTATGGTCCAACCGGGATTCGTGGAAGACGCGTTGAATATCGTCCCGATGCCCGTGGCAGTGACGTTATCTGATGTGTGTGTGAACGCGCCGCCGCCGGTTGCGTATAAGAGCACCCGGTCCATGGCATAGCCAATGCGGCCTCTGATCGTCGCAATCCAACCTATTTTGATGTTTTCGCTGACCGTGCAACCGACGCCGCAGCCGAAAGTGTCCGTACGCTGTTGCCCGGACCAGTCCCAATCCCCCTCAATTCCAAGCACCAAATAGTCGATTTGGTAATTTGCACCAATCTGACCGCCAAAAATGCCACCGTTTATATTACCTGATGACGTTCCGGTTAAACCCGCAAGCGGGCCGCTAGTGACCGTGTCAGTGATCGTTCCGCTCGCCCAACCCCAGCCGCCGTTAATGCCGATATAAAATCCGCTCCAGTTGTAGACTGGCAGCACCGCGGGAACGTAGACCGCCGGTGCGCGCGGCGGCGGCGATGGCGGCAGATCGGCCGCGAATGCCGAACCGGAAAGCCCGGCAAAGGCGCACAGAATCGCGAATGTTCGACGCATGACCCCACCCCCATGTTCCCGGTCATGTTATGCCAATTTGCATGTTTCGTGTCATATTAAATTTCGGCCACCCGGTTGAAATCTAATTTGAATCAAGAAGATCGGCGCGCGAGCGACTGTGAAATTCGACGCCGAATCCAGGGTCGCTCCTGCTGTTCGGAGGCCCACTAGGCAGCCGGCAAAATTGTTCGTGATCGCGAGCAGCGGCGCCGCACCGCTTTAGCGCGCAGCCTGATGCGCCCGCGCGAGAGCCGGGGAGGGAGAGAGGACTACTGCGCCTTCTGCAATTCCGGACGCTGGCGCAAACGGCGCTGATTAAGCGCGTAGATGAGGAAGGTCACCACCGCGCCGGCGGCGAACGGCAGCGCCGACCAGATGTAAAGCTGCTCGACCGGCAAACCGACAAACAGCGCGCCCAAGAACGGGCCGGCGATGGCGCCAAGCCGGCCGATGCCGAGCTGCCAACCGGAGCCGTTGGCGCGCAGCGACGTCGGATAGATCATCGCGCCGACGACGTTGATGCCGGACTGGATGCCGAGCACCAGCGCGCCGGCGAAGAACGTGGCGACAAGGAGCGCGGTCGGCGAAGTCAACCCGGCAAAGCCGATCGAACCGACGATCGGTACCGCGATCACGAACAAAATGGCGATCGCGAGGAAACGGTGCCGCTGCAGCCACCAGCACAAAGTGAGCGCGCCGACCGTGCCGCCGACTTGCAGCGCCGCGCCGGCGAGCGCCGCGGTCCCCGGTGAGACATGCGCAGCGCCCATCAACGTCGGCGTCCAGCTGATCAGGAAGAAATAACCCATCAGATTGAAGGCAAACATCAGCCAGGTCAGCGGCGTGATGACGGCGAGTCCGTCATGGAAAAGGTAAGTGGGATTCGAGCTCGGAAACTGTTTTTCATCCTCGATCACGAAGCGAGCGTTTGGCGGCACGCGATAGTCGGGACGGATCGCATGCAAGAGCGCCACCATCTTGCTGCGCTGGCTCTCATGCAGCGTCATGAATTTGATGGATTCCGGCAAGCCGATGATGGCGGCGAGCGCAATTACGATCGGCACGATACCGCCGATCTGAAACAGAATTTGCCAGCCGTGGGTCGGCACCAAAGCAGCGCTGGCGAAGCCGGCCAGCGCGCCGCCCATGGGCACCGTGCCCACGGCGATGATCGCGAGCGTGGCGCGCAGGTTGCGCGGCGCCGATTCGGCATTGATCGCCACTACATTGGGAATGACGCCGCCGATGCCGAGCCCGGCGATAAAGCGCAGCCACGTCAATTGCGTGAGATCGGTCGAGTAGGCCGCGGCGAAGGTGAATATGCCGAACAACAGATTGGTCGCGACCAGCGCGGTCTTGCGGCCGTAATTGTCGCCGATCCAGCCGAAGATCTGCGAGCCGAACAAGACGCCGATATTGCTGGCGGAGAGGACGAGGCCGAGCTCCTTCGGCGCCACATGCCATTCCCGGATCAGGCTCGGCGCGGCAAAGGCGATGGCGCCGATGTCATAGCCGTCGATCAGCGCGATCAGGATCGACCAGAAGATCAGTTTGATCTGGAACGTACCAACGCCGTGCTCGTCCAGAAAATGCGAAACTTGAACTTCCGCCTCGCCCGCCATCGCTTCCCCCAACGTTTTTGGATGCTTCTATGCCCGTGTCCGCAAACTATGGCACCCGGAGCGCAAAGAAAAGCGGCCATTGGCGCGCGTGGGATTTCTCAAGCGTCGTCATGGCCCGGCTTGTCCCGGCCATCCACGCCTTTTTCGGCCGAAACCTTTTAAGACGTTCCGCGCCCGCGTTTGGCCGCGGCGGCGGCGCGAGTTTTCATATTGCCGTACATGTGACGCAGGCAGCGCTTGAGCACCGCGATGTCTTTGCTCGACAATCCGGCAATCGCCGCCGCCTCGAAATCGAGCGCGATCGGGATGAGATGGTTCACGAGCGATTGTCCCTTCGCTGACAGCTTCACTGCGACCTCGCGGTTGCTGTTGACCGAACGCGTGCGCGTCACCAGGCCTTTGCGGATGAGGCGTGTGACGAGCCGCGACAAGGTCGAGACCTCGATGCTGGTCAGGTCAGCCAGATCGATCTGCCGCTGCGTGCCGTGGGACGCCAGCACCGCCATCACCCGCCACATCGCGATGCTCAGGCCGTGCGCGGCGAGGGCATCGTCGCCGAACTGTTCGGCTACGATCATGCCCACGCGGTTCGTCAGATAGGGCAGATAGTCGCCGAGTTCGAGCTTGGCAGGTGCTTTCACGAGCGGGACAATCCTTGCGGCAACCGGTTCCGTCTACCCGGATTCGCCGCGCGCTTCAAAAGCTTAGAACAGCCTTATTATTGCATTTACAACAGATGCAATGTCAACTATTATGATGAATAAAGCAGCCATCTGCGCCGACGAAGGGTAACCAGGCAAAAAGGGAGGAAGCGATGGATTTCGGCTATTTCACGCTGAGCGACAATCACTACGAGAACAACACGCGCTCCTCGAACCAGTTCGTCGCCGACATCACCGCCGAGGCGCTTTACGCCGAGAAGATCGGCATGCACTCGGCCTGGATCGGCGAACATCATTTCAATTCGCTCGGCGTCTTGTCGTGTCCGGACATGGTGCTCGCTTATGTCGCGGCCAACACCACGCGGCTTCGGCTTGCGCCCGCGGTCAACGTGCTGCCGCTGCATCATCCGATCCGCGTCGCCGAGCAATGGGCGACGCTCGATCTTTTATCCGGCGGGCGTGTCGATTTCGCCTGCGGCCGCGGTTACGACAAGCGCGAATATCTGCCGTTCCATGTTTCGTTCGAAGACAATCAGGGCATCTTCGAAGAAGGCCTCGAGCTCGTGCGCGCGCTGTGGCAGGCCGAAGGCCGCATCTCGCATCACGGCAAATATTATTCGTTCGATGACGTGCGCATCACGCCGAAGCCGATCCAGCGGCCGTTGCCCACCTATGTCGGCTCGTTCTCCAAGCCGTCGATCGAGCTCGCCGCGCGGCTCGGCTGCGGCTTGATCGTGGCGCCGTTCGCCGCGGCCATGACCTTCGGCGGTTTGAAACAGGTCGCCGACCTCTATCACGAGGCTTGCGCCAAGCACGGCAAGACGCCGGGCCGGCTGATGTGCAGCTACTTCACCCACTTCGCCGACACCAAAGCGCAGGAGGATGCCCAACGCGCACGCCAGATCCGCTACTACAAGGAATGCGTAATTCCGGCTCTGCCGGGCGATCCGAAGACCGCGCCGCCGAGCTATCGCTATTTCGTCGACATGGTCGAACGGCTGCACAAGGTGAGGCCGGAGGACCTGACGGAAAATTCCGTGCTGCTCGGTTCCTCGGCGCGCATCACCGAGACGTTGAAGAAGGTGGAAGCCGCCGGCTTCGCCGAGGTGATCCTTTACGTGAATGTGGGGCTAAAGCCGCACAATCAGGTCAAGGACGAGATGGCCCGCTTCATGGCGGAGGTGGCGCCGTCATTCGCCGACGGCCGCAAGACGGCGGCGGCGTAATCTGGTTGGGCCTTAGTGCGCTCGCCCTTCAATAAGTTGCAGCCAAATGAGGACATGCTGGCCGGCAGATGGCTGGTTGAGGGCGGGCGTGCTCGCGGCGACGCCGGGTGCGAGCGGATCGAGCGGTTAATCGAGCATCATCTGCAGAAGATTGCGGACAGCCCCCAGTCGGGTGCTTGGGAGACGCTCTATCGTGATCCCGACGATGGCGGCTATTGGGAACGGACTTATCCGCAAGGTGAAATGCACGGCGGCGGGCCGCCACAGCTGAAACGCCTGACAATTCAAGAAGCGAGCGAAAAATACGGCGCCGCGGTTTCCACCCCACAATGATCCCCATCATAACATTCGTCATAATCGCAATATGATCCCCAGCTAAACTTTGCCGTGCTTGTGGGAACTCCGGAATTGCGCGACACTCGGCGCAGTCGGGGCGGGGGAGCCCAGCGTTGTGTCGGCAGTCGTAGCGCTTGCAGAGCAGGGCGCCCGAGCGACCGTAGAACCGGTCGCCATACAAGTCATTGAGCAGGCCGCAGAACAGGCCACAGAACGGCTTAGTGAATCTGGGCCGCTGCTGATTAGCAGCTCATCCGAGATCCATGGCTCAGTGCGCAGCGACACCATCGTGCAGCGGAACTGCACGTTGCATGTCCGCGGCAACCTTCTCGGCAGCCTGACCATCGAGCCCGGCGCCAGTGTCGTCGTGGACGGCTCGGTTGACGGCCGCATCATCAACAAAGGCGGACGGCTCCAAGTCCATAACAAAGGGCTTGCCGCCTGTGTCACGGTCGAAGGGCCGGACGAAGCCGAGGCTTGCGGCATCCTAAAGATTAATCTCACCAATCTCGCCGCGAACTACGAGAGATTAGCCAAACGCACCGAAGCGGAATGCGCCGCGGTGGTGCGCGCCGACGCCTATGGCTGCGGCATCGGCCCGATCGCCGGCGCGCTGGCGAAATCCGGCTGCTACACCTTCTTCGTTTCCAATCTTGCGGAAGCCAGAAGCGTGCGCGCAGTCGCGCCGCAAGCGGCGATTTACGTGCTCAACGGCTTTTATTCCGGTACCGGGCCGGCCTTCGCCGACATCAATGCGCGGCCGGTGATCAACAGCGCCATCGAGCTTGCCGAATGGGACGTGTTTGTCGGCACGCAGGCATGGGAGGGCGGCTGCGCGCTCAATGTCGATACCGACAACAGCGGGCTTGGCCTGTCGCTCGAAGAGGCGACCGCCTTTGCGCCGCGGGTGCAATCACTCAATCACGGCGTCACGCTGTTGCTGAGCCGGCTGAACCATGCGGCGGCGCCCGACGATCCACGCAATGAGCGGCAGCTCGAAACCTTCCGCGAGTTGCGCCGGCTGTATCGCGGCATTCCGGCCTCGCTTGCGGATTCGTCCGGCATTTTCCTGGGGAGTAAGGCCCATTTCGATCTGGTGCGTGCGGGCAGCGCGCTCTACGGCATCAACCCGACGCCGCGCGCTGCCAATCCGATGCTGCCGGTGATCGAGCTTTCGGCGCGGATCGTGCAGGTCCGCGAATTGGCCGCGCCGACATCCGATAACGGCGCGCGCGCCAAGAACGGCTTCAAGCGGCGCACGCGGCTTGCGCTCGTGTCGCTCGGCCACGCCGACGGTTATCCCCGCCCGGCTGGCGATTCCGCGACGCCATTGCAGGTCGTGATCGGCGGGCAGCGCTGTCGGGTCGCGGCGGCGCCGTCGATCGATCTCTTGCCGATCGACGTCACGGAGCTGGATCGCAGCGTGGCGCGGTTCGGCGCCACGGTGACGCTGATTGGCGACGGCTTCGCAATCGATGACCTCGCGGCGGCAAGCGGATCCACCGGGCGCGAAATCCTAAGCCGGCTCGGTCGCCGCTTTCACCGCATTTACTACGCGACGTGAGACTGAACTTTTCGACAGAGCGTGCAACACAGACTGCAACAGAGGGTGAAGGAGTAATGCAGATGTTTGGAAAGACCAAAGACGGCATGCCGGAAGAGCTTAAATCGCCAGCGCCGGTGCAACACTTTCATAGCGCGGTCCCATCGCAAGCGGCCGCATCGGAAGCGGCGAACGGGGTTTCCTCGATCAGCGCCGGCATGACCGTGACCGGCAAGATCGCCGGCTCCGGCGCGGTGAAAATTCTCGGCCGCGTCGAAGGCGAGCTGCATGCCTCGACGGTGCTGATCGCCGACGGTGCCGAGGTCGAGGGCGATGTGGTGGCCGAAGAGCTGACGGTGGGCGGCCGGGTCAAGGGCACGATCCGCGCCAACCGGGTGCGGCTCAACAGCACCGCCATCGTCGAAGGCGACATCTTCCATCGCTCGCTGGCGATCGAGGAGAACGCAAAGTTCGATGGCACTTCACGCCGCGACGAGAATGCAGCCGATAAGCCGCGTGCGGCGGCGGTCCGACCGCAGGCCAGCGCCCACGCGCTCGTCGGCGAGGCGGGACGCAAGCTCAACGGCGCGCCGGAGAAAGAGGCGCAGGCCACACCGACGGCGGGTTAGGCGACGCGGTTTTCTTTTCCCCTCCCGCCCACGCGCGCAGCGCGTGGTGGGGAGGGGCATAGGCGGCCTCCGGACGCCGTACTGTTCAAACAATGCCGATGCGAAGCATCGGCCTGGGTGGGGGGACTTCTTAGACGCCCCCCACCCCGGCTCATTTCACTGTTGTGAAATTCGCCGACCCTCCCCGCCGCTTCACGGGGGAGGGGAACAATGAAAGCGCTTCGCGAGAGTGAGATTCCTTTATTCACTTCTTCTCACACAGCGTGGAGAAGTGAATGCAATGCCGTGACAACAGAAAAGCGTCGCGCATTTTACGGATCGAGTTCGGTATCCCAGTAGAGATAATCGAGCCAGCTGTCGTGCAGGTAATTCGGCGGGAACAGCCGGCCGTTGCGGTGCAGGTGCTGCACGCTCGGTTGGAATGGCCGCTGCGACGGCCACATCTTGGCTTCCTCCGGCGTCATACTGCCTTTGCGCAAATTGCAGGGCGAGCACGCGGCCACCACATTGTTCCACACCGTGTGACCGCCGCGCGAACGCGGCAGCAAATGATCGAAGGTGAGATCGTCGCGCGTCCCGCAATATTGGCAGGAGAAACGGTCGCGCAGGAAAACGTTGAACCGCGTGAACGCGGGATGCGTCGAGGGTTTGACGAAAGTTTTAAGCGAAACCACGCTCGGCAGCTTCATTTCCAAGCTCGGGCTGCGCACCGCGCGATCGTAATTGGCGACGATATTGACCCGTTCGAGGAATACCGCCTTGATCGCGTCCTGCCACGACCACAAAGACAGCGGGTAGTAGCTCAGCGGCCGGAAATCGGCATTCAGCACCAGAGCCGGCCAGCCGGATTGCGACACATGAGCGTTCAAGTCAGACGCTCCCACCTCGACTCAGTTGCCGCCCATGCGGCGTTGGGCGCTAGTTTATAGGCAGGCGTGACAGGATTGTGAAGCGGTCATCGGCTTGCTAATTCGGCTTGGTAATCCGACCGGTGTTCCGCCACCGCCTGACCGCGGCCGCCCTACCGCCCCAATGCCGGAGAGCCCGCTTGCGCTACGACGATAACCTGACCACCGAGCGCAAGACCTTCGTCACGCATCTGGAATGCGCCGCGACCGGCGAGCGCTACCCTGCCGATGAAATTCATAATCTCTCGCGCGCCGGCAAGCCGCTTCTGGTCCGCTACGATCTCGACGGCGTGCGCAAGAACTTCAGCAAAGAGGCGCTGACGCGCCGCGCGCCGGATCTATGGCGCTATCGCGAACTATTGCCGGTGCGGCGCTTGGCGGACATCGTCAGCCTCGGCGAGGCGATGACGCCGATCGTGGCGCTGCCGAAGCTCGCCGCCAAGCTCGGCGCTGCCGAACTGCTGGTGAAGGACGAGGGCCGCTTGCCGACCGGCTCGTTCAAGGCGCGCGGTCTGGTCATGGCGGTATCGATGGCGAAAGCGCTCGGCATCAAGCACATGGCGATACCGACCAACGGCAATGCCGGCGCCGCGCTCGCCGCTTATGCCAGCCATGCCGGAATCAAGACCACGATCTTCTGTCCGCAGGACACGCCGGAAGTAAATGTCAGCGAGATCGGGCTCCAAGGCGCGACGGTGTACCGCGTCAACGGGCTGATCGACGATTGCGGCAAGATCGTCGGAGAGGGGAAGGAAAAAGTTGGCTGGTTCGATGTGTCGACGCTCAAAGAGCCGTATCGAATCGAAGGCAAGAAAACGATGGGGCTCGAACTGGCCGAGCAGCTCGGCTGGACGGTGCCCGACGTGATCTTCTACCCGACCGGCGGCGGCACCGGCTTGATCGGCATGTGGAAGGCGTTCGCCGAGCTCGAGGCGATCGGCTTCATCGGCGCGAAGCGCCCGCGCATGGTCGCGGTGCAGGCGTCGGGCTGCGCGCCGATGGTGCGCGCCTATGAGGCCGGCGTCGAACACGCGCCGCGCTGGGACAACGCGCACACGATCGCATCGGGCATTCGCGTGCCGCAAGCGATTGGCGACTTTTTGATTCTGCGAGCGGTCCGCGAGAGCGGCGGCTTTGCCATCGCGGTCACCGACGAGGCGATCACGCAGGCGCTGGACGAGGCCGCGCGCGAGGAAGGTTTTTTGCTGTGCCCGGAAGGCGCGGCAACCTATGCCGCCTACAAGCAGAGCCTCGCCGACGGCCGCATCAAAAACAGCGAACAGGCGCTGCTGTTCAATTGCGCCACCGGTCTCAAATATCCGCTGCCGCCAATTCGCCGTACGCTTGATCGGCACAAGCCGATCGATTTTTCGATGTTTTGAGAGGCTGCGAACAACCCTCTCCCACTGCGGTAGAGGGTGGCGAGTTGCGAGCGACAGCGAGCACCGAGCCGGGTGAGGTTTTTTTGCGCGCGCATGGCCCCCTCACCCGCCTCACTGCGTTCGGGCGCCCTCTCCCGCAAGGGGAGAGGGAAAGATTTCACCGCTTCCCCTTAAAGCGCCGTGCCAGAAATTCGCCGCCATGACGCAAGCCTTCGCCGTCGATGCCATGGCCGATGCCGGCGGAGAGGTGCCACTCGACCGGAATATCGAGCGCAGCCAGACCTTGCGCCGCCTGAAATAAAGCCTGCGCCGGAATGAGGTCGTCGCGATCGCCATGGACCAGGAGGATCGGCGGGCGGGATTTGATCTCGGCGGCAAAGCTTTCCGCGTTCAGGTCGGGCGGCAGAACCAAAAGACCCGAATAGCCGACGATCGCCGCCGGCGTGGCGGCGCGGCGCAATCCGACATGCAGCGCCATCATCGTGCCCTGACTGAAGCCGACCAGCGCCAGCGCGGATGGTGGAAGCTTGTGCCGGGCGAGTTCGGCATCGAGAAAGCGTTCGAGCACCGGCGCTGCTTTGTTGACGCCGACCCAGCGCTCGTTCGGATCGCGAAAGGTCAGCGCGAACCATTGCCGGCCGACCGGCGCCTGGCCGCACGGCTCGGGCGCGTGCGGCGAGACGAAGGCGACGTTCGGTAAGAGTTCTTGCCAGGAGCGGCCGATCTCGATCAGGTCATTGCCGTCGGCGCCATAGCCGTGCAGGAACACGACGAGCTGCTGCGCGGCGCCGGAACGCGGCGCAAGCCGCGGGCCATCTAGTGTCCCGATTCCGAAGTTCGTCACCATTTGCGGCGCCCTCGTACGAACTTCGGAATCGATAAGGACACTAGCAAGTTTTTCCTTGCAGCGCCGCTTTTGAACCCGAAGTTCGCATGAGAGGGCTCAGCAAATTTGTGCGAACTTCGGGTTCGCGACGCTATGAGGTCACCGGCCATTCCGCCCCCGTTTAATGCGGCCTGGTTTAATGCGGCCTGTATCGGCTGAAGCTTTCGGTAAAGTTGGCGCTCCATCACGGCCTTTGACGGCGCGATAGTAGGTCCACAGCACGCGCGCCGCCACCGCGCGCAGCGGCCGCCACATTTCGGCGAGCGCGACCATCTCCTTGGCGCTCGGCCGCTGCGGCAGCGCGAAGGCAAGCCGCGCCGCTTCTTGCAGCGCCAGATCGCCGGCCGGCCAAGCGTCGGCATGGCCGAGGCAGGACAACAGATAAATGTCGGCGGTCCACGGGCCAATCCCGTGGACTGCGGTGAGTGACGCATGCGCCGCTTCCGCCTCGATCGTGACGAGCGAGGTGAGCGCGAGCCGCTCACTCGCCACCGCACGCGCAATTGCCTTGAGCGCGCGAATCTTCGGCGCTGAGAGGCCAAGCCGGGCGAGCTTCGACGCTCGCGCCCGGATGATCGCTGGCGGCTCGAACGGATCGAACGCGGCGGCAAGGCGCGCCCAGATCGCGCCGGCGCTCGCGGTCGAAAGCTGTTGCGACACCACGGTCGCCGCGAGTCCGGCAAATCCGGCCGGCCGGCGGCGCAGCGGCGGCCGGCCTGCAGTCGCGATGAGCGCGGCGAAGCGCGCATCGGCGCTTGTCAAGGCCGCAAGTGCTGAGTCGAGATCGCTCTCGGTGCGAATGTGGGTCAGCGTGTTAGAGTGCATTGCCGGGTCCAGTGTCGGGAAGCGTAGCGTTGATGTACAGCCGCGTTTTGCGTTTCGCACCGTCGCCGAATGGCTATCTGCACCTGGGTCATGCCTATTCCGCATTGCTCAATTCCGACATGGCGCGCGAGCTTGGCGGACGCCTGCTGTTGCGCATCGAAGATATCGACACCGAGCGCTGCCGGCCGGAATACGAAGCGGCGATCGATGAGGATCTGCGCTGGCTCGGCATTTCGTGGGGGGAGCCGGCGCGCCGCCAGAGCGAGCACTTTGCCGATTACGGGATGGCGATCGGCCGCCTCGAAGCCGACGGCCTGCTCTATCCGAGCTTCGAAAGCCGCCGCGAGCTTGCCGCGCTGGCGGCGGAGCTCGATCGTCAGGGTGGCTGGCCGCGCGATCCGGACGGCGTGCCGATCTATCCGGGGCGCGCGCGCAGATTGTCGGCGGCCGAATGCCGGCGCCGG
>JBAQBC010000185.1:0-11394 GCA_049286035.1 Xanthobacteraceae bacterium
GGCCGACCAGATGCGCGGCATCGCCGAAGTCGCCCGCGCATACGGCGACGGCGATATTCGGCTCACCGTCTGGCAAAACCTGCTGATCTCAGGCGTGCCGCAAGCGCGCCTTGCCGAGGCGGAAGCCGCCATCGCCGCGCTGTCGCTTTCGACCAAAGCGACCTCGATCCGCGCCGGTCTCGTCGCCTGCACCGGCAATGTCGGTTGTCGCCTCGCCATGTCCGATACCAAGCGGCATGCCGAAGCAATTGCGCAGTGGTGCGAGAGCCGCGTGGCGCTCGATTCCCCGCTCAACATTCATCTCACCGGCTGCCCGAATTCCTGCGCGCAGCATTACATCGGGGATATCGGGCTCCTTGGCACCAAGACCCAAAGCTCCGACGACGAAGATGCGGCCGAGGCCTATCACATCCATGTCGGCGGTGGCTTCGGCCCGCAAGCGCAATGCGGCCGCGAAATATACCGCGACGTCAAAGCCGACGATGCGCCGGTGACAATCGAACGGATGCTCAAAGCCTATCTCGCAAACCGCGCCGGGACGCAAGAAAGCTTCGCCGATTTCACGCGCCGGCATGACATCGAGGCGCTGAAGGTTTTGTTCGAGAGGCAGGCGGGGCAATGACGCATACGACACCCCCGCCGCTTCCGACCTTGATCCCGGAAACGGCGCCATTTTCGCCGGAGCAGCGTACCTGGCTGAACGGCTTTCTCGCCGGATTATTGTCGCTCGATAGCGGGGTTAATCCGCTCACCGCGGCGGAAAGCGCGGCGCTGTTGCCCGCGGTCGGCGTCGTAGCGGCGGAATCGCGCGGCCCGCTTTCTGACGGCGATGACGGACAGGCGCCCTGGCACGATCCCGCCCTGCCGCTCACCGAGCGCATGCAGCTCGCGGAAAGCCGGCCGCTGCGGCGGCGCATAATGGCGGCGATGGGCCAGCAGGATTGCGGCCAGTGCGGATACAATTGCGAGGATTACGCCAATGCGATCTTCCTCAAAAGCGAGGAGCGGCTGAATCTTTGCGTACCGGGCGGCAAGGAAACCGCGCGGATGCTCAAGACGCTCTACGCCGAATTCGGCGCGATCCCCGCCGCGGCCAAACCCGCCAACGCCCAACTGGCCAGAGCAAGCGCGCCGGCAATCGATAAAGCGCCGGCGCCAATTCCGGCGCACGCGGCGCCCGCCGCGACCGCGGTTTCGGCCCCATCGCGTAATCATCCTGCAGAGGTCGCTTTCCTGTCCCGCACCCGTTTGAACAAAGCCGGTTCGAGCAAAGAGACATGGCACGTCGAATTGGATCTGGCGGATTCCGGGATCACCTATTCGGTCGGTGACTCGCTCGGCATCGTTCCCTCAAATCATCCGGCTTTGGTTGACGCGGTGATCGCGGCAATCGGCGCACCGCCGGATTTTCCGATTGCGGACCGCTCCTTGCGCGAAGTGTTGAGCGACGGTTCCTCGCTCGGCGTGGCGCCGGACATGCTGTTCGAGCTGATCTCCTACATCACCGGCGGCGAGCGCCGGCAGAAGGCGAAGGAGCTTGCGCGCGGCGCCGATCCGGATGGCGACGCCGCAACGCTCGACGTGCTGGCGGCTTTGCAAAAATTTCCCGGCATCCGGCCCGATCCGGAAGCTTTTATCGAATCGCTCGACCCACTGCAGCCGCGGCTCTATTCGATCGCCTGCTCGCCCAAAATCGACGCGCCCCGCGTGGCGCTCACTGTCGATGCAGTGCGCTACACATTGGGCGACCGCCGTCGGCTTGGCGTGGCTTCGACATTTCTGGCCGAGCGCATTGCGCCGGGGGCAAAACTCAAAGCCTATATGCAGAAGGCGCAAAGCTTCGCGCTGCCGTGCGATTCGTCGGGGCCGATCATCATGATCGGACCCGGTACCGGTATTGCGCCGTTCCGCGCCTTTCTGCACGAGCGCAGGGCAGCGAAGGCGCCCGGAAAAAATTGGCTGTTCTTCGGTCATCAGCGGTGCGACTACGATTTCTTCTACGAGGACGAGCTCGCCGGTATGAACGCGGCCGGCTTTCTCACCCACCTGTCGCTGGCCTGGTCGCGCGACGGCGCGCGAAAGTTCTACGTTCAGGACCGCATGCGCGAGGCCGGCCGCGATCTCTGGAGCTGGATCGCCGAGGGCGCGCATATCTATGTCTGCGGCGCCATCGCGATGGGCAAAGACACCGAGCGCGCCCTCCTCGATATTATCGCCGAGCATGGCGCACGCTCGCTCGAGCAAGCCGGCGTACTCCTCGCCGCGCTTAAGAAATCCGGCCGTTATCAGACCGACGTGTACTAGAGCATGATCCGGAAAAGTGGGACCGGTTTTCCGAAAAGATCATGCTCCACTAAATTCTAGCCGAACGCGCCTGCCGCTTTTCCTGCGGTTTTCTCCGATGCTACGATTGCCCTGCCCGCGCTAAATAAGGCGCGCCGGGGAGAACTGCCGATGCGTACTGGTGCCGAATATCTTCACTCGCTCAAAGACAGACGGCGGGTATTCGTCGATGGCGAGCAGGTCAAAGACGTAACCGCACATCCGGCATTTAGTGGCGCGGTGCGCTCGATCGCCAACCTTTACGACATCGCCGCGGCGCCTGAACTGCGCGAGCGCATGACTTTCGTCTCGCCCAAAACCGGTGCGCCGGTGCAACGCGCCTGGCAGATTCCGCGAACGCATGCCGATCTGCGGGCGCGGCGGCTGTTTTCGGAAACCTGGGCGGAGGCGACCTTCGGGCTGATGGGCCGCGCGCCCGATCACGTCGCCGGCTTCTTTGTCGGCTATGCCTCGACGCCTCAGTTTTTTGCCGCCGCCGGCCAGCAATTCGCCGACAATCTCGTCGCCTTCTACGAATTCATGCGCGACAACCACATCTATTGCACTTACGCGATCGTGCCGCCGCAGATCGACCGGTCCAAGCCGGCGCACCAGCAGAGCGACCCGACGCTTTATGCCGGCGTGGTCAAAGAACGTGACGACGGCATCGTCATCAAAGGCGCACAACAGCTCGCCACCGGCGGCGCGCTGTGCGACTACATTCAATTAAGCTGCATACAGCCGCTGCAGCCGGGCGATGAGAACTACGCCAATTGCCTCGCTGTGCCGGTGGACAGCGAGGGACTGAAGCTCTATCCGCGCCGGCCGTACGCGCGCGCCGGCAGCGCCTTCGATTATCCGCTGTCGAGCCGGTTCGACGAATCCGATAGCTACGTCATTTTCGACAATGTATTCGTGCCCTGGGAGCGCGTTTTTATTTACCGCAATGTCGAATTGTCGCGCGACCAGTGGCGCAAGACGCCCTCGCACCTCCTTGGCAATCATCAGGCGCAGACGCGCTATGTGACGAAGCTGCGTTTCATGGCTGGCCTTGCCCAGCGCATGAACGAAATGACCGGCAACGCCGCCAATCCCGCGGTCACGATCATGATGGGCGAACTGGTCGCGCTGGTTTCGATCTACGAGTCGATGCTGCTCGCGCACGAAACCATGGGCACGATCAGGGACGGCGTGCTGTGGCCGTCGGCGACTGCCTATTACGCCGCCAGCGCGATGCAGTCCGAGTTCAATGGCCGCATGCTGGAAATCATCCGCGAAATGGCGGGCTCGGCGTTCATCACCTTGCCGTCGTCGGATGCGGATTTCGGCAATGCCGAAATCGCCGCCGATATCGAGCGTTACATGCGCTCAGGCGCCGCCGACGCCAAGAGCCGGATCAAGCTGATGCGGCTCCTTTGGGACTTTCTCGGCTCGGAATTCGGCAGCCGCCACCAGCAATATGAAAAATTCTACGGCGGACCGTCATTCGCGGCGAAGCAGAACCTCTACCGCAATTTCGATTTCAAGCGCGCTGGCGCGCTGGTCGATCGCGCGCTGAACCTGCCGGACATGGAGTGAGCGCTTTTGATTCCCCCTCGCCTTGCGGGAGAACGCGTGGCGATTGCCGCCCGCGAGGGCCGTCTGCCTCAGCGACCACAGAACGAAAGCATGACTTCTCTAACCTTTGCCAGCGCATAGCGACCAATCTTATCGAGTTCGAGATGCGGAAAGTTCGGCATTTCGTTTGGCACCACAACGCAATCGATGATCGCCGGTCCGTCTGCCGCGAGCCCCTGCTTGATCGCGGCGTGCAGTTCGCTCGGTTGAGTAGCGCGAAATCCTTGCGCGCCGCATGCGTTCGCTAGTGCAACATAGTCCGGATTGGGAAATTCGATTCCTTCTCGGTACGCAGGCAGACCAACCCCCTCGGCTTCTAGAGTGATCAGTCCGAAGGACGAGTTGTTGTAGATGACAGCTTTCACAGGCAGCTTATGGTGGACAGCGGTCAGAAACTCGCTCATGAGCATGTTGAATCCGCCATCGCCGCAAAGCGCAATGACTTGATGAGAGCGATCGAGTGCCTGGATGCCATTGGCCTGCGCAAGCGCTGTTCCGACTGCGGCGTTATTGAATGAGCCGATTATACGTTGCGATCCCGTCTGACGGAGCCAATTCGCCGACCACAATGTGTTCAGACCGGTATCAAAGACAAATATTGCATCCTGGTTGGCGAGATCGCTGACGGCTCGCGCCACGGCCTGCGGATGAATGCGATCCTTACTGCGGTTAGGATCAGCTTGCTTGTCGAGCATCGCATCCCATTTACGTCGTTCGGCGTTCACGTTGTCCCGGAATTTGGTGTCGCTTTTGGCCGAAATGCGGTCGAGTAATAGCTTTACCGAAGGGCGGACGGACGCGAGAACCCCCAATACTGTCGGTGCCCGTCGTCCGAGCACTTCCGCGCGGTCGTCGATCTGGACGACCACGCCTTTATGCGGCAGGAATTCCGAATACGGGTAATCGGTGCCGAGCATCAAGAACAGATCGGACGTCATAGCGGCGTTGTACACCGCCTTCGTCCCGATCATGCCGATTCCGCCGATCCAGTGTGGGTCGTCATAGGCCATGATGTCTTGGCCTTTAACCGAGTGAATAAGCGGCGCCTTGAGCCGATCGGAGATGGCGCGCAACTCGTCGGCAGCGCCGCGGCAGCCGGCGCCACACATGATCACGATGGTCTTGGCAGCATCGATCCGGCGAGCGACTTCGGCAATCTCACCCTCGTTCGGAACGATTTCGGGCCGCGGCTTCAGCGTCGCCAGACTCGATAAGCCGCTTTCGGCGTTCGACTCAAAAATATCTTGTGGAATCGTTAGATGAGCGACGCCGCGTCCTGCATAGGATGCGCTAATGGCCTGATGAATTACGGCCGGCGCCTGCGCCGGAGAGGAAATTGTTTCGGTGTAAAGCGAGACGTCGCGAAACAGCAGATCAGGCTCAGTGGTCTGAATAAAATCCGTCCCGTGCATTTTTCGCGGCATGTCGCCGGAGATCGCGAGCACGGGGGCATGATCTCGAGCTGCCTCATAGAGGCCGGCGACGAGGTGCGTACTTCCCGGTCCGGTCGTGCCGCAGCACACGCCAAGCTGACCAGTGAGCTTGGCCTGGCCGGCGGCAGCCAGCGCGGCGCCTTCTTCATGGCGAACCCCGACCCAGCCGATCTTGCTCCGACGCACCGCGTCGGCGAGCGGATTGAGCGAGTCCCCGATCAATCCGAATATGTGCTTGACGCCGATGCCTTCGAGAGCATCGACCAAAATCTCTGCCACCGATTGGGACATCTCGACCTCGCATGCGATGACTAAGTCAAGGATCAGCTTGCGACTTCGGTGCGCGCCGCGGCGGCGGCTGCCGAAGCTTAAGTCATAAGCATCGTACCGGGTCCAACTATGCGTCCGAAAGAGCCCACCATTACCCTCTACGATGTCCGCCTTGGGTTCCCGATTTGGGTCATTCGCTACATCTACTCTACCAAATACGTCCGGTCCTCTCCAGGACAAGTCATTCGTCCTTCGTCTGAGGCAGGCGCGTAACTTTGGTCAGAAAGGAACTCGCGGCGCCGCTATGAATACCCGCCGCCGCAAGGAAGCGCGAATTGACCTACGCCGGCGCGCTGGTCAAGCGTTTTTGATTTTCTCTCCCCTCGCGGGAGAACGGGTGGCGATTGCCGCTCGCGAAGTCTGTTCCTCTCCAACAGACAATGCACGCGGTCTGCGAAAGGCCAAACTGCGACAGCAACGGCGTGGGGGTTTGGCTAGTTTAATTCTTTCGCACGTGTCGTTTTTGATGCTTACAAACGATTGCGTTGGTCGGCCCCGGCCAGGGGTTCAAATTGCAAAAGCCGCGATTACCAGCAATTACATTCGGAACGCATTCTTCGACCGTACGGTATTGGCAGTCCCAGTAAGCATCTTTTCCGATGCTATAGACTGCGCACCAGGGGGCGTCGCCGTAAGCTCGGCCGGACGAAGTTCCGAACCATGTTGCCGCCACAATAACAATCAGACCAACTATCAGCTTCGCAAGGGTTTTTGCCACGGTTTTTGCCACGACGATGCCTCTTCGATTTCGCGTGTCTTCTTTAAACCAACACCGCAACGAAAAAATAAATCCCGGACGACGCTATTTAAAAGCAAAGGGCAAGGAAACTAAGCCTGCGCGCCGACGAGCTGCGGCACCGTTCCCGGCGCGGCATCGGCTTTTTTCGGCTCGAGCGCCGCGGCAACGGCTTCCTCGACGCGCTCGAGCCAGATGAACTCGACTTCCTTGCGTGCGATTTCGGGAATGTCGTCGTAGTCCTTGCGGTTGCGCGCCGGCAGCATGATCCGCCTGATCCCGGCGCGATGGGCGCCGACGACTTTTTCCTTGATTCCGCCGACCGGCAGAACGAGGCCGCGCAGACTGATCTCGCCGGTCATCGCGGTGTCGCTGCGCACGGTGCGGTCCGTCATCAGCGACACCAGCGCCATGAACATGGCGACGCCGGCGCTTGGTCCGTCTTTGGGAATCGCGCCCGCCGGCACGTGGACGTGGATGTCGCTCTTCTCGAAACGGCTGGCATCGATGCCCAGCGCCGCGGCGCGATTCTTCACGATCGAGAGCGCGGCTTGCGCGCTCTCGCGCATCACCTCGCCGAGCTGGCCGGTGAGAATGAGCTTGCCCGAGCCAGGCACGCGCGTCGCCTCGATGAAGAGGATATCGCCGCCGACCGGCGTCCAGGCAAGCCCGGTCGCGACGCCCGGGACGCTCGTTCGCATTGCCGTTTCGCTCTCGAACTGCGGCGCGCCGAGGATCGCGGCAAGATCGCTGCGGGTGATGCGGATCGGCCCGCTATTCTGGTCTTCGGCGATGCGCACCGCGGCATGGCGCAACACCTGGCCGATCTGACGTTCGAGAGAGCGCACACCGGCTTCGCGCGTGTAGTTCTGGATGATCTCGCGCAGCGCATCGTCGTCGATTTCGGCCTGGCCGGGCTTGAGCCCGTTCGCCTCCATTTGGCGGCGAACCAGATAGCGATGCGCGATCTCCATCTTTTCGTCGGCGGTGTAGCCGGCGAGCGAGATGATCTCCATGCGGTCGCGCAGCGGCCCGGGAACGGTGTCGAGCATATTGGCGGTGGTGATGAACACCACGCGGCTCAAGTCGTACGGCACGCCGAGATAATTGTCGCGGAACGTGTTGTTCTGCTCCGGATCGAGCACTTCGAGCAAAGCGGCGCCGGGATCGCCCTGAATGCCGGCGCCGAGCTTGTCGATCTCGTCCAGCATCATCACGCAATTGCGCGAACCGGCCTTGCGGATCGCCTGGATGATATTGCCGGGCAGCGCGCCGATATAGGTGCGGCGATGACCGCGGATTTCCGCCTCGTCGTGCACGCCACCGAGGCTGACGCGCACGAATTTGCGGTCCATGGCGCGGGCGATCGATTGCCCAAGCGAGGTCTTGCCGACGCCGGGCGGGCCGACGAAGCACAGAATCGGCGCCTTGCCTTGCGGGCTGAGCTTGCGCACGGCGAGAAATTCGATGATCCGCCGCTTGATCTTTTCGAGGTCGTAATGGTCCTCGTCGAGAATCCGGCGGGCTTGCCCGATATCGATCGGCTTCTCGTCCGGCAGTTTCCACGGCAGCTCGATCAGCCAATCGAGATAAGTGCGCACCATCCCGTATTCGCCAGCCGCTTCGGGCATGCGCTGCAGCCGGCGCAATTCCTTGCGCGCCTGATCTTCGACTTCCTTCGGCATGCCGGCATTGTTGATCGCCTTGTCGAGCTCAGCCATCTCGGCGGCCTTGCCCTCCTCGCCTTCGCCAAGCTGGCGCTGGATCGCCGCCATCTGTTCGCGTAACAGCACTTCGCGCTGGCGTTCGTCGAGCGCCGCCTTGGTTTGCCGGCCGATCTCCTGCGACAGCCGCAACACCTCGATGCGGTGCGCGAGCAGGCGCGAGACCTTGTCCATCCGCGCCGTGATATCGACGGTTTCGAGGATTTCCTGTTTCTCTTCCGGCTTGATGTCCATGTACGCGGCGGAGAGGTCGGCAAGCGCCGGCGCCGCCTCGATCGACTGGATCGCGGCGACGAGCTCAGCCGGCGCTTGCGGCAAAAGTTCAACGGCTTCCACCGCTTGCGCCTTCAGATTGACGAAGCGCGCCTCGATTTCGGACGTGCGGGTGTCCGGCTCCGGAATCCGTAAGACGCGGGCAACCAGAAATGGCCAGCCGGACAGATATTCGGCAATCTGGAAGCGCTGCTCGCCCTGGCAGACAAGGTGGTGACTGCCGTCGGGCGTGGTGATGTAACGCACGACGTTGGCGAGCGTGCCCATGCGGTGCATGTCGATCGCGGTCGGATCCTCGACCTCGGCGGCACGCTGCAACAGAATGCCGACCTGGCGCTGATCGCGCACGGCCTGTTGCGCGGCCGCAATCGATTTCGGACGGCCGAGCGTAATCGGCAACACCAGCCCGGGAAACAGCACGGTGTTGCGCACCGGCACAACGATCAGCGCGTCCGGAGGCAGAGCCGGCAGCGCGGTGGCGCCAACGCCCGCGCTCTCTTTTGCGCTCATTTGTTGTTCAGTCACGATTAGGTCCTGCTTTTTGCAGTGTAACGATCAAACAACCAGCGGCAGCCGCGCGCCGCACGCCGGCATAGCGGCCGGCCGGCAAGCGCAGACGCCGATAGAACCGTCCTTGCGGCAGTTCGAGCCGATGAATCGTCGCGGTGCGCAATTGCTCCGGCACAAGGCGCGTGCCGGCGATGACGAGATCGCCGTCCTCGATCACAGCCTGCGCGTCGTCCGGATCGACGCCGGGGAGCGCGACCAATACCAAGACTTCAAATTCGGTTTCCAGAATATCGACCGGTGGCTCCCAGCCTGACCATTGCGCTTGCGGGGTCGACGGCCGAAACAGCTCGCGATGCATGCGTTCGGCGCGCGCCAGCATCTCGCACGCTTCCGACCACATCCAATCGCGGGGCACATCGCGGGCCATGACAACCCCTCCAGTATGATCGCTTTATGTGTGGCGTACAGGAGTGGAATTCAACAGGGCTGGCGAATAGGGAGTGGCGAATGGCGAGTAGAAACTTCTATTTGCTGCTCGCTATTCGCATCTCTATGCCTTCACGCCAACGCGCGCCGAATGCACGCCCTCGGCGAGCGCGCGGGCGAGATCGGTCACGGCCGCGACGGTCGCGGCGGTCGGCTTGGACTCGGGCCCAAGACTTTGGCGCACGGCCTCCACCAGTGCCGAGCCGACCACGACCCCATCGGCACCCTCGGCGATGGCGCGTGCATGCGCCGCGGTCCGCACGCCGAAACCGACGCAGACCGGCAATTTCGTGTGCCGCTTGATCCGCGCCACCGCGGCGGCGACTCTGCCGGTGTCGGGCGCCGCCGCGCCGGTGATCCCGGTGATCGAGACGTAATATACAAAGCCCGACGTATTGGTCAGCACCGTGGGCAGGCGTTTTTCGTCCGTGGTCGGGGTGGCAAGCCGGACGAAATTAAGCCCAGCCTTCATCGCCGGCAGGCATAATTCGGAGTCTTCCTCGGGCGGCAAATCGACGACGATCAAGCCGTCGACGCCCGACGCCTTGGCGTCGGCGAGAAAACGTTCGACGCCGTAGATATAAATCGGGTTGTAATAACCCATCAGCACGATCGGCGTCGCGTCGTCGCCGGCGCGGAAGTCGCGCACCGTCGCGAGCGTCTTTTTCATGTTTTGCCCGGCTTTGAGAGCGCGTAATCCGGCGGCCTGGATCGCCGGCCCGTCGGCCATCGGATCGGTGAACGGCATGCCGAGCTCGATCACATCGGCGCCCGCTTTCGGCAATGCTTTGAGAATGGCGAGCGACGTGGCGTAATCCGGATCGCCGGCCATGGTGAAAGTGACGAGCGCGGCGCGACCTTCTTTGTTCAGTGCCGCAAAGCGCCGATCGATGCGGCCACTCTCCCCTCGGCCATTCATCGCGCTTTATTTCCGAGGTAGCGTGACACCGTGTCCAGGTCTTTGTCACCGCGCCCCGACAAATTGACCACCATCAGGTGATCCTTGGACTTGCCCGGCGCGAGCTCCAGCACTTTGGCAATCGCGTGCGCCGGTTCGAGCGCCGGAATGATGCCTTCGAGCTTGGACAAGAGTTGAAAAGCGTGGAGCGCTTCGTCATCGGTCGCCGACAAGAAGGTGACGCGGCCGACGTCGTGCAGCCAGGAGTGCTCCGGACCAATGCCTGGATAATCGAGGCCGGCCGAAACCGAATGCGCCTCGTTGATCTGCCCGTCGTCGTTCATAAGGAGATAAGTACGGTTGCCGTGCAACACGCCCGGACGACCACCGGCAATCGACGCCGCATGCATGCCGGTGTCGAGACCGTGGCCCGCGGCTTCGACCCCGTAAATTTCGATCTCCTTATCATCGAGGAACGGGTGGAACAGCCCCATCGCGTTCGAGCCGCCGCCGATGCAGGCGATCAGCGAATTTGGCATGCGCCCTTCCGCCGCTTGCATTTGCTCGCGCGTCTCGCGGCCGATGATCGACTGAAAATCACGCACCATCATCGGATAGGGATGCGGACCGGCGATGGTGCCGATGCAATAGAATGTCGATTCGACGTTGGTCACCCAATCGCGCAGCGCCTCATTCATCGCATCCTTCAGCGTCTTCGCACCGGATTCGACCGGCACGACTTTGGCGCCGAGCATGTTCATGCGGAACACATTCGCTTTTTGCCGCTCGACATCGACCGCGCCCATATAGACGATGCATTCGAGTCCGAAGCGCGCGCATAGCGTCGCGGTGGCGACGCCGTGCATGCCGGCGCCGGTCTCGGCAATGATGCGGTTTTTGCCCATGCGCCGCGCCAGCAGGATCTGGCCGAGTACATTATTCACCTTGTGCGCGCCGGTGTGATTGAGCTCCTCGCGCTTAAAATAGATTTTTGCCCCGCCCGGCCTGCCGGAAGCGGCGGCTTTTTGGCGAACATGGAAGGTCATGCGCTCGGCAAAATAGAGA
>JBAQBC010000186.1:0-2502 GCA_049286035.1 Xanthobacteraceae bacterium
CCGTCATTCCGGGGCCGAGCGCAGCGAGGCACCCGGAATCCATACTCCCAGCGCAGGGGTTATGGATTCCGGGTTCGCGGGCAAGGGCCCGCGCCCCGGAATGACGCGCGGGATTATTTCCCCGGCATCGCGATGCGCCGGCCGGCGGCCTCGGGCGCCGGCAAGGCCGCATGCGCCGCTTTCATTTTCGCCAGCCGCGCGGCGATGGCTTCCGGAAACGGCACCGTCTTGCGCGCCGCCATGTCGACATGCAGCGCCATGTTCTCCGACGTGGCCGACAGCCAGCCTTCCTCGGCGTGGTGCAACTCTTCGAAATAGTGCAGGCGCTTGGAATCGAAATCCAGGAGCTGGAAGGTGACGCGGACCGGATCGCCGGCGTTGAGTTCGCGCAAATAACGCACATGCACTTCGGCGGTGAAGCAGGAATGCCGGCTCGCCTTCAGATAAGCCAGCCCGCAGCCAAGAAGCTCGTAGACTTCGTCGACCGCGCGGTCGAACAGCACATTGTAATAGGCCATGTTGAGATGGCCGTTATAGTCGATCCAGCCCGGCTCAACCCGCATCGGCGCCGAAACGAAAGGCGCGAAAAATTCAGGTTCGGAATCGCGGCGGTTGAGCATGGCCGAATGTGGCGGATTCCCGGTGCTTGCGGCAACCCCTATGGCGGAGATAACCCCTCGTCATTGGGAGCGAAGCGAAGCAATCCAGTCTGTCAATCTGAACTCTGGATTGCTTCGTCGCGGAGCTTGTCATCGGGCCGGCCACTTCGGGCCGGACCCGTTGGCTCCTCGCAATGACGAGTGATGACCGCTTGACCAAGCCGTGCGCCGCCGCCACGTTCGTCAGCGCATGATCCCGAAAAGTGGGAACCGGTTTTCGGATAAGATCATGCGCCAGCGATAGTGAACAATAATGGCTCTGGTCGAGGCCCCCGAACGCAGCAAAGACGAGCGCAAGGCCGCCGCTACGGCGATCGCGGCGCTTGCGGCGCGCTACGGCAATCGCCTCGTCACCTCCCAGGCGCTGCGCGAACAGCACGGTCACACCACCACGTGGATCGAAAACCAGCCGCCCGACGCGGTGGTGTTTCCGCAAAGCGCGCAAGAGGTGCAGGAGATCGTGCGGCTGTGCGCAGCGCATCGCGTGCCGGTGATCGGCTTCGGCCAGGGCACTTCGCTCGAAGGCCAGGTCAACGCGCCGCGCGGCGGCATCTGCCTCGACTTCCGCGACATGAACCGCGTGCTCGCGGTGCATGCCGAGGATCTCGATTGCGTCGTCGAGCCCGGCATCACCCGCAAGCAGCTCAACGAATATTTGCGCGACACCGGCGTGTTCTTTCCGATCGACCCCGGCGCCGACGCCTCGCTTGGCGGCATGGCAGCGACGCGCGCCTCCGGCACCAATGCCGTGCGCTACGGCACCATCAAAGACAATGTGCTGGCGCTCAAAGCCGTACTCGCCAATGGCGAAGTGATTTCGACCGGGCGCCGCGCCAAAAAATCCTCGGCCGGCTACGATCTCACGCGGTTGATGATCGGATCGGAAGGCACGCTCGGCATCATCACCGAATTGACGCTGCGGCTCGCCGGCATTCCGGAAGCGATCTCGTCCGGCGTCTGTCCGTTCCCGAGCGTCGAAGCGGCGTGCAACGCGACAATTCTGACGATTCAATCCGGCATTCCGGTGGCGCGCATCGAGATCCTCGACGCGATACAGGTGAAAGCCTGCAACGCCTATTCCAAACTGACGCTGCCGGAGACGCCAATGCTGTTTCTCGAGTTTCACGGCAGCGAGGCGAGCGTCGCCGAACAGTCGCAGCGCTTCGGCGAGATCGCCGCCGAGCTCGGCGGCGGCCCGTTCGACTGGGCGACCAAGGCCGAGGATCGCAGCCGGCTGTGGCAGGCGCGGCACGACGCCTATTGGGCCGCGCTCGGGCTGCGTCCGGGCATCAGCACGCTCTCGACCGACGTGTGCGTGCCGATCTCGCGGCTGGCCGAATGCGTCACCCAATCGCAACGCGACCTTGAGGAGAACCGCCTCATGGCGCCGCTGGTCGGCCATGTCGGCGACGGCAATTTTCATCTGCTGCTCTTTGTCGATCAGACCGACGCCGACGAGGTCGATCGCGCCAAGGCTTTTCTGGAGCGCCTGGTCGACCGCGCGCTGGCGATGGACGGCACCTGCACCGGCGAGCACGGCGTCGGCCAGGGCAAGATGAAATATATGCCGGCCGAGCACGGCGAACCGGCGCTCGACGTCATGCGCGCGATCAAGCGCGCGCTCGATCCGCTCGACATTATGAATCCCGGCAAGATTTTCGGGTGGTGACCGGTCAGCGCGACCCCTGTTGCCTCCCCCCTTGTGGGGGAGGCCGGCGAACACAGTGAGCCGGGAGGGGGTAACTTTTAGGACCCCCCTCCCTACCCTCCCCCACAAGGGGGGGAGGGATCATCTAGTCCGATAATAATCCAGCACGAAGAGGCGGATGGCCGAGGACAGATT
>JBAQBC010000187.1:0-6930 GCA_049286035.1 Xanthobacteraceae bacterium
ACCGCGTATATCGCCGAGCCCGCTCAATTCGCTCGGCGTCAAAGGCGCCGGCGAAGGCGGCGCCAATGCGGTTGGCGCCGCCATTGCCGCGGCTATCGACGTAACGGCCAACCATGCACCGCACCGCCACGTTGTTCATCGAAAGTCGACGGATGTCGTGCTAAAGCCCCGCGGCGGCGGGCGAACTTGGTCGGCGGACTTGGCCGGCGGACTTGGTCGGCGGACTTGGTCGGCGGAGTCGGCCCGAGAACTTGGCGGATCGCCAGCTCCTCAGTATCCCAGCGGCAGCAGCGGGCGGAACGCGATTTTCCTCACCGCGGCCGCTGGGCGGTAAGGCACTGGCGGCAGGCCGATGACACCCGCTTGGCTGATTGTGAATGTGACGATGGCGTAATGAGTGACAGGTTCAGCACGGCGCAGCATGGATCGGACCCGCGGGCGCAAGCGCTCGTCGGCGCCTATATGCGCGCCGGCTATACGCGGATCGATCCGCCGCTGCTGCAGCCGGCCGAACCGTTCCTCGATTTGTCCGGCGAGGACATCCGCCGGCGCATGTTTCTGACCACCGATCCGCAGGGGCGCGAAATGTGCTTGCGCCCGGATCTCACCATTCCAGTGTCGCGCGCCTATCTGCAATCGGCCACGGCGGGCAAGCCGTCGGGCTTTTGCTATCTCGGCGCGGTCTTTCGCCATCGTCCCGGCGCGTCGGCGGAGTTCGTGCAGGTCGGGATCGAATCCTTCGGACGCCAGGACAAAGCTGCCGCCGATGCCGAAATGCTCGCGCTCGGACTGGAAGCGACCGCGCAATTCGGCATAGAAGCGCCCGAGATTCGCATCGGCGATATCGGATTGTTCTCGGCTTTTATTGCCGCGCTCGATCTGGCGCCGGCCTGGAAAAGGCGGCTGATAAAGGATTTCAACCGCAAATCTTCACTCAAGCACGATCTCAATCAGCTCACGCTGGCTGCGGGCGATAATCGGCTGGAATATCAGGGCGTGCTTGCGGCACTGGCGGGTTCAGACCCTAAAGCCGCGCATCATCTCGTCACCGATCTTCTGTCGATTGCCGGCATCGCCACGGTCGGCGGTCGCACTGTCGCCGAAATCGCCGATCGCTTTCTCGAACAAGCGACGCTGAACGCGCCGACCCGGCTGCCGCGCGAGACGCGCGCGCTGATCGAGCGCTTCCTCTCGATTGCCGGCGATCCGGACGATGCCGCGGCGGAACTGCGGGGACTCTGCGCCGATGCAAAAATCTCGCTCGGCCAGGCGCTCGATCTGTTCGAGACGCGGACCGGATTCCTGGCCGCTCGCAGCGTCGAGGTCCGCGCCATCAAATTTGCAACCGCTTTCGGCCGCGGCTTCGACTATTACACGGGCTTCGTGTTCGAACTGCACCAGGCGGGCGGCACCAATTCGCTGGTGGCTGGCGGCCGTTATGACGGACTTTTGGCGCGGCTCGGCGCGCGCGAGGCGATACCGGCGGTCGGTTTCGCTGCCTCGATCGAAGCGTTGACCGCGGCCGGAGGCGCGTCGTGAACGGGCCGCTCATTCTCGCCGTTCCCTCCAAAGGGCGGCTGCAGCAAAACGCGGAAAACTTTTTCGCCCGCGCCGGGCTGCAGCTCGTTAAGCCGCGCGGCGCGCGCGACTATCGCGGCGCCATTGCCGGATTCGACGGTGTCGAGATTGCGTATCTTTCGGCAGCGGAGATCACCCAGCAGCTGAGCCAAGGCGCCGTGCATCTCGGTATCACCGGCGAGGATCTGGTGCGCGAGATGATTCCGCAATCCGACGAACGCGTGGTCCTGATCGCTGGGCTCGGATTTGGTTTTGCCAATGTGGTGGTCGCAGTGCCGCAAGCCTGGATCGATGTGCGTACCATGGCCGATCTCGACGACGTGGCGACCGCATTCCGGCTCAAGCACGAGCGCAAGATGCGGCTTGCCACCAAATACGCCAACCTGACGCGCGACTTCTTTGCCGCGCACGGGATCGTCGACTACCGGATCGTGGAAAGCTCCGGCGCGACCGAAGGCGCTCCCGCGGCCGGCACCGCGGAAATGATCGTCGATATCACCACCACCGGCGCAACGCTCGCCGCCAACGGATTAAAGACGATCGAGGACGGCGTAATCCTTCGCTCGCAGGCGAACCTCGTCGCCGCGCGCGCGGCGTCATGGCGACAGACGCACCGCGAGACCGCGCGGCTCTTGCTCGATCGAATCGCTGCACAAAAGCGCGCCGAGGCCTTTGCCGAAGTGCGCACCCGTTTTGCCGGATTGGACGACAAGCTGCTCGCCGCCGCGCGCGATAAATTTAGCGTGGCGACCCCGTTCGGCGGTCCAACATCATCCGGGATGCTGACACTGCACTGCCCGCCGGAGAACGTGCAGGCACTGGCCAATTTCCTGCGCGAGTGTGGCGCCGAGGCGGTTTCGGTTGCGGGATTGGAATACGTTTATACTTGCGACAACCCGCTTTACGCGACGCTTGCTGCCGAGCTGGCGCGGCCAATTTCGTAACTTGTTTTCGGTGATCCGAACGGGCGGCTTAAGCCGAATGCCCGTCAAAGTCGCCGCGTTCCGGCAGCTTCTTTTTCCGCTGCGGAGTCATCTTGGCAGGATCGGGTGCGCCCGGCTCGCCGCGCGGACCAAGCTCACGACGCGCCATCTGATCTTCGGTTTCGCGTTCTTCTTCGCGGATCTTTTTGCATGACCGCTCAGAACGGCCGGTGCGCGCGGCCAAAAAGCCAACCGAGCCCAAGCGCGATGGCCACCGCCGTATAGGGCTGAGTTTCAATCGTATTGCGGAGCGCGCGTTCCAGTGAGCCGGCAGTCTGCCGCGCCGCCTCATTGGCGCTGTCGGCAAGATCGGCGGCCGTGTCGCGCGCGTGCTCATAGACGTCCTGCGCGGCGTCCGACGCCTCGCCGGCAAGATTACTCGCTTGTTTTTTTGCGTCACCGAACGCGTGGTTGAAGTCGGAGCTGCCGGAACGAGCTTGAGCCATGACATTCCTCTGTTTGGCCTTCTATTGCACTCTGGCCGGTAACGCCCAGCCGACCGCAAAAGTTCGCGTCGGCTGAGGTTTTCATGGCAAATATTTGCTGGGCAAAGCCTTTTTGATCGCGCTGTTTCAAGGCGCCGCGCGCCGAGGGGAACGATCGCCGGTCCGGCGCGTTCCATTGTGCTGCGCATTGCGGCGCTGTTTGGCTTGCGATGGAGGTTTGCCATGCCGGTTTTGCTCGGTTTTATTCTCGGAGTGGCTCTAACCATCCTGGGCGTCTATGAGTACGATTCCTCGACCGGGCGCGCCGGCAATGGCCTGTCGGCAAGCGCGGCCGGCGGGAAAGCGCCGATGGTCAATTGGGACGTGGTCAACGACGACTGGCACAATTTGCAGTCCGGCGTGCGCTCAACCACCGACACGATCGAGCGGAAGCTGAAGCAGCATTCCGGCTGATCCGCTTCAAGCGCGGATTGGCTACCGGACGCGGCTCAACCAGAGGGAGAGGCCTCACACGGCGTTGTTCGGGCCGGATCGATGGGCGCTCCCATTCGTCCCGGCGGTCACGATCTGGTGCGCGACTTCATAGCTGCGCGCGAGTTGCAGCCAGTTCTGCTCGAGACGTAGAAAATCCTCGCGGACATTGGGGCAAGCTGCGCCCTTTGGCTGGCGAGCGCAGTGCGCGGCATGAGCCTGGCAGTCTTCAATTTCCTTGGTAAGAGGAAGCGGCATCCCCCTGCATTCGCTTTCACAATTTGATACCGAGGCTTGCGACCGCAGCGCATGCCAGTCGCCGCGGGTCGCTTTCATTCGAGGTCCGGCCGAATTCGAGGACGCGATCGGCGATCACCTCACGGACCTGGTCCGGATACTGCGCGCCGCGGAGCATGGCGAACACCGCGTCAAAGGCGTCGCCCAGGAATTTGGTACTGACAATCGTCGAAAACGGCGCCGACCGCCATGGCGGAACCCGTGCTTAAGCCAATTATCGTCCGGCTTGACAAATCAGTCAGTGAGTCATGCGACTCACGTAACGGAAAATTTTCGCCGCTGTGGATCATGCAAAGCACGCCGAAAACAGGGCACGCATCGGCGCGCGTAATGCCGGGCGCCGAATCTCCGCAGCCGGCGACGTGTCATCGCGTTAAAGCTGAGATGATTTTCCGAAATAGTTGAAAGAAAACAGGAACCATTCGTTGCCGATAGGCGCCGTGCCAGACGACAGGCAAAACGCGTCGGCGTCAGAGCTTGATGCCAATCCGCTGCGAAAGGTTTTCGTGTTTGATCGTCTCGTAGCACTCGCAGGCACATGCTTCGAGCGCCGGACGATCGAGGATGGTAATCCGGCCGCGGCTATAGCGGACGATGCCCCGCTTCTGCAGCTCCTGGGCGAGCAGCGTCACGGTGGTGCGCCGCACACCAAGCATTTCCGCGAGGAATTCCTGCGTCAGCAATAGCTGCTCGCCGCCGGTGCGGTCGGCGCATTGCAGCAGCCAGCGGCACAATCGCGACGAGCCGTCGTGAATGGCGTTGCAAGCGGCGTTCTGCTGTGCTTCCGCCCACAGCGTCTCAGTGTAGCGCACGATGAGATCGCGCAGTGCGACGCTGCGGTTGACCGCATTCTCGAAGCGAGCGGCCGAAATCGCGGAAAATCTCCCCGGGATCTGCACTATCGTCCGGGTAAACGACAGGCGCGATCCCAGCCCGCATTGCAAGCCGACGGCACCCTCCCGGCCGATCGAGGAGGTCTCGACCATGTCGCCATCACCGGTGGTGATGAGCTGCGAGATCATCCCGGTATGGGGGAAATAGACCTGATCGATTGGGTCGCCGGCACCATAGCAGACGACGCCTTGGGGCAGTGTGAGCTGCCGGAGATCAGGCTCTAGGAGGATAAACGCATCGTCGGGCAGCGCGGCGAGCAGGCGGTTTCCTGCCGACCTGGTCAAACTGTCTCGTTCGGTCCGGGGCGTCGACCGGTTTACCAACGCATTACTCCAGGTCACGACCGAACCCCACCTCCTGAATTGTATTCAATCCTGTCGGTTGCCCCACCGCCTATCTTTCAGATATCTTTCGCATTCTTTCGGATATCTTTCGCGTATACTTTGGGACTCGGGCACTCTAGATCAGTCTCAAATTCCGAACGCAGTTTGGATTTCGCCAACATTTGCCGTGGCATCGCTCGCTCCCGAAGCCGAGCGAGGCATTAAGTCGCCAAGCCGACAGATGTTCCCCTCGGCCCAGCTATGTTCTCGCCCGCCGACTTCGGCCGATCGACATGCGTGATGTGGGAAATCGACGAAGCCGATCTGTCCCGATTCCGTTGCCACGTCGGCCGAAAGATGAGTTTGGCTCTGGACGAAAATCTACACCGCAATTCGACGCGCCGCATGACATAGGTCAACGCGGGGGTCAGCGCAGGGCCAGCTTTTTTGACCCGCCTGGCGGCCCCCAACGGGACAAGGTGCGCCGTGGCGATAGCGCTCGGAAGCAGCTATAAGCTGAGGCTTGGTTTTTGGTTGGAGCATGATCTTCTCGGAAAACAGGTACCCACTTTTCCGGATCATGCTCTTTGGTTGGAGCATGATCTTCTCGGAAAACCGGCACCCACTTTTCCGGATCATGCCCTAAGGAGCAAACTGATGACCGGTGCGGTCGAAGCAAATGTCACATCGCTGCCGCGCGACCGTCATTCGGCGAATGCCGCCACGCAGGGATTGTCGATCGTGGTGCCGCTCTTTAACGAAGCGGCTACGCTCGAACGCCTGCACGTACGGCTCGTTGACGTGGCCAAGCGGCTTCGCGACACCCGCGCGCTGGCCTGCGAAGTGATCTATGTCGACGACGGCAGCCGCGATGGCACGCTCGCCATTGCCCGCGAATTGCCGGCGACCGCGCTCGACGTGCAGGTGATTTCGCTATCGCGCAATTTCGGCAAGGAGGCGGCGCTCCTCGCCGGGCTCGACCATGCCCGCCGCGGCGCGGTGCTGTTCATCGACGGCGACGGCCAGCATCCGACATCGCTGATCGAGACGCTGGTCGGCCACTGGCTCGATGAGGATTGTGACGTCGTCTATACCGCCAAGGCGCATCGCGCCAATGAATCGCGGATCCGCCGCGTTGCGGTGAAGGGCTTTTACCTTCTCCTCAATTGGGGCGCGCGGCCGAAGATTCCGGAAGATGCCGGCGACTTCCGTTTATTGTCGCCGCGCGCCGCCAATGCGCTGCGTCAACTTCCGGAGCGCAATCGGTTTTTCAAAGGGCTGTCGAGCTGGATCGGCTTTCGCCAGATGCGGATTGACTACGAGCCGGAGGCGCGCGCCGAAGGCCGCAGCACCTGGAATCTCCGCCGGCTGATCGGCTTGTCGATCGACGGCGTCACGGCATTTTCAGTGGCGCCGCTACGACTTGCCACCGTGATCGGAACGGTGCTCGCGCTCGTAGCCTTCTTCTACGGGCTGCAAATCGTTTACGAGACGCTTGTCTACGGCATCGCGGTGCCCGGCTACCCGTCGCTCTTCCTTGGCGTGATGGTGCTCGGCGGCGTGCAGCTGATCATGATCGGCGTGGTCGGCGAATATATCGGCAAGATTCTCGAAGAGATCAAAGGCCGTCCGGTCTACTTCGTCGCCGAGCACGCGGTGAAGGTCGGCGAAGCAGACAAACAAAACGACGCACGCACCGCGGCCGAATGAACTCAACGTTGCGGCACATTTGGCTGTGCGCCGACGATTTCGGCATATCGCCGGCGGTCAGCGCCGCGATCCGCGAGCTGGTTGCGCGCGGGCTCATCAATGCGGCGTCGGTCATGGTAGTGACGCCGAGCTTTTCGGCGAGTGAAGCGAGCGCCTTGCGCGAAGCTGCAGGCACGCACGCCGCAATCGGACTGCATCTGACGCTCACCGCGCCGTTTCATCCGCTGA
>JBAQBC010000188.1:0-6367 GCA_049286035.1 Xanthobacteraceae bacterium
CCAAAAAGGCGCCGCCGGCACCGCCGCCTCCGCCGCCCTCGCCATGGGACGTCGCCATCACGGCGGCCTTGATGAACGACTATAATTTCCGCGGCATCACGCAATCGCGACACAATCCGTCGACCCAAGCCGGGTTTGAGGTGCGCTACACGGTCAATCCGCAGTGGCAATATTACGCGGGCATTTCCGGGGAGAGCATCGATTTCCCGAACCACGCGGCAGCCGAAATCGATTTCTATGGCGGCGTGCGGCCGACGTTCGACAAACTCGCGCTCGATTTCGGCGTTTGGTACTACTGGTATCCGGGCGGCGAATGCTTCAACGGCAATGGTAACACGGCGTGCAATCCGCCCGGCGCCAACCCCTTACCTGGGACTGTTGGAACGTTTTTACCGAACGGCAATGTCGTCAAAGGCAACCTGAGTTTTGTCGAAATCTACGGCAAGGCGACTTACACGATCAACGACCAATGGGCGGTCGGCATCCAGGAATGGTACTCGCCGTCGGTTCTGAATTCGGGCGCAGACGGCTGGTTCACTACTGGAAATCTGACCTACACCGTGCCGACCAGCATGCTGCCGAGCGGGATCGGCATGACGATCTCCGGTGACGGCGGCTATTGGGCGCTGGGCACCAGCGACAACTTCTACTGCACCAACACTGGCGGCACTGCAGCGATACCTCTCTGCGCCGGCGCTTTCCCGAATGGCGTCAAATATACCAGCTACTGGACCTGGGATGCCGGCGTATCGTTCACTTACAAGGCGTTTACGCTGGACCTGCGTTACTACGATACCAACCTGACCAAGGCCCAGTGCAACGTGTTCGACAGCGACCACACTTCGACGTTCAATGCATCGAACATCACCTCGCAGAATCCATTCGGGTTGGGTTCTAATTGGTGCGACGCAGCTTTCGTCGCCAAGCTGTCCTTCGCCACCAATCTCAGCAACATCAAGTAAGATCGCTTCGAGGGGCTGAACAAACGGCCGGCGACGGAAACGTCGCCGGCCGTTTCAATTGCGGTCGCGCCGATGTCGGTTCGCTTTTCGCCCCATTCACTCCGCCGCGACCAGCGACACGTCGCGCACTTCGGATGCCGCCTCGCTGCGCGCCACTTCGAAACGCCGGCGGTGGAATGCGCCGAGCGTCGAACGGTGGCCGATCGAGATAATGGTCTTGCCTTTCAGCCGTTCGTGAAGGAGGCGATAGAGGCTCGCTTCGGCCGGCTCGTCGAGCGATGCGGTGGCCTCGTCCAGGAACAGGTAGTCGGGCTCCTGCAAGAGCACTCGGGCGATCGCGAGCCGTTGTTGCTCGCCGAGCGAGAGCATCCGGTTCCAATGTGCTTCCTCATGAAGCCGGTTAGCCCATTCCGGCAAACCGACTGCGGTGAGCACTTCGGCAATCCGCGCATCCTCGAACGTGCCGAGTCGCGCCGGATAGCTCACCGCGGCGGCGAGCGAGGCCAGCGGGAAATACGGTCGCTGCGGCAGCAACATGACCTTGGCGTCCTTCGGCACCAGGATGCGGCCGGAGCCGAACGGCCAGATGCCGGCGATGGCGCGGAACAGCGTCGATTTGCCAATGCCTGAGGGGCCGGTGACCAGCACGCGCTCACCAGGCGATAAGACGATATGCTCGGCATTGACCAGCGGCTCCCGATTCGGCAGCCGAACATGCAACCGATCGATCGCGATCACATTGGAATTGTCGCGCGGTAGGACCTCGACCGTCGGCGGTGTCAACGCCAAATCGCGGCCGGCGATGATCGCGTCCTCGAAGCCGGATAAGCGGGTGACCACGGCACGATATTGCGCGATCGATTGGTAGGCCGTCACGAAGTAGGACAGCGCGTTCTGCACGCTGCCGAATGCCGATCCTGTCTGCATCAGCCCACCGAGCTGCATCGCTCTGGAAAAATACACCGGGCTTACCATCAAATAAGGAAAGATCACCGAGGCCTGACTATAGCTCTGCGTGAAAAACATCAGCCGCTTCTGCCGCTTCATGATCCCGATCCAGTTGGCGACTATATTGCTGAAGCGGTCGAGGTGCCGTTCGCGTTCGGCAGCTTCGCCATGCAGCGCCGCGACCTGTTCGGAGTTCTCACGTGTGCGTACCAGGTTGAAGCGGAAATCGGCCTCAAACCTCTGCTGCTGAAAATTGAGCGGGATGAGCGGCCAGCCAATCCGATGCGTGAGTACGGTGCCAAAGGTCGCATAAATCAGTGCCGCCCAAACTAAGTAGCCGGGAATGAAAGCGCCAAACAAATGCAGCGGTGCTTCTTCGGACAAATTCCAAAGGATGAAGATGAACGAGCAGAGCGTCACGACAGAACTCAAGATTCCGGTGCCGATCGAAAGCGTCTGCTGCACGAACATTTGCAGGTCGTCGGCAATGCGCTGGTCAGGGTTGTCGGCGGTGTCGCCAAGAAGCTGCATGCGATAATGATTCGCCGTGTTGAGCCACTGGCGCAAATAAGTCTGCGTCATCCAGCGCCGCCAGCGGATTTGCAGCCAAAGATTGAGATAGTTCTGGTAGACCGCGAGCACGGTATAGATCGCGGCGAGCGCGCAGAAGAACAGAACGGCGCTGACGAAGCCGTCCCAGTCGTAGTTTTGCAACGTGTTGTAAAAGCGATTGTACCATTGGTTCAAAATCACCGTGATCGCCACGATCGACAGTTCGATCCCGATAACCGCCGCAAGCAGGAAACGTCCCGGCCATCGATCCTCCGAACGAAAATAAGGCAGGGCCAATCGGGCAATCGTGGCAAGCGTCGCGACAAGACGTCTCACGGGAACCTCCGAATGTGAACGGGCAGTCGCCCACAAATCCTAGCTATGACGGCACTGCATCGCTGAGCACATTGCAACCCGCATGCCTGACGGGGCTTTGGTGCAGCGCAATAGCACGTGCCGGGCCTCAACGGCAGTCGGGGATGGCGGCAAATTTTGCTTTCATGATGTCGCGGCCAGCGGCATTCTTACGCGGCGCGTCCTTGAGGCAATGAGGGACGTCATAACAAACCACACGCTGGCTCCCGGGGAGGCCGTCGATGTTCACACAAATTCTTGATCCTACCGGAAACCTGTTTGTGACCTGGCTGGTCGCGCTGGTTCCCGTCGTATTTCTGTTGTTCCTGCTGGCCGGCCTTCGCATGTCGGCCTGGCTCGCCGTTCTGATCGGCTCGATCGTTACATTCTTGCTCGGACTGTGGGTCTGGAAGATGCCGTTCCAGGACGGTCTGCTCGCTTATCTTTACGGCTCGGCGACGGGGGTATGGAACGTCGATTGGATCACGTTTTGGGGAGTGATGCTCTTCAATACGATGGTCACGACCGGCGCATTCGACAAATTGCGGCGCTGGCTGGTGCAACTGGGCACTCGCGACGTGCGGGTGCAGACCATCCTGTTCGCCTGGGCCTTCGGCGCGCTGCTCGAGGGACTGGTCGGCTTCGGTTATCCTTGGGCCTTTGTCGCGCCGATCCTGATCACGCTCGGCATACCCGCGCTCGATGCCATTCGCGTGGCGGCGATCGCTAATAATGCGCCAGTATCCTACGGGGCGCTTGGCGCGCCGATCATCGCGCTGGCAGCGGTTACGGGCATGCCGCTGTTGGCGCTTGCCGGTTCTGTCGGCAAGATTGTCGCCATTCTTGCGCTACTGCCGCCGTGGATCCTGCTTTACCTCGTGAGTGGGCGCGAAGGCATGAAAGGAGCTTGGCCGCTCGCGATTGTCGGCTCGCTCGGCTACATCGCCGGCCAGCTGCCGACATCGATCTATCTCGGGCCGTATCTGCCCGACGTGCTCGGGTCCATAGTGTGTTTCGCCTGCCTGCTTGTTCTCCTGAAATTCTGGCGGCCGGCGCAGACGCTCGGCTATGGCGGCGTGCCGGTGACCGCCGCGCAGGAGGCCCAGGCCGAGGGACACGGGCTCAGCCCCGGTGAAGTATTCCAGGGCTGGCTGCCGATCCTCATTCTGATTGCCATCGTCGTGGCCTGGACCGGGCCATGGTCGAAACTGCCGTCCATCATCGCGCTGCACTTGCAAGTCAATGCCGCATCCTCGCTCGCGCCCGGAGCAACCATCGCAGCGATCTTTAACTGGACGCCATTCGTCGGCGGTAGCGCGATTTTGGCCTCGTGGATCGTTGTTGCGCTGCTGTACCGCATCAATGGCTCGCAACTTGCCAAAATCTTCGCCACCACCTGGTCGCAGATGTGGGGCGCTTTGCTTGTCGGAGTCTTTATCTTCGGGCTGGCTTACGTCTTCAACTTCTCCGGCATGGCCGGATCGCTCGCCAAGGCGTTTTCCGCGCTCGGGCCCTACTTCATCGTGGTCGCTCCGGTGCTCGGCTTCATCGGCGTGGCGCTCTCGGGCAGTAACACTTCGACCAATGCCATGTTCGGGAAATTCCAGGCCTTGGTCGGGCAATTGCTCGGCATGCCGCTCATGCTTTTACCGACGCTCAACTCGGTGGGGGCGGAAATCGGCAAGCCGATCGCACCCCAAACCGCCAGCGTCGGCGTTTCCACCAGCGAGTTCGTCCGCAACGAAGGCGAAGTCATTCGCCACAATTTCGGCTGGACGATCGTGCTCTTGGTCTATCTCGTCCTGATCGGGATTGCGTGTTACCTGTTCTTCCCGAACATCGCGGAGCTGCCCAAGTAGCGGTTCTCGCGCTGTCAAACCGCTCCGACTAAAATCGCCATGGCCGGGCTTGTCCCGGCCATGCGCATCTCATGAAACAGGAGGAGATCGAACGTCCGACGCTCGGCGCGGCGGTCAGACCTCATGAGCGCCGAGGCGCGCGTTCGCGGAATGCCAATGATAATACGTTGCTGTCGCGCCTTGCTCGTACTGCTTTGCCTTTCGCTCTCGCCGCCGCTGGCAGCGGCCGGCGACTCGTTTCCCTTCGGTGCCACGCTGATGCTCGACGCAGCGCCGATGCGCGGTTCCAAGCGCATCCCAATGCTTGAAATTGCCGAGAACGGCGTCGCTTCGATCGATCTGTGGTGCGCCAGTGCGCGCGCTCAAGCCGTCGTCGCCGACAATTCGATCAGCATCTCTCCCGGCGACTTGCAGAACACACAATGCGAACCGGACCGGCAATCGCGCGATGCGGAGCTTTTGGCGGCACTGGCGCAGGTCACCAATTGGCGGCGCAATGGCGAGGTCGTCGAATTCCTGGGCGCAACGCCGCTGCGCTTTCGCTTGATGACGAATTAGGAATTGAAGTTTGGGCCTTTCCGCTGGGCTATTCCGCCGGCGCGCTAATCGCAATTGACAGTGTGCGGCGTCGGCTGTCCGGTCGCGTCACTTGGAAAGGCCGCACCTATCCATGAGCGGCGCGCTAGAAGTGGAATCCTCTCGCGCTGCTCTATGACGAGCCGACCGAGGACGCGCTGGCAAGTCAGTGAGAACCCTCCGCGCGCTTCGTGCGCACCACAATAATGTCAGAAAGTCAACGAAACTTTCTCGGCAGCAGGCGGTTTTTAGGTGGAGCGCGCGGACTGCCGCATGGAAACCGGCATCGAACACCTTCACAGCGGGGACGTTAGGCAATTCCCGTGGTTGGAAGCGATGGTCGCGGCACTGGATGACCGCCTGCGGCAGCGCCATGGTGTAATCGAATACACTAATTCGCCCGAGTGCCTGTTTCGTATCCAGCTGGTTACCAGCAACGAAAATTATGTGCTGTCGGATGGCACCTGCATTCGCCATGGCGATCGCGTCGCTAATCTCCACGTCTGGAACGAGCAGTTTCCGTGTTTTCCGGGCAAGGGACCGACACTCTCCTGGGCCCGCCGCGTCAACCAGGCATTTGAGCTCTCACTGCGAGAATTGGCGGGTTTTCTCGACGGCCGCTGCGACCTCGATGACGTCATCGCGATTTGCGCCAATATGAGCCTCGAGCCTGCGGAGCGCAGCACGCAGCTGGTGCGCTTCGTCGGCCGCTTTGGCTTTGAACGGATCGCGGCAGTGAGTTCGCGCTCATTCCGCCAGCAGATGCACTGGTTTGGCGAGAATATCCTGATCTCGATGATCGTGCTTGCGCGCAATGCGGCGGCGCTTCGCACCGACACGTTGCGGCGTGATCGCACCTTGGTGCTTTTGTCGCGCCGGGAATTGCGGCGGCGTTATGGGTTCGCGCGATGAAGCGGCTTAACGATTAAGCCCGCGGCTTTGCTTGCGACGGCACCGCCCCGGTCTGTTGGCATGCAATAGTGGGTCTGATTAGCTACGCTGGGTTTAGTTATGCCGAGCAACCTTTTCTGGTCGTGGCCATCTTTTGCTTCGCGCCAAGGTTGGCGAGATGCTTGGAAAGAGACTTGGCGAGAAGCTTGGAGCCAAGCCTGGAGC
>JBAQBC010000189.1:0-9661 GCA_049286035.1 Xanthobacteraceae bacterium
GTCTGTCTTAGTCGGCAAGTCTGTCTTAGTCGGCAAGTCTGTCTTAGTCGGCAAGTCTGTCTTAGTCGGCGAGTCTGTCTTAGTCGGCAAGTCTGTCTTAGTCGGCAAGTCTGTCTCAGTCGACAAGTGCCAGGGGAGCCGCAACCGATTCGAGCGACTTGCGCTCGGCAGCGACGCCCCAGATCGCCTCGACTGCCGCGGCGCCGATCATCAAAGCCGCACCGATTACGTAGCCAATGGCGACGCTGCCGCGCGAACCCGTACTAATCAACGCACCCAAGAGCAGTGGGCCAATAACGCCTCCGACGCCGGTGCCGATAGCATAAAAGAACGCAATGGCAAGCGCCCGGATCTCCAGCGGGAAAATCTCGCTCACAGTCAAGTATGCGGAACTTGCGGCCGCCGAGGCGAAGAAGAAAACGATCATCCAGGCGGCGGTCAAGCCCTGCGCTGTCAGAACATTGTGACTGAACAGCTGCGCGGTCACCGCAAGCAAAATGCCGGATAGTGCGTAAGTCGTGGCGATCATCACCCGCCGCCCGAGCGTGTCGAACAGGTGTCCGAGCAGAATCGGTCCGAGCACGTTGCCGGCGGCAAATGGCAGAATGTACCAGCCCACTTGATTGGCCGGCGTGCCGTAGAAATCGGTGAGAATCAGCGCATAGGTGAAGAAGATTGCATTGTAGAAGAACGCCTGCGAGGCCATCAGGCTCAAGCCCACCAGCGTGCGTGTGCGATAGGTCTTAAACAGCGTGCGGGCGACTTCGCCAAGCGGCGTGTGGCGGCGCATGCGCAATCGGATCGGCGCGCCGCGCGGGCGCTCGCCGAGATGCGCGAAATGCGCTTCGATTCCGCGGACCACTTCGTCGGCTTGTTGCGGCAAGCCGTGCGTTATGAGCCAGCGGGGGCTTTCCGGTATCCAAAATCGCATCAAGAGAATCACGAGTCCGATTATAGCCCCGATCAGAAATGCCAGCCGCCAGCCAATCGCCGGATTGACGAACGCCGGATCGAGCAAAATGAGGGACCCCCCCGCGCCCACGGCGGCGCCAACCCAAAAGCTGCCGTTGATGAGTAGATCAGTCCAGCCGCGGAACCGGGCCGGAATAAGCTCCTGGATTGTCGAATTGATGGCGGTGTATTCGCCGCCGATGCCGGCGCCGGTCAGGAACCGGAACAGGGCATAACTCCCCCAATCCCAGGACAGACCGGTCGCCGCCGTCGCCAGGAGGTAGACCGCAAGCGTAACAGTGAACAGCTTTTTTCGTCCCAGCCGGTCGGTCAACCAGCCGAAAAAGAAAGCGCCCAGCACTGCGCCAGCGAGATAGCTGCTGCCTGCAAGCCCGATTTGCGTGTTGCTCAATCCTAGGGCGCTGGGGCGCATCAGTTCGGCCGACAGCGCGCCGGCGAGCGTCACTTCGAGTCCGTCGAGAATCCAGGTGATGCCGAGCGCGGTGATAACGAGTACGTGAAAACGCCCGAACGGCAGGCTGTCGAGACGTGTCGGAATATCAGTTTCGACGACGGCTTCGGACCGGCTGCTCGCTCGTGCGGCCACCGCGCTCGATAGCGGGTTCCGCCGGCCGACAGATAAATTGCCTGGGGGTGAAGTCATAGCCTAATGCAGCCCCGGTCTCCCGACGGCAACGCCCCGGCGGCATCGGCTGTTCCGGTTGGGCCGGACTCGCGCGGGGAATGACGGGTCGTTACTGGGTCGGCGCCGATCTGCCGGTATAGGAGACGCGCCAGATCGTGCCGCTGCCGTCCTCGGAAATAAGCAAGGCGCCGTCGCCAGCGACCGTCACGCCGACCGGCCGGCCCCATACCGTGGTGTCGTTGATGACAAAGCCCGTGGCGAAATCCTCGTATTCGCCGGTCGGCGCGCCGTCCTTCATGATCACGCGAATAACTTTGTAGCCGGTACGCTTGGAGCGATTCCACGAACCATGCTCGGCGGCAAAGATGTTGCCGCGATAGGCGGGCGGAAATTGCGATCCGTCATAGATCGTCATGCCGAGCGACGCCGAGTGCGCTTCGATCAAAACGTCGGGAATTGCCACCTTGTCTTTGAGGTCGGGGCGCTCGCCGCGGTGCTGCGGATCTTCATTGCCGCCGATGTAATACCAGGGCCAGCCATAGAAGGCGCCGGCGCTCACGCGGGTGACATAGTCGGGCGGCAGGTCGTCGCCGAGACCATCGCGCTCGTTGGTCGAGCACCACAGTGTGCCGTCGGGCGCGACCGCCATGCCGACGCAATTGCGGATGCCGGTTGCGAAGATTTTTTTGTTCTTGCCTTGCGGATCGAACGCCAAAACATCGGCGCGATCGGATTCATTGCCCCATGTCGCGCCGAGCGGATGGTCGGCAATGAAGTTTTGCAGGCTCTTGTCGGAGAGCTTGCTCATCCCTTCGGCATCGTTGGAGCCTGAGCCGACCGACACATACATGGTCGCGCCGCCGGGCGAGAACGCGACGTCGCGTGTCGCATGGCCGCCGACCGGAAGCCGCGGGACCACCGTTTCCGGCTCGCCGCGCGGGGAGAGATCGCCGCTGCGGTAGGCAAAGCGCAAGACGGCGCCGGTATCGGCGACATAGACCCATTGCGGGTCGGTCCCGGGCGGATAAAAGGCGATGCCGAAAGGATAGTTCAGCCCCGACGCAAACACCGATTTCTTGGCCGCCGCGCCGCCATCAGGCCGCAACACGCTGATGCGGCCCGCTCGGCTTTCAGCGACGAATATATCGCCGTTCGGCGCGGCGCGGATCAGCCGCGGCCCAGTCAAGCCGGAGGCGAACAGGTTGACGGCAAAGCCGGCTGGAACGACTGGCTTCTCGTCGCCGCGATGCGCGACTCTGACAAAGTTACTGGCCGATTCTGCCGGTTGCGGCGGCGGCAAATCGCGCGGCCTGATGAGACGGTGCACGCCCGGCCGGTCGGCGCGCCAATCGCCGAAGGCGGCGCGGCCTTCGAGAACGCCGGTGGCCGTTTGCGCCAAAAGCGGCACGACGGCGAGGCAAAGGACGCCGGCAATGCTCAAGCCGAGCAATGGATCAATCGAACGGCGCATGAAATCTCCCCGCAAAAATTGATGCAGTCCCGCCAAAGCAACAACGCCGCGGCCCGCCCAGTTCCGCAGTCGCCATCCCGTCCGGGAGACGGGTATAGTGGGATCGCGAAAAAATACGAGTACGGCCCCAAGGACGAATCAATGGACCAGCGCGTTACGGCGGACTGCGTCGCCAATGCACGGGCGCTCGCGCCAACCCTCGCCGCGGCCGCCGCCCGCATCGAGGCGGGCCGCGAATTGCCGCCCGACATCGTCGATGCGCTGCACGAGGCGCGGCTGTTCCGCATGCTGGTGCCGCGCTCGTACGGCGGCGACGAAGTCTCGCCGGTCGCCTTCATGCAAGCGATCGAAGAGCTCGCCAAGGCGGATGCCTCGACGGCGTGGTGCGTGGCGCAGACCTCGGTCTGTTCCACCATTTCCTCGTCGCTGAAGCCGAACATCGCCGCGGAAATTTTCAAGAACGATCCGCGCGGTGTGCTGGCCTGGGGTCCCTCGACCAGCAAAAACGCCAAGGCGATCGCCGAACCCGGCGGCTTCCGCGTCACCGGCGAATGGCCGTTTGCCAGCGGCAGCCGGCATGCTACCTGGCTTGCGGCGCATAGCTTCGTCTCCGAGGCCGATGGCAGTTTGCGTCACGATGCCAGCGGCGAGCCAGTGCAAAAGACCTTTGTGGTGCCGCGCCGCTCTGCGGTCATTAAAGATGTCTGGCACGTGATCGGACTCAAAGGCACCGGCAGCGATACCTATGCACTGACCGATGTCTTCGTGCCCGAGGATTGCGCCGTTGCTCATCACGCGCTTGATCCCGCCGAGCGGCGCGAGCACGGCCCGCTTTATTCGTTCAACATCTACCAATTGTTCGGGTCGAGCTTCCCGGCGATTGCGCTCGGTATCGCTCGCGCCATGCTCGATGCGTTCATCGCGCTCGCGCAGACCAAGACCCCGGTGGCGAGCAAGACGGTTCTGCGCGACAACGCGGTGATCCAATCCCAGGTCGGCGTGGCCGAGTCGCAGCTTGCGGCGGCGCGGGCTTTTTTCTACGCCGCCTGGGACGAGATCTGGCGCGCCGCGCAAGACAGTGCCGTCACGTTCGACCAGCGCGTGCGGCTGCGCATGGCCTCGATCCATTTGAGCCAGCAGGCCCGCCAAGTCGCCGAGACCGCTTATCTGGGCGCCGGCGCCACCGCGGTTTTCGAAAGCAATCCGTTCGAGCGCCGCTTCCGCGACATGCACGCCGTCTCGCAGCAAGCGCAGGCGCAATTTGCCATCTATGAAGTGATCGGGCGCCACTTCCTGGGCCTGCCTTTGCAATCGTCGCGGTTTTTTTGAGTTGGGCGGAGTTGACAGCACGCAACGGGACAGCGGACGATGCGCGATCAATCTCGGAGCGGATGGTCATGAACGAGGACGCGCGCGCCGCCGAGCTCATGGGCAAGATGCTGCGCAAGAAGCTCTACGTGCTGATTTCGACACCGCTCGTGCCGCCGGAAAAGCTCAAGCCGCTTCTCGCCACTCATCTTGATTACATGGTCGATCTGGAAAAACGCGGCGTTCTGTTCGCCTCCGGCCCGTTGACCGAGCCTGATGGCGCGCCGAGCGGCCATGGCCTGACGGTCCTGCGCGTAAACGATGCCGCCGAGGCGCGCCGCATCGCGCAAGCCGAGCCGTTCTTCGCGCAGGGCCTGCGCAGTTTCGAGCTCAAGGAATGGACGGTGATGGAGGGCATGCTTGGCGTACGCGTCAACTTGTCGGATCAGTCCGTCGAAGTAGCGTAGCGTCATGTTGATGTCGGGCCGAGTGGTACTTCACGTGATCCCTCCCCCCTTGTGGGGGAGGGTAGGGAGGGGGGTCTAGAAATACCCCCCTCCCGGCTCACTTCATTCGCCGGCCTCCCCCACAGGGGGGAGGCAACATGACAGCTCCTTCCATGCCACCGTTAGAAACTGAACTTGTCTGCAAATGTAACTGGAAACGATCATGAACACGGTTGGTCTGGTCGGCATCGGCAAAATCGGCCTGCCGGTTGCGGATAATTTGATCAAAAGCGGCTATCGCGTCATCGGCTATCGCCGCGGCTCGCTCGCCGAGTTCGAAAAAATCGGCGGCGTGCCGGCGCGTTCGGCCGCCGATGTCGGCGCGCAAGCCGACGTGGTGCTCACCTGCCTGCCATCGACTGAGGCGCTCGACGAGGTGGTTCACGGCGCGCGCGGCCTCATTCACTCAGCCCGGCCGGGACAGATCGTGGCGGAGCTCGGCTCGCATCCGCTGCCCGACAAAACCCGGCAGATTGCGCTTCTCGCCGACAAAGGCGCCGTGTTCGTCGATGGCGAGGTTTCCGGCACGCCGGGCATGGTCGCCGCGCGCAAGGCCGTGGTCTATCTCGCCGGCGACGCCGAGGCCTGCAAGAAGCTTGAAGCGTTGGTGGCCGGGATCACCGATTCCTGTCTCTACTTCGGCGAATTTGGCGCGGCGAGCCGGGTCAAGCTCATCAACAATCTCCTCGTCGCCATCAATATTGCCGCGACCGCCGAAGCCGTGGCGCTGGGCTTGAAAGCCGGCGTCGACGTGCCGCTGATGATCAAGGCGGTCGCGAATGGCAGCGGTGGCTCGACCCAGTTCGCGATCCGCGCCCCATGGATGGCGGAGCGGCGGTTCCACCCGGTGCAGGGCTCGGCCGGCACGCTCGCGCATTATTTCGGCATGATCGCCGATTTCGCTGACAGCGTCGGTGCGGCGACGCCGCTTATGGATTGCGTGGTGCCGCTCTATCGGCGCTGCATGGAGATGGGCCTGGGCGATAAGGATGTCGCCGCGATGGTGGATGTTTTGGCCGCGCTGCCGCGCGGCAAGCAGTAAAGGCAAGGAGACAACGCATGATTCGCGTCAGCAAGATCGCGCACGCCGTCTATGAGACACCCGATCTCGCCCAGCAGACCGAATACTATACCGAGATCATCGGCTTGACGCTCGCGGCGCAGGAGAAAGACGCTGTCTATCTCGCCTCGACGGTCGATCACCACTCCATCGTGCTGCGCACGGGATCGCAGGCGCAATGCACCCGCATCGGCTTTCAGATCCCACCGTCCGCCGACCTCGATGCTTTTGAAAAGCAGGTCGCCGGCCACGGTATCGCGACCGAGCGCCGCAAAGATCCCGAGCCGTCGATCAAGGACATGCTGGTATTTGCCGACCCCAAGGGCACGGTGATGGAGGTGTTCAAGCGCGAGGCCTTCTCCCACCAGAAATTCCAGTCCAAGGGCATCGTGCCGTACAAGCTCGGGCACGTCGCCTTTCACGTCACCGACGTCAAGCACGTCACCAAATTCTATTGCGACGTGCTCGGCTTTCGTGAATCCGATTGGATGGGCGACTTCTTCTCGTTCCTGCGCTGCGGTCCCGATCACCACACCATCAATCTGATGGAGACCGGATCGAACCGGCATTTCCACACCGCCTTCGAGCTGCGCGATTGGGCGCATTTGCAGCAGGCCTGCGATCTTCTCAGCTTGCGTGGCTATAAGCTGTTATGGGGGCCGGGACGGCACGGCATCGGTCACAATCTATTCGCGTACCATCGCGGGCCGAACGGGTTGATCACCGAGACTTTCGCCGAGCTCGACCGCATGAATGAGGAGCTCGGTTATTTCGAGCCGCGGCCGTGGCACCGCGACAATCCGCAGCGCCCGAAGGTGTGGGCGAAGGATCCGTCGGCGGCGAATTTGTGGGGTATTTTGCCGAGCGACGAAATGATGAAGTGATTTGTTGTTCTTTTTCCCTCCCCCTTTACGGGAGGAAATAGCAAAACAACTCGGCGGGGATGTCTATGCCAAAAATCGTGCGCACCGCTGCGGCTCTAATGGCCATAGCGGTTTGTTGGCTCACGTTGGGACCAGCCCGCGCTGCCGATCCGATCAAGGTCGGTTTCAGCATGGCCTTGACCGGATCGGTGGCGCAAAACGGCAAGCAGCTCATCATCGCACTCGAGCTGTGGCGCGACGACGTCAATGCCCATGGCGGCCTGCTCGGCCGGCCGGTGGAGCTCGTTTATTACGACGACCAGAGCAATCCCACCAATGTGCCGGGCATCTACACCAAGCTGATCACCGTCGACAAAGTCGATCTGTTGCTCGGTCCCTATGCCACCAACATGGTGGCGGCCGCCATGCCGGTGATCATGCAGCACAACATGACGACGATCAGCATTCTGGCGATCGACGTGAACCGGCATTTCCACTATGCGCGCTATTTCGACATGATTCCGGTCGGGCCGGAAGGAACCAAGGCGTTCTCGCGCGGCTTCTTCGTGCTCGCCGCGGCGCAGAAGCCGAAGCCGCAAACCGTCGCGATCGTCGCCGCCGATGCTGAATTCTCGAAAACCTCCGCCGATGGCGCGCGGGAGAACGCCAAGGCCGGGGACTTCAAGATCGTCTACGATCAAAGCTATCCGCCAAGCACGACCGATTTCGCGCCGGTGATGCGGGCTGTGCAGGCGTCCAATCCGGACATCGTGTTCGTTGCCGCGTATCCACCGGACACGGTCGGCATCGTGCGCGCGGCGGCCGAAATCGGATTGAGCCCCAAAATGTTCGGCGGCACGATGATCGGTCTTTTGATCACGCCGATCAAAATGCAGCTCGGGCCGATGCTCGACGGCATCGTGATCAGTGAAAGCTTCGTGCCGGCGCCGAGCTTTAATTTTCCCGGCGTCACCGATGTGCTCAAGCGCTATCAAGCCAAAGCTGCCGGCGAGAAAATCGATCCGATCGGCTACGCCTTCGTGCCGTTCGGCTATGCCGCGGGACAGGTGTTGGCGCAGGCGGTGGAAACGACCAAGACGGTCGATCCCGCGATACTCGCCGATTACATCCACCACCACACTTTCTATACCGTGGTTGGCGAGATCAATTATGCCGCCGACGGCGCCTGGGCGGCCCCGCGCACGCTGATCACACAATTTCAGAACGTTGCCGCCGGCAATATCGATCAGTTTCGCGACGGCAGCGTGCAGCCGATCCTGTGGCCGCCGCAATACAAGACCGGCAGCATGGTCTATCCCTATGCCGCAGCGAAGAAGTAGCTTCGATGAATGGATGCCGGGCGTGCTCTTACGCAAATGAGTTGCCTCCCCCTTGTGGGGGAGGCCGGCGAGCAAAGCGAGCCGGGAGGGGGGTAGCTTGCTATCAACCCCCCTCCCGGGCTCGGCCTCGCGCAAGCGCGACGCAAGCCCTGCCCTCCCCCACAAGGGGGGAGGGAACATCTGACACGTCGCTCGTTGTTGAGCTTCCTTGCCGTCTTCGAATGCGACCGTTGGCGCGCATGTGCTCGCTCGGCGCCGCGCTTCTCATTGCTGCACTGATTGCAGTCATTGCTGCGCCAACAGCCGCCCGCGCCGACAGCTATCCGTCAAAGACCATCACCATCATCGCGCCGGCGTCGCCGGGCGGCGTTACCGATCTATTGGCGCGCATGCTGGCGCGGCGCTTCATCGCCGATTGGGGCGCGCAGGCGATCGTGGAAAACAAGCCAGGCGCCAATAATCAGGTCGCCGCCGAATATGTCGCGCGCCAGCCGGGCGACGGCACCACCTTGTTCATCGGTCCGGAAACGACCTTCATCGTCAATCCGTCGCTCTATCCGCGTCTCGCCTACGATCCAGTGAAGGATTTCACGCCGATCGCCGGTCTCGTCAGCATCAATCACGCGCTGGTGCTCAATCCATCGGTACCGGCCGACAGCGTGAAAGACTTGATCTCGCTCGGCAAAGCAAAGCCCGGCCAATTGAACTACGGCGATTATGGCGTCGGCTCGAGCGGCAACCTCAACATGGAAATGTTCAAGGCCGTCACCGGCGTGAATTTCGTCGCCGTCCATTACAAGGGCGCGACGCCGGCGCTCGAAGACGTGATGGCTGGGCACATCCAATTGATGTTCATCTCGACCGGCAGCGCCATGCCGCAGGCCAAGGCGGGCGCGGTCAAGATCGTTGGGCTCGGCGCCGAGAAGCGCATGGCGCTTCTGCCGGAGGTGCCGGCGATCGCCGAAACCGTGCCGGGCTTCACCGCGGTGTCGTGGTTCGGGCTGTTCGGGCCGGCCGCCGTTCGCGCCGATGTAGTCGAGAAGATCAATGCCGAGGTTCGCGCCGTCTTTGCCGATCCGAAGGTGCAGCACGACTTTCTCGACGCGCAATATTTCGAATCGCTTGCCGGTTCGCCGGCGGCGCTCGCCGAGCGCATGCGCAGCGAAGAGCCGAAATGGCGCAAGCTCATTCGCGATTCGCATATCAGTGTGGAATAATAGTGAAGCAAATCAATCGCCCATTCCGTCACCCTGAGGTGCGAGCGAAGCGAGCCTCGAAGGGCGACGGCCCGGATGCTGAGGCCGCATCCTTCGAGGGCCGCGCAGCCTGTCATCGGGCCGGCCACTTCGGGCCGGACCCGTTGGCGGCCACCTCAGGATGACGGTTCACATTCGACATAACGCCAGCGAAGAAAGCCGACCATGCGCGTCATCACACTTGAAGAGCATTTTGCCACGCCGTTGTTTCTCGACGGTCCCGGCCAGGATCTGAAAAAAGCAGCGCTGAAATTCGAAGG
>JBAQBC010000190.1:0-14965 GCA_049286035.1 Xanthobacteraceae bacterium
GAATTACGCAGTCTCGATTACGGCCGGCCATCATCAGCTCAATGCCGATGAAGGTCCCGCGCTCGGCGGCAAAGATACCGGGCCCGCGCCATTCGAAATCCTCTGCTCGGCGCTCGGCGCCTGTACCGCCATCACGCTGCGCATGTACGCCGAACGGAAAGCTTGGCCGCTGCACGGCGTGTCAGTCGATGTGCGTTTTTCCGGGACCGGCAAGGAGGGCGCGATCGCGCGGGTGCTGAGTTTCGAGGGCGAGCTGAGCCAAGAGCAGCGCGCGCGGCTTGCTGACATTGCCGAGCGTACGCCGGTGACGCTGACGCTGAAGAATGGGGTTGCGATCACGACGACCGTCGCGTGACAGCGGTGTACGCTGCAATTGTCCTCGTGATTCGGCCGAGCCGTAGGATGGGTTGAGCGATAGCAAACCCCATCATTTCCTCGCAAACCTAGACGGCGGTTCTACCTCCATCGACGGCGAGTCTCGCGCCATGGATGAAACTGGCGCGGTCCGTCGCTAGAAAAACAATGGCTTCGGCGATTTCGTCAGCCGTCGCCGGACGCCCAGCGGGCGCCTGTGCGGCCAGTTGCTCGAGACCTTCGCCCAAAGAACCAGTGCCTTCGGTACGCGTCGGTCCCGGGCTCACCGCATTGACGCGGACGCCGCTCGGGCCGTATTCCGCCGCCCACGTCTTTGTCAGGAGATTGATCGCGGCCTTGCTTGAGCCATAGACGCTCGTGCCGGACATTCCGTAATCCGCGACCATAGTCGAGAGATTGACGATCGCCCCTTTGCCCCTCTTCGCCATCAAGGGGGCAAGTTCGGCGACGAGGAAATACGGCACCTTTACGTTGAGCGAATAGACATTATCGAACAACTCCTCGCTCGTTTCATGGGTGGGGCCAAACGGATAAATGCCTGCATTGTTGATCAGGATATCGACGTGGCCGTCGCCAAGCTCGATCGCGCGTTTGGCAACGTCACGTGCGCTCGTAACGTCGCGAAGGTCGGACGCAATAAAGTCCGCCTGCCCGCCGGCTGAGCGTATTTCGGTAATCGTTCTTTCGCCCCGCTCGGCATTGCGACCGACGACCAATACATGAACGTCTAGCCGGGCCAGCTTGTTGGCCACTGCGCGACCTATGCCGCTCGTCCCTCCGGTAATAAGTGCGGTCGTCGTCATGTGGGAACTCCTTCTCATCTCACCTGCATGCCAAAGAAGCCGACGTGTCGAATCGGCTCAGTCGTAATCGCGAGAATTCGTGTTGCGGCGTCTGACTATTGTTGGAAGGCGCGCGCGCCTATTTCGCGCCCCTTAACGGCGCCGGCTGCTCGTCGAGCATGGCCCCAATTGCCGCGCGGGTCGTCTCGGCATCGAGGCCGTGCGCTTCGACGAGATCGCGGCAGTCGGCGAGGATCGCGTCGGCATCCTGCATCATCTTCAGCCGCTTGAACTGATCGTCGCGGTGCAGCCCCATGCTCAAGCCGACGATCTCGTACATATTCATGACGCGGAACGGCCAGTCGCGCTCATGCGCGCACAATTCGCGATGATCGGAATGATAGACCGCGACCAGCGCATCGATGCCGGCGGCCGCCGCGGCTTCCAGTTCCTGTTCCTGCAATTGCCGGCGATAGGCGGGCAGCACCCGGATGCTGTTGGCCTGCAGTCCGACCGCTGGCTGGTGCAGATCGACGATCTCGATACCGGGAACGGCGCGCAAAATGTCCTGCGCCGCCTCGACGACGCCGTGAATCCCAGGGTGACGATGCAGCGCGATCCGCATCGGCACGCGCGCGCGAAGAAGCGGCCGCAACCGGTCAAGATTTTTGCGAATGAACAGCGTGAACGGCGTCATTTCGAACGGCTTGACGCCGCGTGTCTTCTCGATCGTCGGCAGCGTCGTCTCGGCGAACTGCACCTGGCACGACGGGCACCATGACAGCACCTGCCCGGTCTTGCTGTGGGCGAGCTTGTCCAGCGTGCCTTCGCCGACGCGGCCGGACGTGGCGACATCGCCAGCGCGCATCTGCACGATGCCGCAGCAATGGGTCGGGCCGCCCATCACGTCATAGGTGACGCCGAGCGCGTCCATGATATCGAGCGCCAGCAGCGCGATGTGCGGCGTCTTGAGCACGTTGCAGCCGGTATAGAAAACGAAATCCGGCGGCTCTTGCCTGCTCGCCGGCGCGTCGCCCTGATCCTTGGCGCCCTGCCCGAGCCGCGCCAACAGCGCGTCATCGAGCTGGATGCGGGAGAGCTGCGTGACCTCGCGCGCCACTTTGCGGAAACCGTCGACGCCGTTCTTGCGCGCCACCGCCGGTTCGGCGGCGCGCGCCATTTTCACCCGCGCCATGTACAGGAGAAAGCGCGGATTGACTCCATAATCGCAGGCCTTGATGCATTCGCCGGAGAGGATGCAGGCATTGGCCCATTTGCGCGCAGCATCATTGCCATCATCGGGGCGAACTTGGCGGGTGCGCACGATGTCGATGACGCCGCCGATGACCGCGGCGGGATTTTTCAGCTCTTCGGCGCTAAGTCCGCCGGGCGCGGTGACCGGGCAGACCTCGACGCATTTGCCGCAGCGCGTGCAGGCATCCGCCATCGCTTGCGCGCGGGCATCCAATGCGGCTTCGAAGGTCTGCACCGCCACAGTGTCGGATTTTGATGAGGAGCTGTGCGTCACGCCGCTAGCGTACCTGCATTTTTCCATTCATTCCCGCGCAAGCGGGAATCCAGATCAGCCTGCGACGACTGCAGTGCTTAGCTGGGTCCCCGCTTTTGCGGGGACGAGCGGGTGCCAATCGCCTATCCACGCTAACGTAACGCCGCGCCGTCCCGGATTGAAGCCCCTGCGGCGCCGTTGTAAGACCGTTTGTTTCCTGCCAATGCCCCATAGCAGCGGGCATATCTCTAGAAATCGCAGGCCGGTACGTCGTTATGCGCGAGGCAAGTGGTGAATTCTGATGGGTGAATTTGCGATCGGTCAGGCCGTTCCGCGCTTTGAAGATCCGCGGCTGGTCAAAGGCCACGGCCGCTATGTCGCCGACATGGTGTTTCCCGGAATGGCCTTCGGCTATGTGCTGCGCTCGCCGCATGCCCATGCGCGCATCCGCGCGATCGACACGGGAAAAGCCAAGGCCGCGCCCGGCGTGCTCGCGGTGCTCACCGGCGCGGACTACAAGGCGGCCGGGTTCGGCGATCTGCCGGTGCCTGGCGGCCTAAAGCGCCGTGACGGCGCGCCCGGTTATCGGCCGCGCTACCCGGCTCTAGTCGAGGACCGGGTGCGGATGATCGGCGACTATGTCGCCTTCGTCGTTGCGGAAAATTACTACCGGGCGATCGACGCCGCCGAATTGATCGAAGTAGATTACGAGCCGCTGCCGGCGATTGCTTCGACCGGCGACGCGATGAAAGCTGGCGCGCCGCGCGTTTGGGACGATTGCCCCGACAATATCGGCTTCGTCCAGGTCGAGGGTAACAAAGAGGCAACCGACGCCGCATTTGCGCGCGCCGCGCATGTGGTTAAACACCGCTTCGTCATCAACCGCGTCACCGCCGCGACCATGGAGCCGCGCGGCTGCATCGGCGTGTTCGAGCCGATCGAGGGCCGTTACACGATCTACACGACCTTGCAGCGGACCAATGTGTTTCAGACCGAACTTTCGCAATATGTTCTGAAAGTCCCGGACAGCAAGATTCGCGTCGTCTGCGGCGATATTGGCGGCAGCTTCGGCATGAAGTCGGCCGTGTACAACGAAGTGGCGCTGGCGCTGTGCGCGGCCAAGCTCACCGGCCGTCCGGTGAAGTGGGTGGCGACGCGCTCGGAGTCGTTTCTGTGCGATGCGCAGGGGCGCGACAATGTCACCGAAGCGGAGCTCGCGCTCGACAAGGACGGCAACTTCCTCGGCTTCCGCGCCAGAGTCACTGCGGCGATCGGCGCCTATATGCAGACCGGCATGCCGGCATTCACCGGCAATCTCGGCACACTCGCCGGCGTCTATCGCACGCCCGCCTCGCACATCGAGGCTACCGCGGTGTTCACGCATACCCAGCCGGTGCGCCCCTATCGCGGCAACGGCCGTCCGGAATCGGGCTACGTGATCGAGCGCATGGTCGATCTCGCCGCCGACGAGCTTAACATCGACCCGGCGGAATTGCGCCGGCGCAACACTATTCCGCCGAGCGCGATGCCGTTCAAAACCAGCGTGACCTTCACTTACGATTGCGGCGAATTCGAAAAGAACATGGATCTGGCGCTCGCGGCCGCCGACCGCAAAGGCTTCGAGGCGCGCCGCGTCCGCGCCCGCAAGAACGGCAAGCTGCGCGGCCTTGGTTTTTCCAACACGATCGAGCGGTCGGCGCCGGCCGGGCTCGAAGGCGCCGAGATCAGATTCGACCGTACCGGTTCGGTCTCGATGTTTTCCGGCAGCATCAATCAAGGCCAGGGCCACGAAACCGCGTTCAAGCAGATCGTGTGCGACCGGCTCGGTCTCGATCCCAATGAAGTGACTTACATCCAGGGCGACACCGATCAGGTGTTTTTCGCCGAGGGCACCGGCGGCTCGCGCTCGGCGGCGTTTTCTGGTTCCGCCTTCACGCTGGCCGCCGACAAGGTCGAGGCCAAAGCCAAGGCGATCGCCGCCCATATGCTCAAGATCGACACCGCCGACATCAAATTCGCCGACGGCGTGTTTTCGAGTCAGAAGACCAACCAGACGCTGACCATCAAGGAAGTCGCCAAAGCCTCGCTCGAACCTAAAAATCTTCCGCAAGGCATGGAACCCGGCCTGATCGAGAAGGCGATCTGGACCGGCCATGTCGCCAGCTACCCCAACGGCGTGCATGTCTGCGAGCTCGAGATCGACGAACAAACCGGCGAGGTAGAAATCGTTGACTACAACGTGGTTGACGACGTCGGCACCGTGATCAATCCGCTATTGCTGCACGGCCAGATCGACGGCGGCATCGCCATGGGGATCGGCCAGGTGCTCATGGAGGACATCAAATTCGACGAGCAAGGCCAGATTCTCACCGGCTCGTTCATGGATTACGCGATGCCGCGCGCCGCTGACCTGATCGGTTTCCACGTCGAGAGCAATCCGGTGCCGACCAAGACCAATCCGCTCGGCGTCAAGGGCGCCGGCGAGGCCGGCAATGTCGGCGCACTGCCCGCGGTGACAAATGCCTTGGTCGATGCGCTCTCGGTGCTCGGCATCCGGCATATCGATTTGCCGGCGACGCCGGAGCGGCTGTGGCGCGCAATCCAGGACGCGCGGGCGAAGGGTGCGTAGAATCGCCCTCAGTTTCCTCCCCCCGAAAGGGGGAGGACCGATCCGAGTGAAACGAGGATCGAGGTGGGGGTCATCGGACGCGTTGCATTGACCCCCACCCGGCTCGCGGAGCTTGTCATCAGGCCGGCCACTTCGGGCCGGACCCGTTGGCTCGCCACCCTCCCCCTTTCAGGGAGAGGGATTTAGAGTGCCGGCCATGCCGAGCCCGACCGCTAACGTTCCCCTCCCCCTCGCCGGCATCCGCGTGCTCGAATTCTGCCACACCATCATGGGGCCGAGTGCCGGTTTGATCCTCGCCGATCTCGGCGCCGACGTGATCAAAATCGAGCCGGCCGACGGCGATTCGACCCGCCGCCTCATCGGTTTCGCCGCCGGCTTCTTCGCCACATTCAACCGCAACAAGCGCAGCTTCGCCGTCGATCTGAAAAACGACGACGGACGGGCGCTGCTGTATCGGCTGGCCGCGAGCGCCGACGTCGTCCTGGAAAATTTCGCGCCCGGCACCATGGAGCGGCTCGGCTGCGGTTACGATGATCTTACGAAAAGAAATCCGCGGCTGATTTATTGCGCGTTGAAAGGCTTCCTCAGCGGGCCCTACGAGCACCGCCCCGCGCTCGATGAAGTGGTGCAGTTCATGGCCGGGCTCGCCTATATGACTGGACCGCCGGGGCAGCCGCTGCGCGCCGGATCCTCGGTGATCGACATCATGGGCGGCATGTTCGCGGTGATCGGCGTGCAGGCGGGCTTGCGCGAACGCGAGCGCACCGGGCGCGGGCAGATAATCAAATCCGCTTTATTCGAATCGACCGCATTTCTGATGATGCAGCATATGGCGGGCGAGGTGGTGACCGGGCGGCCGCTGCCGCCGATGCCGGCGCGCGAAGGCGCCTGGGCGATCTACGAGCCGTTCGCGACCGCCGACGACGAGCAGATTTTCGTCGGCCTCACCAGCAACGGACAATGGCAGCGGTTTTGCGAAAAGTTCGGCCGCCGCGACCTCTTGGATGTTCCGGCCTACAGAACCAACGAGGACCGCGTTCGCGCGCGCGTCACCTTGCGGCCGATCGTCGCCGCGATCATCGCGCGGCATAAGCGCGCCGAACTTGCCGAATTGTTCGATCGTATCGATATTCCCTTCGCGCCGGTGGCGCGACCCGGCGATTTGTTCGACGATCCGCAGCTCAATGCACAAGGCCGCATGCTCGACATCGAATTTGGCGGCGGCAGGCACGCCAAGCTGCCGCGGCTACCGATCGAGATTGGCGAGCACGATTTCGCGCTGCGCCGGCAAGCGCCTGCGATCGGCGAGCATACTGCCGAGATTCTCGCCGAACTCGGATTTGCTCGCCACGAGATTGCCGCGCTTGCCACACGCGGCGTCGTCGCGGTGAACGATGAATTGAGCCGACAATCATGAGCGATTTACCGAGCGCCGTTCACATTACCGAGGAGGGTCCGCGCGAAGGCTTTCAGATCGAAAAAGGGCCGATTGTGACCGCGCGCAAAATCGCGCTGATCGATGGTTTGTCGCAAACGGGCCTCGGCCACATTCAGGTCGTCTCGTTTGTCAATCCTAAAGCAGTGCCCGGCATGGCCGACGCCGACGCTGTGGTGCGCGGGATTAAGATCAAACCCGGCATCGTATACACCGCGCTTTGGCTCAACAAAAAAGGCTTCGAGCGCGCGCTGCAATTCTCCGATCGCTTGGCCAATACCGGGACGATCCAACTTTCCGCGTCCGAGAAATTCTCGCTGCGCAATCAGAACCGCAACGCGGCACAGCAACTCGCGGAGCAACACGCCATCGTCGAGAGCTACAAGGCCGCCGGCGTTGCGGTGGAGCGCGGCAGCATCATGGCGGCGTTCGGCTGCAATTTCGAAGGCGATATTCCAGTCGCGCGCGTCGTGGCGCTGGTCCAGCAGATCCTCGACGTGGCGCGCGAGCACGACGTCACGCTCGAATACATCACGCTCGCCGACACCATGGCTTGGGCGACGCCGCTTGCCGTCAAGCGCGTTGTCGGAGGCTTGCGCGAGCGCTGGCCACAGCTCGACATCGCGCTGCACCTGCACGACACCCGCGGCATGGCGATCGCCAATGCCTATGCCGGGCTGGAAATGGGCGTGCGGCGGTTTGACTCGTCCGTCGCCGGTCTCGGCGGTTGCCCGTTCGCCGGCCACCAAGGCGCCGCCGGCAATGTCTGCACCGAAGATCTCGTGTTTCTATGCGATGAGCTCGGCATCGCGACCGGCATCGATCTCGATGCCTTGATCGAATGCGCACGCCTTGCGGAGGACGTCGTCGGCCATCCGCTGCCCGGCTCGGTGATGAAAGGCGGGACGCTGGAGCGGTTTCGGCAGAAATCATGACCCCCACCCGACCCTCCCCCTTACAGGGGGAGGGAGGAGTCATCGTTGCCGCTTTCCTCCCGCGCAAAGGGGGAGGATCAAGGTGGGGTCACCTATGACTCACCGCGGATCTTCCAGATCCCGGTTGCGTTCGCCACCACGCGCGTGGCGACCACGAGCTTACATTGCATGAAGATGATGGCGCGCGTCAGCCGCACGACTTCGCAATGCGCTTCGACGAATTCGTTAAGCCGCACCGCGCCGACGAACTGCATATTCAATTCGATGGTCGCATGCGGCTTGTTGCCGGAGGCGCGCAGCGCGGTCATGCCCATGGCCTGATCGGCGAGCGTGGTGAGCATGCCGCCGTGCACGATATCGGCGAAGTTCAGATGCTTGGCCTCGACGAGGAAGCCAAACCGGGCATCGCCATTTCGCCAAATCGGTCCGACCAGTTCGCCAAAACCGATCGGCTTGACGATTTTCCAGCCGGCACGCGCCGGATCGAACGTCGCGCCTTCATTCGTTGCCGGCTTGTCGTTCATGCCGGCACCTTGGCTGACGATGCACGCGCCGCAAGCCGGCGTTTGAGATCGGGAATGAGTTTCTCGGCATTGGCGCCGTCGGCGATGGCGCGGCCGCTCTCACCAAGCTCGCGCACTGCCGCAACATAAGCGGCGACCTCGCCCGGCTCGCGAACCGCTTGCGGATAATCGCTGGCGAAGACGAGTTGCGACAGCGGAAGCTCCTGCAAGCCGAAGCGCACCCAGTGTTCGCCGAGCTCGGCGGCGCGGTCCGGGCCGGCCCAGCCGGCAGTGTCGTAAAACAAACGCTGATCGAGGTAGTGATCGAATGATTGCTTGGGCCGGCGGCCATGGCGCGGCAGCTGCGCGGTGCCCCATTTTTCACGCGATTGAAAGCCGCGGATGCGGCCGCGATAGCGGCCGATACCGCCGGCAAAATGCGAGAATTGAATTTTCAAGCTCGGCAGCTCGTCGAGCAGGCCGGAATTGATCAGGCGCACCGCCGCCGTCATCAGCGAAAACTCCCAGCCGAGCATGCGCCCGAGATCGTCGGCATCCATGCGCGCCCAGCGGATGACGCGTGGCAAGGGATGGATGAAGACGTAAAGGTTCAGATCGGCGCAGGCTTTCCAGAATGGCCGCAGCTCCTCGGCATCGAGCGGCAAATCCTGCATTTCCGAGGCGATCACGGAGCCGGGAAATCCGAGCTCGACGGCGCAGCGTTTGAGTTCGGCGGCGGCTTCCTTCGGATTAAGCGCCGGAACATGCGCCAAGCCGATAAAGCGGCCGGGATGCGCTTTCTCCGCGTCACGCAGGCGATCGTTGATCAGGCGGCAGATCGCGAGGTCAGGCTGGTCGAAGCCTGAGCCGCAGGTGAGCACGCCGGCGTCGATGCCGCTTGCATCCATCATGCGGATATGGGCGCCGAGATCCGCGAGCAGCGGGTTGAGCAGATAATGCGGATTGCCGTCGCGATCGAGATCGGCGGTGACTTTGCCGGGCTCGCCTTTGAGCAATTCCGATGGCGTGTAGTGCTGCTGAAAATCGGTGAGCATGGGATATCGCAAATTATTCCCTCTCCCCTCGTGGGAGAGGGTGGCGAGTGTGAAGCGTACGCGTGCACGAGCCGGGTGAGGGGTATAGCTAGTGATCCTGCGCACGCAAACCCCTCACCCGCCTCGCTCACTAGCGCTCGCTCGGCACCCTCTCCCGCAGGGGGAGAGGGTTTTCACATAATGGCAAATTCGCTATTGCGCCGATCGGTGACCAGCATGGCCCCCGGGTAATGCGTGATGCAGAAATCCGGCCGCACCGCCATGATCACCGATTGCGGCGTCACCCCGCAGGCCCAAAATACCGGAATTTCGTCCTCGTGCACCGGCACGGCATCGCCCCAATCAGGGCGACCAAGGTCCTTGATCCCGATCATTTCCGGCTTGCCGATATGCACCGGCGCGCCATGCACCGAGGGAAAGCGCGTCGTTATTTGAATGGCGCGGATGGCGTCGGCGGGCTTCATCGGGCGCATCGAAACGACGAGCGGGCCGTGAAACGGCCCCGCGGCCGCGGTCTCGACCGAGGTGCGATACATCGGCACCGTGCAGTCGCAGGTCATGTGGCGCAATTCGATGCCGGCCTCGAGCAACGCCTCCTCGAAAGAGAACGAACAGCCGATCGCGAAGGTGACGAGGTCATCGCGCCACCATTTGAGGATATCGGCCGGCTCATCGACCAATACGCCGTTGCGCCAGACCCGGTAGCGGGGCAGATCGGTGCGGATATCGAGATCCTCGCCGAGCGCCGGTACGCGGGGATCGCCCGGAGCGGAAATTCCGATCAAGGGGCACGGCTTCGGATTCCGCTGACAAAATTGCAGGAAGTCCTGAGCCAGCGCTTGCGGCAGGATGGCAAGATTGGCCTGAACAAAGCCGGGCGCCAGCCCCGAAGTCGGCCCCGCATGCTGATTGCGCCGAATGGCAAGCCGCGCCGTGCGGCCGGTCGATAGCGTTTCCGGATTTGCCCGCAGCCCGCCCGCCGTCGTCATGGTCTGTTCTTGCATGTTTACCGTCACCACATTTTGCCCATTTTAGCATCAGGAAAGCGCGGAAAAAGCACTGCCACCGCGACGATGTTACACGCGTTTGGCGATCACCGCCGACACAGCGGCAATCGAATCCGGTTGAAAGTGCGGGCGATATCGCGTTTGCTTACGGCATAAATCATCCGCCAAAAAAAGCCCGTTAGGGGACCTGCCCGGATTCCAGAAGGACGGAACAGCTAGGAAGGAAAGCCAATGACAGAGAAGTGGAAGGAAGAAAAGTGGGCTGAAGATATCTGGTATCGCGGCAAGCTCACGCGCCGGCGGATCGTCGGCTGGGGCGGCGGCGCGATCGGCGCCATGATGCTGGTTCCGGCGCCGTGGCGCGCCGCGTTCGGCGCCGCCAAGCCCTACAAGATCGGTTCGGAGCAGCCGCTGTCCGGCCCTGGCGCTGCCGGCGGCAAGACTGCCGTGGTCGGTTTGCAGATGGCCATCGACCGCATCAATAATTCAGGCGGGGTCAACGGCCGGCCGATTGATCTCATCGTCGTCGATGATGAAAGCTCGCCGGCAGTGGCGCGGCAGAAGACCTCGAAGATGGTGCAAGAGGACAATATCGACGTTCACGTCGGCGGATTCCTGTCCAACATCTGCCTGGCCTGCATGCCGGTCTGGGAGGACGCCAAGATCGTCAATATGATCAGCGTCTGCCTCGATACGACGCTGACCACCAGCAAATGCAATCGCTACAGTTTCCGGCCGTACGATTACGCCCCAGCGCAGGCGGTCGCCTTCGCGCCGACCCTGACCAAGATGGGCAAGAAGTGGCACATCGCCTTTGCCGATTATTCCTGGGGCCAATCGACTCGCGACGCCTATGCGAATGAGATCAAAAAGAACGGCGGCGAGATCGTCGGCACAACCGGCATTCCCCTCGGCACCCCAGACATGACTCCCTTCCTGTCGAAAATCTCCGGCGATTTCGACGGGCTGTTCGGGATTTTCTTCGGCAAGGACGGCGTCACCATATCCACCCAAGTTTACGATCTCGGACTGACCAAGAAATATCGCTGGGCCGGCGACGGCTCGATTTCCGAATCGACCAATCTGATCGCGATCGGCAACAAGATCGACGGCTTCACGGCGATCAATCGTTATATCCCGGTGTTCCAGGGCCCGTTGGACACGCCCTATCACCATGAGTTCTTCGACGAAGCCAAGGCGCGGCTGGCCAAGATCGATCCGTCCGGCCCGCTGCCCGATAAATATGTGCAGTCGAACTACGAATCGATCAACGCGGTGAAGCTCGGCATCCAGAAATCGAATTTCCAGGGCCGCGACGACACCACAAAACTGATCGAAGCGCTCGAAGGTCTCGAGATGAAGGCTGGCCCGGATTTCCCGCAAGGCGACAAGACGCTGCGCAAGGAAGATCACCAGGCCTTCCCGCAAGAATTCATCTTCGAGGTCAGCGGCGGCACCTATCATCTCAAGGAAACGGTGCCCGGCGCCAAGACGATAGTGCCGCCGGCCTGCAATTTCACCGCCTAGGTGCGCGCGCAACCCGCGTCCGAGCTACGCTCCCCGGCGAATGGCCGGGGAGCGAACTTTGCGCCTATGCTCAAGACCGAGGCATTATCGGTCCGCTTCGGCGGACTTTCGGCGCTATCGCAAGTCAATTTCGAAGCCGCGCGCGACGAGGTGCGGGCCATCATCGGCCCGAACGGCGCCGGCAAGAGCACATTCTTCAACTGCCTCACCGGAGTGCTGCGGCCGAGCGGCGGCCGCGTCATCTTCGACGGCGAGGACATCACCGGGCTGCCGAGCAACCGGATTTCGCAAAAAGGCATCGCCCGCTCGTATCAGATCACCAATATCCTGCCGAATGCCACGGTGTTCGAGAACGTGCGTATCGCCGCGCAATCGCGCCGGCATTCATGGAACATGATTTCCCACCACAACGGACTTACCGACATCAACCAGAAGGCGGAACAAGCGCTCCAGGCGGTCGGATTGCTCGGCAAAGCGCGGGAATTTGCTTCCAATCTCTCGCATGGCGAGCAGCGCACGCTTGAAATCGGAATTGCGCTCGCCACCGAACCCAAGCTCCTTTGCCTCGACGAGCCGACCGCGGGCATGAGCCAGGCCGAAACCGAAGAGACCAAACAACTGGTCCGCCGCATCGCCAAGAATCTCACCATCCTGATCGTCGAACACGACATGCAGGTCGTCATGGAGCTGTGTCAGCGCATCACCGTGCTCCATTACGGCGCCGTCCTGGCCGAAGGAACGCCTGAGCAAATCCAGAACAATCCGAAGGTGCTGGAGGTCTATCTGAAGACATGAGCAGCCTAGATCAAAGCACTTTGGCTGAAAGCACTTTGGCTCAAAGCACTTTGGCCGAAAGCGCCACACCGCTCGTTCGTGTCGAGAACGTGCATACCTATTACGGTAAGAGCCATATCCTTCACGGCGTGTCTCTCGACGTCGCACCCGGCGAGGTGGTCGGGCTCTTAGGCCGCAACGGCGTGGGCAAAAGCACCACGCTCAAGACCATCATGGGACTTGTTCGCCCAAGCCAGGGAACGGTGCGGTTCGAGGGCTTTTCGACCAACGGCGCGCCACCGCACAAATTAGCGCGGCTCGGCATCGCCTACGTGCCGGAAGACCGGCGTATCTTCCGCCTGCTGACGGTGATGGAAAACCTGCGCACTGGGCTCGATCGCAACGGCGTGACCGAAGACAGGCGCGCGATGCTTCTGGAAAAAGCCTTCACCTATTTTCCGGTGCTTAAGGAGCGGCGCACGCAGGCCGGCGGCACGTTGTCCGGCGGCGAACAACAGATGCTCGCAATCGCGCGCGCGATGATGCTCGAGCCCAAGATCATCCTGCTCGATGAGCCGACCGAAGGCCTGATGCCGCGCATGGTGTCGCAGATCCGCAACATCATCGAAGTGCTGCACAATGAAGGCGTCGCCATTCTTTTGGTCGAGCAGAACGTGCCGCTGACGTTGGAAGCAAGCGAGCGCGTCTACATCATGGAGAAAGGCGTCGTTCGCCATCACTGTGCGGCTGCCGAGCTCGACATTCACCATCCGATCATCAAGCAATATCTCGGGGTGTGAGATGGACGCGATCGCGCAGTTCTTCCATGCCATTCCGATCGATCTGCTGATCATTCAGACCGTCAACGGTATCGTCACCGGCATGATCCTCGCGCTGGTCGCCTCGGGATTGACGCTGATCTTCGGCATTATGGACGTGGTGAATTTCGCCCATGGCGAATTGTTCATGCTCGGCGCCTATCTCGGCTTTGTGGTGTTCGTGAGCACCGGAAGCTTCTGGCTGGCGCTGATCGGAGCTGCGCTCCTCGTCGCGATTCTCGGCGCCGCGATGCAGATCGTCGCACTGCGTCCGCTGATCGGCCGCGACCCACTCAACACCATCCTCGCCACCTTCGGCGTATCGCTGGTGCTGCAGAACTACGCGCTATGGCAATTCGGCCCGGTGGTGCGCAAAATTCCGGCGCCGATCGACGCCCAATTCACTTTGTTCTATCTGCAATATCCCTGGTATCGCCTGCTGGTCGCGGCGCTTTCCGCCGCGATCATCGGCGGCTTCTGGCTGTTCCTCAAGCACGGGAAATTCGGCGTCTGGATCAGGGCCACCGCGCAGGATCGGATGATGGCGCAGGCCATGGGGATTCCGGTGCCGCTCGTTTACACCGGCGTGTTCGCCATCGGCGCCGCAATGGCGGCGGCGAGCGGGGTGTTGTTTGCACCGATGGTCGGCGTCAGCCACACCATGGGGCTGGACTGGGTGCTCAAGGCCTTCATCGTCGTTGTGGTCGGAGGCATGGGCAATTTCGTCGGCTCGATCGCGGCAGCGATCTTCATCAGTCTGATCGAGGCCTATACGACGATCTGGCTCGATCCGTCGCGCGCCGTGATCGTCTCCTTCGTCATTCTGATCCTGACCCTGTTATTCCGGCCCACCGGGCTGTTTGCAGCAACGCCGCGATGACGACCGCACCGCTCAACCAGGAAACTGCGCTCCGGGCATTGCCGCGGGACCAAGCGCGCGCAAGCCAAACGATCGTGTTCTGGATCGGCTTTTGCGTGGTGATGGCGGTGCTGATCGCGGCACCCCTGGTGCTGCCCGAATTCTGGCGCCGGCTGATCACCGAAATTCTGATCTGGGGGCTTTTAGCCATGTCGTCCGATCTTTTGATCGGCTACACCGGCATGGTGTCGTTCGGCCATTCGGCCTTTTTCGGGCTTGGCATGTACGGCGCCGCCGGCGCGCTGTTGATCGTCAGCCCGCCGAATCTGTGGCTGGCGATCCTGTTCGGGCTTGCCGGCGCCGCCGGCGCCGCCTTGTTCGTCGCCTACTTCTCCACTCGCCTGCGCGACATCTATTTCGCCATCACGACCCTGATCTTCAGCCAGATCTTCTATGTCATCATCTTCACCTGGACGGCGGTGACCGGCGGCGAAAACGGCCTGATCTTCACTCGGCCGCATTTGCGAATCCCGTTTCTCTACGACGCCCGCTTTACCTCGACCACCATGCATTGGTTCGTGCTCGCGGTGGTCGCCGGCTCCTATCTGATCCTGCGCCGGGTGACGCAATCACCGTTCGGCATGGTGCTGCAATCGATCCGCGAGAACGAGCCGCGCACCCGCGCGATCGGCTATCGCGTCGAAAATTTCAAGATGGTCGCGGTCATGCTGTCCGGCCTGTTCGCCGGATTGGCCGGCG
>JBAQBC010000191.1:0-3388 GCA_049286035.1 Xanthobacteraceae bacterium
GCCGACGATGAGCAGCTTGCGCAAGTACTTGTCGCCCATCTTGGTGATACGTCCGAGCCGCTCTTTACCACCACTCGACTTCTGAAGTGGCGTCAGTCCCAACCAGGCGGCGAACTGTCGCCCTGAGTGGAACTGGTGCGGGTCGGTGACCGACGCGGCAAGTGCCGTCGCACCGATTGTCCCTGACACTGTCGAAAGCCTGCTGACACCCTTCTAGCGTCCGCAAATCGGCGGTGATGGTGAGGGGCGCGAGCCCAGCCGAGGTGATCGTCTTGGCAGCGCTAGCGAGATTGTCCGCCGAAGAAGAAACGATAACCGTCTGTGCGCCTGAGCGGGCAAGCTCAACCGCGATCTCGCGGCCGATGCCGCGGCTGCCACCTGTAACGACAGCCACTTTGTTCGAGAACTCCCCCGCCATGCTTCCTTCCTTTTTCAATTACTGCGGCCGAAATACGCATCCCCTGCGAGGTCTAGGTTGCCGACCAGGTGCTCGCATGGAGTGCGCTCCCCAATGCCGAATTCAAAACCAAGCGTATTCGTGACGGGCAAAAAAATCCGAACCCGCGAGATGCGAGCAGTCTCTTCATGTCGGTGGTGTGCCCATAAAATCGCGTTTTCCGATCTCCACTCCGCACTGCCGAACAATGTCGTAAGCCGTTGTGGTGTGGAAGTAGAAATTGGGCAAGCTGTTGCCAAGCAAGAGGCTCTGACCTGTGAATTGCCGTGTCTGCCCGCTTGGGAAAGTGATGCTGATGTCTTTAGTCTCGGCGCCGTCGATCTCGGTCTGCTTGATGCTCTTGAGGTAATCGATGGTCTTGGCAATGCGATCTTTCAGTTGGGGAATTGTCGTCTCGTCGTTTGCGAATTTAAAAGGCTCTTTGCCAGACAAGCGCGCAGCCGCGTTCGCGGCGTGATCGGTGGCCGCGCGTACCTGCCGCGCCAAATTGAACATGTCGGGGGATAGACGCATGTTCAAAAGATCAGTCTCATTCACTTTGCGAGCGGCCGCCCATGTAGCAGCCTTGTCGAGAACGGTATTCAGTCCGTTCAGGTGTTGAATGAAGACTGGAATAGAAACGGTGTACATGGAAACAGTCATTGGAGGCATCCTACCTAATTGCAAACTGCCATTTCCACTCTAACCTAAATGCCGTAATTTCGACATGCGATTTTTGGCTGCGAAGCAAATGGCAATGCAGGCAGTGAAATTCGGGTTCGGCCAATCCGTCCTACGTAAAGAAGACGATCCGCTGCTGCGCGGCGTCGGACGCTATGTCGGTGATGTAGCACCGCGTGAGACGCTGTATGCAGTTGTCCTACGGTCACCCCATGCGCATGCGCGCTTTCATATCGACGCTGCCAAAGCAAGAGCGATGTCGGGCGTGCGCCTTGTGCTCACCGGGGCCGAGACAGAGAACCTCGGCCTTCTGCCATGCACCGTGGAGCTTCCTAACACTGTTCTCGAAGTGCCGCCCTACGCCGTCTTGGCGCGCGACGAGGTGCGCCATGTCGGCGACGCAATTGCTTTTGTTGTCGCCGATACGCTCGAGCGCGCCAAAGATGCCGCCGAAGCCATTAGCGTCACCTGGGAACAGCTGCCGCACGTGATCGGCGCGACCGAGGCGCTTAAGCCAGGCGCAGCCCTGGTTTGGGCGGAGCACAATAATAATGTCGTCTTTGACATCTCGCTGGGCGACAAGGCCGCAACTGACCGAGTCTTTGCTGAGGCAGCTAAAGTTATTTCGTTGACACTCGTTAATCAGCGTGTAGTAGCCAATTATCTCGACACGCGCGGTGTAGTGGCTGATTACGACGCCACCGACGATCGCCTGACGCTGACTCTATCGAGCCAGGGACCGCACGCGATCCGGGACGTGCTCGTACAGGTTCTAAAAGTCCCTGCCGAAAAGCTGCGAGTGATGACGCCCGATGTGGGTGGCGGTTTCGGGACCAAGTTATTTCCATACCGCGAATACGCACTCGCTGCCGTCGCTGCAAGGCAACTGCGGGGGCGGGTGTCCTGGATTGCCGACCGGTCCGATCATTTTCTCGGCGATATGCAGGGCCGCGACAATGTAACGACGGCACGACTTGCTCTCGCCGAAAAGCACCGCTTTCTCGCGCTCGACGTCGATCTCGTTGCCAATATGGGCGCCTATCTGTCACAATTCGCGCCGCTTATTCCCACGCTGGGCGCCGTCTTGTCACCCGGCGTCTATGATATTTCGACGTGTCATGTTCGCGTGCGCGGTGTCTACACCAATACTGTGCCGGTCGACGCCTATCGCGGCGCTGGACGACCAGAGGCGGCTTACGTTATTGAGCGGCTGGTTGACCATGCGGCGCGGGAAGTTGGGATTGCACCCGACGCGCTGCGGCGGCGCAACTTCATCAAGCCAGGCGCGATGCCATTTAAGAGCGCGACCGGTCAGAATTATGATTCAGGTAACTTTGCTGCGCATCTTAAACGCGCCCAGGAACTCGCCGACTGGTCCGGCTTCGCCAAGAGGCTGCGTCTGTCGAAGAAGGCGCGCCGGCTGCGCGGCATCGGGCTCTCGACCTACATTGAGGCGTGCGGCAACGCCGGGTCGGAGACGGCGACTCTGCAACTCCGACCTGACGGATCTGCCGCGCTGCTGATCGGTTCGCAATCAACCGGGCAAGGTCATGCGACCGCCTATGCACAAGTCGTTGCCGAGCATCTCGGCTTACCGCCCGAGCGGGTGATTATGGTGCAAGGTGATACCGACCGCATCGCCAGTGGTCTCGGCACCGGGGGTTCAAGCTCGATCCCCTGTGGCGGCGCCTCGCTCGCCGGTGCGGCGAAAAAACTTGCCGAAAATCTTAAAGCGCTTGCGGCTGAAGCGCTCGAAGCGGGTGCGGATGATCTCGAGATCGTCGACGCCACTGTGCGAGTTACCGGCACCGATCGAATGATCTCATTTGCTGCGCTGGCGCAGCGTCCAGACGCGGAAAGTCGTCTTACCGCCAGTGATGCATTTACGCCACCACAGGCAACTTATCCCAATGGCACCCACATCGCAGAGGTTGAGATTGACCCGGCGACGGGAGAAACTCGGATCGTCAACTACGTGGTCGTGGACGATTTCGGCGCGACGCTCAATCCGCTGCTACTCGCTGGTCAGGTCCACGGGGGCACCGCACAGGGCATCGGCCAGGCACTTATGGAACACGCCGTCTATGATCCGGATTCCGGTCAGCTCATGACCGCAAGCCTGATGGATTACGCGGTTCCGCGGGCCAACGATGTGCCCGCCATCACCTTCGAGACGCGCAACGTTCCTTGCACGCACAATCCGTTGGGCGTGAAGGGAGCCGGTGAGGCAGGCGCTATAGGCTCCTGTCCCGCGGTTATGAATGCGATCGT
>JBAQBC010000192.1:0-2038 GCA_049286035.1 Xanthobacteraceae bacterium
CGCCCGGAACAGCCGCACCGTCGCGCTTTAATCCGGCGATCGGCGGCAGCGTCGTTTGCGGCACCGGGTGACCGATCAAGGCCGAGGGGATCAGCGAGGGGTCGCCGGCATTGAGGCGGATCAGAAAAAAAGCCGTGAGGCCCGCAAAAAGAATGAGCGGCACCACGACTAGGAGCCGGACGACGAACCGCCGCGGATGCATCTCGCTATTCTCACTTGCGGTCTCGCTCATGCGCCGTCACTCACCGTTCGTTCCGCCGAATCGCGCGCGGAGCGTCGCGAGACTCCTGTCGTTTCCAGTTCGGCAAGAATACGGCGCTGCAATCGATAATCGAACATGACCCAGGCGATCAGCGCTACAATCACCACGATGCCGGCGCCATAGGCGGCGACGATGAACTCTATATGGGCCGTCGCCGGCATCGTCAGCCTGTCGCGCTCGCTTGCAGCAAGCGGAGCGTCCGCACCCGCCGCCGCAAGATCTCGTTGCGCATGGCGGCGAGCAGGAGCGTCACGAACAGCAACGTAAACGCCGCCGCCATCAGCAACAACGGGATCAGGATGGTCGGATCGACGGTCGAGCCGCCGAGGCGAAATACCGATGCGCCCTGATGCAGCGTATTCCACCAATCGACCGAGAATTTGATGATCGGTAGATCGATTGCGCCGACAAGGGTCAGGATCGCGACCGCGCGCGCCGCGCGCGAAGCATCTTCGACGGTGCGCCATAGCGCAATCACGCCGAGGTAAAGAAGAAACAGGATCAATTCCGAGGTAAGGCGGGCATCCCATACCCAGTAAGTGCCCCATTCCGGCCGGCCCCACAGCGAGCCTGTGACAAGGCAGAGCAGCGTGAATGCGGCCCCGAGGGGCGCTGCGGCCTTGGCCGCAACGTCCGCCAGCGGATGACGCCAAACCAGCGTGCCGAGCGCGGCGATCGTCATGAGCCCCCAGCACAGCATTCCAAGCCAAGCCGATGGCACATGCAGAAACATGATCTTGACCGTAGCGCCCTGCTGATAGTCGTCCGGCGCCAGCATCGCGCGATAGATCGCGAATGCGAACACCATGGCAGTCGCGCCGCCAAGCCATGGAATGGCGAGATTCGCTGTGCGCAGGAAGCGGGACGGATTGGCGAGTTCGGAAAGGCGCATCGGCGATGTCCTATCTACGGCGCTCTCACTCAATGTCCAGTCGCAACGCTGCCGCGGCGGCGAAAGGTCCGATGACAAGACTGGCCAAAGTGAGCGCGCACAAGACCGTAAATGGCGTCCCGAACGGCACCGGTCCTGCCACCGCGGCATTAGCGGCGGCGACGCCAAAAATCAGGACCGGCACGGTCAACGGCAGCACGATGATGGCTAACAGCATCCCGCCGCGCCGCAGCGTCACCGCGATGGCGGCGCCGACGGCGCCGATAAACGTCAGCGCCGGCGTGCCGACCAGAAGCGTGAGCACCAGGCCGGCTTGCGCCGGCGGCTCGATATCGAGGAGGAGGCCGATCAGCGGCGCCGCCACGATCAGGGGGATCGCGGTGGTGAGCCAATGCGCAAGCCCTTTCGCGGCGATGACGAGCTCCAGCGGCGACCCGCCGGTGAGGATCAGATCGAGCGAGCCGTCCTCGTGGTCGCTGGCAAACAAGCGATCAAGTGCGAGCAGGCTCGCCAGCAGTGCCGCCAGCCAGAGAATGGCCGGTCCGATGCGTTTGAACAGCGCGAGATCGGGCCCGACGGCGAACGGCGTCAGCGTGACGACGACCACGAAGAACAACACGCCGATCATCGCGCCGCCGCCGACCCGCACGGCGATGCGCATGTCGCGCACGAGGAGCGCGGTGAGCGGGGTCATGGTGTGACCGCTCCCACCGTTGCTTCCGATCCCCGTCCCAAACCGTCCCCAGGAAGGGCGGAGGGAATTTTTTCATCGAGCGACAATTCCTGCGCGCCGCCCAATCCAAGCGCGCCATGCGTTGCCGCCAGAATAAGGCCGCCGCCGGCAAGATGGGATTGCATGAAGCCGGTCAGGCGGTCTCTCCCCG